>NZ_JBAGKD010000005.1:0-418719 GCF_037034205.1 Nocardia sp. SSK8
CTGTCTGTCCCTCGGTCGGGCTCTCCGATAACGACCGGCAGAAGCGGCCACGCCTGAACACGACACAGTCAGCTCGTCGCGCGGGGCAGACCTCACCCGATGACGACGATGGCCCGACGCCATGAGGCATCGAGCCGTTGCATGTAGGATTTCATCCCACGGTGCGAACAGCTGCTATCTGTTTCGTACCCAGGCCGTTCGGTGAGTTCCAGCTCACCGGGCGGCCGTTCTTGCTCGTGTGACGTTACACACTCGTGTCCTGCCGGGCAACCAGCCGAAACCGGGCATCAGCCGCGCTGAGCAGGCTGTTGAGCTGACACGAAGTGTCACGGGCACAGTGCGCCGGTGAGCAGGCCGCCGAGGTTCACGGCGGTGGGCGTGCCGGTGTAGGAGATGGTCACCGCTCGGCCGTTGGGGGTGGCGCCCGCGATGGCGGCGAAGCCTCGGACGTCGCCGAGATGGCCGATGTAGCGCGCGCCGCACGGGAGCTGCGTGTAGCCGACGCCGAGTCCGTAGGACATGCCGTCACCGTTGCCCATGTCGACGCCGTCGAGCATGTCGCGTAGTTGGGCCCGTGGGATCACCCGCCCGGCCAGCAGCGCGGTGTAGAAGCGGTTGAGGTCGGCGCCCGTACTGACGAGCGCGCCGGCGGCCCAGGGCACCGAGGGTTCCATGCGGGTTTCGTCGGTGACGATGCCGTCGACGGTCGTGTAGCCGGTCGGATGCGGGGTCCGCAGGTCGGTTTCGCCGGTGCCGGGGAGGTAGGTGTGTGACAGGTCGAGCGGAGTGAGGATGCGGTCGCGCAGCTCGTCGCCGTAGCGGTGTCCGGTCACCGCCTCGATCAGCATCCCGGCCACGTGGTAGTTGATGTTGGCGTACTCGAACCGGGTGCCGGGGGTGAACCGCGCGGGATTGCGCAGGGCGAGGGCGACCGCCTGTGCCGGGGTGAAGGTCCGGCCCCGCACGGCCGCCTGGTGCTCGTCCATGCCGGGCAGCACCGGTTCGGGGAGGCCACTGCGGTGGCCGAGGATCTGCCGGACGGTGATCACGCGCCCGTCGATCCCGTCGCCGGTGAGCAGGCCCGGCAGGTAGGTGTCGACCGGCGCGTCGAGCTCGACGCGGTGTTCGGCGACCAGTTGCAGCACCACGGCGGCGGTGAACGTCTTGGTGATGCTGCCGACCCGGACGTGCACGGGCCGATCCGCCGGGATCGGCGTCCCCGACGCCGCGTCGGCGAGGCCCGCCGTGGTGAGGGTGGTGGCCCCGTCGGCGGTGAGCGTGGCCAGCGCCCCGACCGCGCCGGAGCGGATCAGCTCGTCGAGACCAGCGCGCACGGTGTCCGCCGGGGCGGCGTCGGCTGTGCCGACCGAAACCAGCAGGGAGGCAGTACAGATCGAGAGAGCGAGAGCTCGAATACGCATGCCCCGAAGGTAGAAACCCCGAGCCGCCAACCACATCGACCCGGGGTAGGACTCCACCCTCACTCCCCGGTATCAGTCCCCCGTTCCGCGCCCGGTCTCCTCGCCGCCATCGAATGATCCCGCCACGAGGTCCGGATTCACGGGGTCTTCATTGTGATCGAGAACTCTTTGAAAAGGAAAAGTCGGGCGGGTCACAATATTTGGCTCGCCCACTTTCGGTGATATTCAATGATCGCGTTCTGTCGACCATTTGTTACCGAGGGGGGAAACGTGGCTCTTCGCCATGCAACCAGAAAATTCAGCCGGGCGCTCGTTGCCGGTGCACTGCCGCTGGCGGTCATCGTGACCTGCGCGGATGTGGCGTCCGCTGCGCCGGTCGCACCGCAGGTTTCGAGTATCGAGCGCACCACGACCTACAACGGTCACGAAATCGCGTTCGTCGATGATCGGACGATGACGATCGACGGGCACACGCTCACCGTCGATGATCAGAATGTGGTCCGGCTCGATGACCGCCCGGTGTCGTTCCAGGCTGTGTCGAATCCGGCGGAGGCGGCCTTTTCCATCGACGGCCCGAGCCTCGGGCTCGACAAGGTCGGGACCGGTGCGCTGGTCGGCGCCGGGGTCGGCGCCGCGGCGGCCGGGATTCCCGCGGCGGTGGTCGGTGCTGTTCCCGGTGCCGTCGTCGGTGGTGTGATCGGCGCGGGTGCCGGATTCTTGATCGGGATCGGCACAGTGGCGGCCGGAATCCTGATCGGCTCGCTCGCGGGCTGCGTTACCACGGGTTGCCTCATCAACGTGCCGGTCTTCATCGCCGGGTTGGCGGCGCAGGCGGTGATCGCCGGTCCGTCCATCGCGATCGGCGCTGTCGCGGGTGTGGCGATCGGGGCCGCCATCGGAGCCGGTATCGCCGGTATTCCAGCGGCCGGGATCGGTGCGCTCGTCGGGGCCGGTATCGGGGCCGGCGCTGTCACGCTGAATCCGGAACTCGTTCCGTAACTCGAGGCTGCGAAACCGAACTCGAGACTGCGAAACCGAACTCGAGACTGCGAAACCGAAAGGCACCCTGCGGGGTGCCTTTCGGCGTTGGGCCCCGGCCACGATCGCGGACGCCTCGAGCTTCTTCCGGCTCGGGGACTGCCGGGTCTCGTCGACGCGGATCCGGCCCGCGGAATCGACCTCGCTGAGCCATTTTCCGGCTGCCATCTGAAAGCTGTTGGGGTACTGGAGGTTCAGCGGCAGCGGGCGTTCGCCCAGCTCGAGACGTGGAAGATCCTGAACAAGCGACGTTGCTGCCCGTTCAAGACCGGGCTGATCGTGTCGTCTCCGATCGCGCTATCTGACCTGGTTCGATGTGCGCGATGACGGCCGGTGCCTCAGCTACCACCGGTTCCGGGATCTGCATATCGAGCCGACGAACAAGGACCGGCTGATCGAGGCGATCTCGGCGCTCGGCGCCGACGACGAGCCCGACGACTGACCTGGACCCGCACCGCCGACACGCCGGGCGGACACGCCCGGGGGCGGGGTGGGTGCCTGGTGGGTGAACGGCAGGCGAACGGTGTGCCAAGGGGCTGTGACCTGCGCGAAACTTCTGTGACCCGGCGTCGGTACCCCTGCCCGCACTCGTACGATCAATCATGTGAGTGTTCCGCAGGCGGTGCTGTTGGCAGTCCTCGCGGCTGTCGTCGGACTGGCAGTCGGTGGCCTGCTGATCCCGTATGTCAATGCCCGCCATGCCGCGCGCAATCAGGAGGACACCGGGCTGACGATGTCGCAGGTGCTCGACCTGATCGTGCTGGCCTCGGAGAGCGGCATCGCGGTGGTGGACGAGTATCGCGATGTGGTGCTGGTGAATCCGCGCGCCGAGGAGCTGGGGCTGGTGCGCAACCGGCTGCTCGACGAGCGCGCCTGGGCGGCGGTGGAGAAGGTCCTCGCGACGGGCGACGCCGCCGAGTACGACCTCACCGCCAAGAACCCCTCGCCGGGCCGCGGGCGGATCGCCGTGCGCGGCGTGGCCCGCAAACTCTCCCGCGAGGAGACCAGCTTCGTCGTGCTGTTCGCCGACGACGATTCCGAGCAGGCGCGCATGGAAGCGACCCGCCGCGATTTCGTCGCCAATGTCAGCCACGAGCTCAAGACCCCGGTCGGCGCGATGAGCCTGCTGGCCGAGGCCATGCTGGAATCGGCCGACGATCCCGAGGCCGTTCGGCACTTCGGCTCGCGCGTGCTGGCCGAATCCCGGCGCCTGGGCAAGATGGTCACCGAGCTGATCGCGCTCTCGCGTCTGCAGGGCGCCGAGAAGCTGCCCGATCTGGCCGTGGTCGACGTCGACACGGTGGTGCAGCAGGCGGTCGACCGCTCGCGCACCACCGCCGAGGCCGCGGGCATCACCGTCAGCACCGACCGCCCCAGCGGGCTGGAGGTGCTCGGCGACGAGACGCTGCTGGTCACCGCGCTGTCGAACCTGGTGGAGAACGCCATCGCGTACTCGCCGCAGGGTTCGCACGTGTCGGTGAGCCGGTCGCTGCGCGGCGATCACGTCGCGATGGCCGTCACCGACCGCGGCATCGGCATCGCCAAGGAAGACCAGGAGCGGGTGTTCGAGCGGTTCTTCCGCTCCGACAAGGCCCGCTCCCGCTCGACCGGCGGTACCGGACTCGGCCTGGCCATCGTCAAACACGTGGCCGCCAACCACAACGGTGAAATCACCCTGTGGAGCAAGCTGGGTACCGGCTCGACGTTCACCCTGCGCATCCCCGCCCATCTGGAGACGGAGGGCGACGAGGACACGGCGTCGGGCCCGGAGCTCAGCACGAGAGAAACCATCGCCCAGCGCACCCCCGCTGGTCGAGCGAACGGTGTGGAGGCACGCAGATGACGAGTGTGTTGATCGTCGAGGACGAGGAGTCGCTGGCCGATCCGCTGGCATTCCTGCTGCGCAAGGAAGGCTTCGACGTCACCGTCGTCGGCGACGGCCCGTCCGCGCTGGCCGAGTTCGACCGCTCCGGCGCCGACATCGTGCTGCTGGACCTGATGCTGCCCGGCATGAGCGGCACCGACGTGTGCAAGCAGCTGCGCACCCGCAGCGGCGTGCCGGTGATCATGGTGACCGCGCGCGACAGCGAGATCGACAAGGTCGTCGGGCTGGAACTGGGCGCCGACGACTACGTCACCAAGCCGTACTCGGCGCGCGAGCTGATCGCCCGCATCCGCGCGGTGCTGCGCCGCGGCGCGGGCGACGAACTCGATTCCAGCAGCGAGAACGGCGTGCTGGAGGCCGGGCCGGTGCGGATGGATGTCGACCGGCACACCGTGCACGTCAACGGCGGTCAGGTGACCCTGCCGCTCAAGGAGTTCGACCTGCTCGAATACCTGCTGCGCAACTCCGGCCGCGTGCTCACCCGCGGCCAGCTGATCGACCGCGTCTGGGGCGCCGACTACGTGGGCGACACCAAGACCCTCGACGTGCACGTCAAGCGACTGCGCTCGAAGATCGAGGCCGACCCGGCCAAGCCGGAACACCTCGTCACCGTGCGCGGCCTCGGCTACAAACTCGAGGCGTAGAACCGGGCATCGGCCCCGATACCGAAGAGCCCGGCCTCACCCATGTGAGACCGGGCTCTCCTCGTAGAGCAGACCGTAGAACGAAACCAGCAACGGTCCGTAGAACGGAACCCACCACCGGGTTTTCGGCCGCCTCGCTCCCGAGGGGCGAGACGTAACGCCGAAGGCGGAGTATCGCCCCTCGGGAGTGAGGCCCTCAGGGCCGAAAACCCCGCGGCGCCAGCCGCCAAAATTACAGAGCGCTCCAAGCCACGCCCAGGGGGGTGTCGATCTTGTTCAGCGGCAGCCAGCCGTAGGCGTCTTCCTGCATGCAGTCGTAGATCGGCACATCCGCGCCGTTGCCGCGGCAGGCGATGGTGGTCGAGGTGCCCTGCGCGCTCACGATGATGTATTTGCCGTCGGCGGCCGCGTTGAGGGCCGCCGGGTCGGTGTAGTTGACGAAGCTGGCGGTGAAGTCGGCGTAGGCGGCCGGATCGCCGTTGGGTTCGGCGTTGGCCACGCCGGTCATGGCCAGGCCCGCGCCGAGCACGAGGGTCGCCAGAGAGAGTGCTTTCTTGGACATGAAAGGGAATCCAACCCTAGTTCGGTGACATCCGGATGGCAGGCAGATGAACCGATTCGCCGCCAGGATTTCACGCCTGCTGATCGGAAAGCCCGCCCTGGCGCTCGGCCTCGACGGTGGCTGGGTGCACCGCGATCAGGCCGAGGCCCTCGCGGCGGCGGCACAGCCGGGCCAGCTCCTCGTAGGCCGGTGCGCCGAGCAGTTCGCGCAGTTCGGGGCCGTAGGACTGCCAGACCGGCCGGGTGCCGACGTGCGCGTCGGGCGAGCCGGTGCAGTACCAGTCCAGATCCAGGCCGCCGGGACCCCAGCCGCGGCGGTCGTATTCGGTGACCACGGTCCGCAGGATCTGCTCGCCGTCGGGGCGCTCCACCCAGTCCTGGGTGCGCCGGATCGGCAGCTGCCAGCACACGTCCGGCTTCACCTCGAGCGGCTCGATACCCTTGCGCACCGCCATGATGTGCAGCGCGCAGCCCGCGCCCGCGGCGAAGCCGGGACGGTTGAGGAAGATGCAGGCGCCGTCGTAGCGGCGGGTGCGCAGGGCGGGCTCGTCCTCGAGTTCGTCGAGTTCGAGGTAACCCTTCTTGACGACCTTGCCCTTCTCGGTGGCCTCGCCCATCAGCTGCCAGTCATCGGGTGTGAGCATCTTCACAGCGCCTGCCAGGCGCTTGCGGTCGTCCTTGTCGGACAGGAAGGCACCGTGCGAGCAGCAGCCGTCGTCGGGGCGGTCGGCGATGATGCCCTGACAGGCCGGGGTCCCGAACACGCACGACCAGCGCGACAGCAGCCAGGTCAGGTCGGCGACGATCTGGTGCTCGTCGTTTGCTGGGTCGGTGAACTCGATCCATTCGCGGGGGAAGTCGAGCTCGACCTCCGGGCTCGGATCCATCTTCCGCCCAGGTCGGAGCCCGGTCCCGGGGTTGCCGGCTGCGCCATCGGTCACAACTCGTGACGCTAACAGTTCAGTCGCCTGGCCTGTAGTACCGGATCACCAAGTACCGTATTCGTGTGCGGCTTGGTGTTCTCGATGTCGGAAGCAATACCGTTCACCTGCTCGTGGTGGACGCGCATCGTGGTGGACACCCGATGCCCATGAGCTCGTCGAAGTCGGCGTTACGGCTGTCGGAGAACATGGACGCCGACGGCCGCATCACCACCGAGGGCGAGGCCAGGCTGATCGCCACGATCGCCGAGTTCGCCGATCTGGCCCGCAATTCCCGGTGCGTCGAACTGATGCCGTTCGCCACCTCCGCGCTGCGCGAGGCCACCAATTCCGACGAGGTGCTGGCCCGTGTCCGCGCCAGCACCGGGGTGGGTCTGGAGGTGCTCTCCGGCGAGGACGAGGCCCGGCTGACCTTCCTCGCGGTGCGCCGCTGGTTCGGCTGGAGCGCCGGTCGCATCATCAATCTCGATATCGGCGGCGGCTCGCTGGAACTGTCCAACGGCGGCGACGAGGAACCCGATGTGGCGCTGTCGCTGCAGCTCGGCGCGGGCAGGCTGACCAGGGAATGGTTGCGCGACGATCCGCCGGGCAAGCGCAAGATCGCGGTGCTGCGCGACTGGCTCGACGCCGAGCTGGTCGTGCCGAGCAAGGCGATCGCCGCGGCGGGCAAGCCGGACCTGGCCGTGGGCACCTCGAAGACCTTCCGTTCGCTGGCCCGGCTGACCGGTGCCGCACCCTCGGCCGCGGGCCCACGGGTGCGCCGTACACTGACCAGCTCCGGCCTGCGCCAGCTGATCGCGTTCATCTCCCGGATGACCGCCGCGGATCGCGCGGAGCTGGAGGGTGTGAGTTCGGACCGGTCCCAGCAATTGGTGGCCGGCGCACTGGTCGCGGAGGCGAGTATGCGGGCGTTGTCGCTCGACAGCATCGAGATCTGCCCATGGGCGCTGCGTGAGGGACTCATCCTGCGCAAGCTCGACGCCGAGCCCAACGGAGGTCCGGCCGTCGTGCCGCCGCTGGCGTCGGTGACGAGAGCGGAGCCCGCATGAGCAACGACGATTCCAAACAGCTATCGGTCGCCGAGCTACTCGCGCGCAATGCCGCCGGTGGCGCGTCCACCCCGTCCGGCGGGGGCGGCGGGCGGCGCAGGCGCAGCGGCCGTGGTCTCTCGGTCACCGATCTGACCGGCGAGAACGCCACCGTCCGCTCCGGTCCCAGCTCGCACGCCGCGCCCGCGGAGCCGGAGCCGCCCGCGCCGGAACCGGCCTACGCGCCCGAACCGGCCCCGCCCGCGAGCTACCAGCCCGCCCCCTATCCGCCGCCCGGCCCGGCCGAGCCCGCGTTCTCCCCGATGTCGGGTCCGATCTCGCGCGTCGATCCCGGTGATCCGCTCGGACTGGCCGCGCCGCGCCCGGCCGCCGACCCGTTCGGCCCGTTCCGCGCCGAGGCCCGCGATCTGGGCACGCCGTCGAACGGGCGCGGGCCCTTCCGGCTCGGTGCGCCCTCGACCCGGGCTGTCGATCCCGAGATCGCGCAGATGTTCGGCTCGGGGGCGATCCCCGCGGTCGGTGGTGGACGCCGCCGCAAGCCCGACCAGGAGGACGAGGCCCCCGCCTTCCCCGAGCCGCCGCAGCCGCCCCCGGCCACCGGCGGCCGGGCCGCGCGCCGACGGGCCGCCGAGGCCGCCGAGGAAGCCGCCGCGCCCCCCGCCGCGCCCGCACCCTCGTGGGCGCCGCAGCCGCCCGCCTACGGCCCGACGGGCTTCGAGGCGCCCTACGCGCCGGGCGCCGAGGCGCCCCCGCAGCCCTTCGGCGCCCCGGGCCCCGGTTTCGCCGGTCTGCCCGACTTCGCCCCGCGCCCGGACGTCAACGCCACCCAGGCGCTCAATCGCGCTCCCGCCGGGGACCAGCCGTACCCGGGTCCCACTCAGGCGCTCAACCGCGCGCCCGCCGGGGATCAGCCGTACCCGGACGCCACTCAGGCGCTCAATCGCGCTCCCGCCGGGGACCAGCCGTACCCGGGTCCCACTCAGGCGCTCAACCGCGCTCCCGCCTCGGACCCGCCGCGCCCCGACCTCGAACAGCGTCCGGCGCTGGATCGCCGACGGTCCGCGCCGGGCACCGGGAAGTCGAAGCTGCCGTCGTGGTCGGCGCGCAGGCATCGCCCCGAGGCCGAGGCCGCGCCGGAGAGCGGGGGCTTCCCGACGGCCGCGTGGTCGCCGGTCAGCCAGGAGCAGCCGCTGCTCGCGGGCCAGTCGGTGGCCGGTGATCTGCTGCGTCAGCGGGCCGAACACGGCCCCGACGCCGACGCGCACACCGAGGTGTACGCGCTGGGCGGCGACCCGGACACCGACGACTACGCCGAAAGCGAGTACGCCGACCGCGATTACGCCGACAACGACTACTCCGACGCGGAGTACGCCGACGGCGACTACGACGATGACGACTACTACGACGACGAGGACGACGCCGAACCCGCGCCGACCCGCGCGGGCAAGCGCGCCGCGACCAGGGCCGCCGCCTCGAAGGTGGCGCGCCGGGCCAAGTCGCGTGCGCGCCAGGCCAAGTCGCGCGCGAGCCGGGTCACCGCCCGGGTGGGCACCGCCTCGGCGGGTAGCCGGGGTGCGCGCACCGCACGCGACGCCGACGCGGACGCCAACCGCAAACAGTGGATGATCCTGGGCGCGCAGAGCGTGGGCGCGGCGGTCGCCGGAATGTTGCTGTTCAAGGGTTTCGAGACGATGTGGGAGACCCTGCCGTGGGTCGCGCTGGCGCTGGCTATGGTCGTCATCCTCGGTCTGGTCGCCCTGGTGCGGGTGCTGCGGCGCACCGACGACATCTTCAGCACTGTGATCGCCGTCGTCGTAGGCGTCTTCGTGACGCTGGGACCGCTAGCCTTTCTCCTCAGTACCAGCTGAATTCAGGGAGTGGGCTGTGGGGAACGCGCGGGCTGAGATCGGGATCGGGCTCTCGACGGCGTCGGTGTATCCGGAGAACACCCAGGCGGCGTTCCGGTATGCCGCCGAATTGGGTTACGACGGTGTGGAACTGATGGTCTGGGCCGAACCGGCCAGCCAGGACATCGCGACCGTGCAGTCCTACGCCAAGCGCTACGGCGTGCCGGTGCTGGCCGTGCACGCGCCGTGTCTGCTGATCTCGCAACGGGTCTGGGGCGCCGACCCGATCGCCAAACTGGAACGCAGCGTGCGCACCGCCGAGGCGCTGGGCGCCGACACGGTGGTGGTGCATCCGCCGTTCCGCTGGCAGCGCCGCTACGCCAAGGGCTTCGCCGAGCAGGTCGGCGAGCTGGAGGCGCATCACCCGATCAAGGTGGCGGTGGAGAACATGTTCCCGATGCGCGCGGACACGCTGTTCCGCGAGGGCTCGGTGCGCAGGCTCGAACGCCGGTCCGGGCCCGGCCCCGCGGTGAGCGCGTTCAGCCCGTCCTACGACCCCACCGATATCGGTTTCGACCACTACACCCTCGACCTGTCGCACACCGCGACCGCGGGAGCGGACGCGCTCGAGCTGGCCGAGCGGATGGGCTCGGGCCTGGTGCACCTGCACTTGGCCGACGGCCGCGGCGCCGCGCACGACGAGCACCTGGTGCCAGGCGAGGGCACCCAGCCGTGCGCGCAGCTGTGCGAGCACCTGGTCCACACCGGGTTCACCGGGCACGCGGTCGCCGAGATCAACACCCAGATCGCGCGCACCACCGCCCAGCGCTCGGCGCTGCTCGCACGCACACTCGAGTTCGCCCGCCTGCACCTCACCGGCGCGAGCCCGGACCCGGCCGCGCGCCACGCCGACCTGCCCTGACCCCCGGACACGCGGCCGGGAATACTCCGCGCGCACCCCTGCTTGTACGCTGTACGAATTGAACCTCGACCAGGAGTGACGATGACGCGAGAACTCGCGACCGACGCGCCGTTCAGTCAGGTCGTCGACCTGACCGAGCTCACCACGACCGATGCCGAGACCGGCCGCTACGCCGGCGTCATCGCGCCCACCTGGACCATCGGTCCCAAGGTGCACGGCGGCACCATGGTCGCCGCCAGCGCCGCCGCGGCCACCCGCTGGCTCACCGAGGGCGACGAGTCCCTCGCACAGATGGCGCCCATCGCGGCCAGCTCCGACTTCCTCGGCGCTCCCGATCCGGGCGAGGTCGAGTACGCGGTGCGTATCCGCAAGAAGGGCCGTCAGATCTGCCTGGCCGACGCCGAGCTGATCCAGAACGGCCGCACCCTGGTGCGCACCGCGTTCACCTTCGGTCACCTCGACGCCGCGGCCACCCGCTGGAGCGGCCCCGACACCGACATGCCCGCCGAGCCGACCGCCGCGGCGCACCGCTACACCCCGGATTCGCCGATGGGCAAGGTCGTGCACGTCAGCGAGGGCGCGCAGGTGCTCATCGACCCGAGTCAGGCGGAGTTCCTACGCGGGGAGACCGCCGCGCCGCGGCTGCGGCTGTGGATGCGCCCGTTCGACGGCGACGAGTCCGATCCGCGCGTGCGCGCCGCCTTCGCCATGATGGCCGCCGACATGAGCCCGCCGGTGCCGATGAACCTGGGCCACTTCGGCTGGTCGCCGACCGTGCAGATGACCACCTACCTGCGCCGCATCCCCGCGTCGGGCTGGCTGCGGGTCATCGCGACCGCCAGGGAGGTCGGTGAGCGCATGTTCGACGAGGACCAGCTGGTCATCGACTCGACCGGCGCGGTCGTGGCGCAGAGCCGCCAGCTGGCACTGATCCCGGCGGCGCGCTGACCGACCCCGCCCCACTAACCTGGACCGCATGACGAGAATTGCGGTGGTCGGTGGCGGTCGGATCGGTGAGGCGTTGATCGCCGGATTGCTGGAATCCGGCCGGGCGACCAAGGATCTGGTGGTTGTCGAGCCGTCGGCCGCGCGTGGCGCCCAGCTCGCCGAGCGGTTCAAGATCCGGGTGAGCAACTCGGTCACCGAGGCGGTCGTCGGCGCCGACATCGTCGTGATCGCGGTCAAGCCCAATGTGGTCGACTCGGTGCTCACCGACCTGTCCAAGGCCGACCTGGACACCGGCGCCGATCAGGTGCTGGTCTCGCTGGCCGCCGGTGTCACCACCGCGCACCTGGAGAACAAGCTGCCCGCGGGCTACCCCGTGGTGCGGGTGATGTCGAATACCCCGATGCTGGTCGGGCAGGGCATGAGCGTGCTCTCGCCCGGCCGCTACGCCAAGCCCGAGCAGCTCGAAGAGGTCGGCGAGATGCTCGAGGCCGTCGGCAAGGTGGTCACCGTGCCCGAGGGGCAGATGGACGCGGTCACCGCGGTCTCCGGCTCCGGGCCCGCGTACTTCTTCCTCGTCGTGGAGGCCATGATCGACGCCGGTGTCGGCCTCGGCCTGACCCGCGACGTGGCCAGCGAGCTGGTCACCCAGACCATGATCGGCTCGGCGGCCCTGCTCGAGGAGACCGGTCAGAACGCGGTCGACCTGCGGGTGGCCGTCACCTCGCCCGGAGGCACCACCGCCGCGGCGTTGCGCGAACTCGAGCGCGGCGCGCTGCGATCGACCTTCGTGGAGGCATTGCACGCCGCCAAGCAACGATCCGCCGAACACGGCGCGTCGAGCGAATGACGTTCGGGTACCCGGGATGAAAACCGATTTCTCACACCCGTCGCAGTAATCCCACTGGTCCCGCTAAGCTCGTAGAAGCACGTGCGTGTCTGTTCCGCCGGTGGGGAAGCCGGCGGCGCGGACGTGCCGGAGGTCAATGGTGCCATGATGTCTGCGAACAGAATGTCAGCGAATAATTCCCCGGCGTCGGGTGGTGGATCGGGTTCGCCCGCTCCCCGGGCCGGAGCTCCGCAGGGACAACCGGTGATCGGCGGTGGCACGCAGTTTCTCACCGTCGCCGAAGTCGCCGCCCTCATGCGGGTATCGAAGATGACGGTGTACCGGCTCGTGCACTCGGGTGAACTGCCCGCGGTGCGCGTTGGCCGGTCCTTCCGCGTGCACGCCAAGGCGGTGCACGACTACCTGGAGACGTCCTACTTCGACGCCGGATAGGTTCTCGACCGCCTCGATCTGGACTGACCGGAGGGTGCGACGAAGGAGTACCCGTAGGGAGGGAAGATCGAGGGAACAGGTCGAGAACCCGCGGGCGCCAGCCCGCAGACCGAGCTGTAGCATGAACACTCGGTTCGTGTCCGCCTGCCGGTGGCACCGCTTCGTGGTGTCCGGTGCGCCCCGGCGGCGCGGACACCAGAAGACGCACGCGACACCGCGTGTGTATGCCGAGTAGAGAGAACGCGAGGAAACCCTATGGGTTCTGTGATCAAGAAGCGCCGCAAGCGTATGTCGAAGAAGAAGCACCGCAAGCTGCTTCGCCGCACGCGTGTGCAGCGGCGCAAACTCGGCAAGTAAGCCCGCATGCCTGCGACGAGCCCGTCACCTACGAGGTGGCGGGCTCTCGCTGTGAAATGGTCGGGTTTGTAAATCTCACTGTGCGGTGACCATCGTCATCGTTAAAAGCTTGTTGATCGTGGCGGCGGGTGGCGCGAATGCGGCTACTCTGGTACGCGGGAAAACATGAGAAGCAGGGGGCTTTGAGTGGGGTCAGATCCGAAAGTCGTACTGGTCACCGGAGCCAGCCGCTTCTTCGGTGGCAATGTCGCGGCGCGGCTCGCCGCCTCGCCCGGTGTCGAGCGGGTGATCGCCGTCGACACCATGACCCCCAGCCGAGAGCTGCGCAGGCGGATGGGCAGCGCCGAGTTCGTGCGCGCCGACATCCGCAATCCGCTGATCCGCAAGGTCGTCGAGGGCAACGAGGTCGACACCGTCGTGCACGCCTCGGTGCTCACCCGTCCACCCGCCGGGGGTGGGCGCGCGGTGATGAAGGATCTCAACGTCCTCGGGGCGATGCAATTGCTCGCCGTGTGCCAGAAGGCGCCGTCGGTGCGGCGCGTGGTCGTCCGGTCGTCCTCGGCGGTCTACGGCTGTAGCGCCAAGGACCCGGCGAAATTCACCGAGGAGATGAGCGCGCGCACCCCGCCGGTGGGCTGGTTCGCGCGCGACATGATCGATATCGAGGCCCTGGTGCGCGCGATGGCGCGGCGCAGGCCCGATATCTCCGCCTCCATTCTGCGGTTCGCGCCGATCGTCGGGCCCCGGCTGGCCGATCGCGGGGTGCAGTACCTGCGCTCGCCGATCACCCCGACCGTGCTCGGCCGCGAGGCCAGGATGCAGCTGCTGCACGAGGAAGACGCGGTCGCGGTGCTGGTGCACGCGGCGCAGCGGGCAGGTGGTGGCACGGTCAACGTCGCCGGAGACGGCGCGCTGGCCATGTCGCAGGCGATCCGGCGGGCCGGGCGCATCGTCGCCCCGGTGCCGTATTTCGCCTTCCGCACGGTCGGGCGCGCGCTGATGGGCCCGATCATGCGCGCATTCAGCGGTGAACAACCCCACTACCTCTACTTCGGCTGCGGGCTCGACACGACCCGCATGCGGACCGAACTCGGGTTCACCCCCCGGTGGACCACGGTCCAGGCATTCGACGACTTCATCGCGGGCGCAGCGTTGCGGCCCGTCTTCGATCCGGCATGGATCGACGCCGCGGAACACAAACTGCTCGGCCTCATCGGGGCCGGTTCAGGAGCGCATACATGAACGAGGGAGCGAAAGTCATCCGTCTCGACACCAATGTCGAGACCCGGCAACGTCCTCCGGCCCGGCGCTGGCCGGATCAGCCGATGCAGGCGATGCCGGTCACTTCGCTGAGTGAACGCAGGCCCGGCATGCCGCCGCGCCCCCCGAAGACGCTGTCGGAGGTCGTGCGCGACGCCCTCGGCGCGCAGATCGAGAAGACCGCCGAATTCGCCCGCCGCCGCCTCACCGGCGACTACCAGATCGACGAGTTCGGCTACGACCGCCACCTGCTCGAATCGGTCATCCTGCCCGCTCTGCGCCCGCTGTCGGACTACTGGTTCCGGGTCGAGACGACGGGCATCGACAACATCCCCACCACCGGTGGCGCGCTGCTGGTCGCCAACCACGCGGGCACCGTGCCGCTGGACGGGCTGATGCTGCAGCTGGCCGTGCACGACCACCACCCCGAGCGGCGCGCGTTGCGGTTGCTGGCTGCCGACCTCATCTTCGAGCTGCCGATGCTGGGCGCGCTGGCCCGCAAGGCCGGGCACACCCTGGCCTGCCACCCGGATGCCGAGCGGCTGCTGCGCTCCGGACACATCGCCGGTGTTTTCCCGGAGGGATTCAAGGGCGTCGGAAAGAATTACGCCGATCGGTACAAGTTGCAGCGATTCGGTCGCGGCGGCTTCGTTTCCGCGGCGGTGCGCACCGGCGTGCCGATCATTCCGGTCTCGATCGTCGGTTCGGAGGAGATTTATCCGAAACTGGCCGATATCAAGCCGCTGGCGCGATTGCTCGGATTGCCCTATTTCCCGGTGACGCCGCTGTTCCCGCATTTGGGTCCGCTGGGCGCAATTCCGCTGCCGTCGAAGTGGTACATCGAGTTCGGCGAGCCGATTGCCACCTCGTCGTTCGCGCCGGAGGAAGCCGACGATCCGATGACCATGTTCGAGGTCACCGACCAGGTCCGCGAAACCATTCAGCAAACCCTGTACAAGCTCCTGGCCAAGCGCCGCAATCCGGTCCTGGGCTGAACACAGCAGCATTCCCAGCCCCGCACCCGCGACCCTGAGGAGCGGCGGCCACGAAGTGGCCGGTCGCGGCCGGGTCGCCGGTCAGGCGTCGTTTCGTAGGCGACGAAGGAGCAAGAAACGGCGCCTGACCGGCGACCCCTAGGGGCCGCGACTCGAGCGCGCCAGCGCTCCAAAAACTCAGTGATCGCGGTGGCGGGCTACGGCCGCTGCTACAGCGCCACCGGCCGCGCCCAGGGCGAGGGCGGTCGGGACGCCGATCTTGGCGGCCTTGCGGCCGGTGCGGAAGTCGCGGATCTCCCAGCCCCGGTTCTTGGCGACCTCGCGCAGGTCCGAGTCGGGGTTGATGGCCACGGCGGTGCCGACCAGCGAGAGCATCGGGACGTCGTTGTGGCTGTCGGAGTAGGCCGTGCAGCGCTTGAGGTTCAGGCCCTCGCGGACGGCCAGAGTGCGCACGGCGTGTGCCTTGCCGAGGCCGTGCAGGATGTCACCGACCAGGCGGCCGGTGAACTTGCCGTCGACGCTCTCCGCGACGGTGCCCAGCGCGCCGGTCAGGCCAAGGCGCTTGGCGATCACATTGGCCAGCTCCACCGGGGTCGCGGTGACCAGCCACACCTGCTGCCCGGCATCGAGGTGCATCTGGGCCAGCGCGCGGGTGCCGGGCCAGATCTTGTCGGCGATGATCTCGTCGTAGATCTCCTCGCCGAGGGCGGCGAGCTCGGCGGTGGGCCTGCCCGCGATGAAGCTGAGCGCCTTCTCCCGGCCCGAGGCCATGTCGGAGGAGTTCTCCTTGCCGGTGACCCGGAACTTCACCTGCTTCCAGGCGACATCGACCAGGTCGGAGGTCTTGAAGTACTTGCGCGCGGCCAGCCCGCGGGCGAAGTGCACGATCGAGGCACCCTGGACCAGGGTGTTGTCGACGTCGAAGAACGCGGCGGCGGTCAGGTCGCGGGGGACCTCGGGACCGGTGTCCTCGCCCTGCTCGGCCAGCTCGGCGTCGTGCAGGGTGAGCGCGGCGTCGGCACTGGCCTCACCGGCCAGATTGGCGCGCAGCTCCTCCTCGCTCGGCCCGAACGGGCTGCGTGGCAGCCGTGCGAACTGCTCCTGTAGCTCCTGACCGAGGCGGCTGGGCTGCCACCGGGCCGGGAACTCCCCGAATCGCCCTGCGACGAATCCGGCCCTAGTCACCTTCGAACGTTCCGGCACCAGTACCCTCCGCTAGTCGCGCGAACCATGTCCACAGTAACCGGATTCACCGACAACCCGCGCCGGGCTCGGGGATTAAATAAGGGTCATGACGAATCCCACACCCACCGTGACCCTGTTGACCCGCGCCGGTTGCGGTATGTGCACCATCGCACTGGCGCAATTGGAGACGATCTGTGGTGATTTCGGTCTCCCGGTGCACACCGTCGACGTGGACGAAGCTGCGGTCAGCGACCCCGGACTGCGCGCGGAGTACGGCGATCGGCTGCCGGTGGTCCTGTTGGACGGCCGTGAACACAGCTATTTCGACGTCGACGAGCCCCGTTTGCGGGCAGACCTGAGCCGTTTCGCTGGTCGCGACGGAAAATGAGGCCAATTTCACCGACTTTGTGAACGCCTGCACAAGCGGTTACGGTGGTGGCACGCAATCCGCACCGCCGCTTCACGCAGCGGCGGTGGCCGGGTTTGTGACAGCCCCCCATGGACCGGCCGCCGCCTCACCGCGCGGCGACCCACACCGGTGAACGAACGACAGGAACCGGACCGCGATCAGGCCCGGCACGAGGAGCCGACGACGTGACAGAGCAGCACGAGACGCCCGGTGGCGTCTCCGGCAAGGCTCTTCAGCGGGACATTCCGCAGGCCACGGTGACTCGTCTCGCTACCTATCTCCGTGTTCTGGCCGGGTTGGCCGATTCCGGTGTTGCCATCGTATCGAGTGAGGAACTGGCTGTCGCGGCGGGTGTCAATTCGGCGAAGCTTCGCAAAGATCTTTCCTTCCTCGGACCCAACGGCGTGCGGGGTGTCGGCTATGACGTAGCCAAATTGCGCACCAGGATCGAGGATGTGCTCGGTCTGTCGCAGGGACATCGGGTGGTGCTGATCGGTGCGGGCAATCTCGGCCGCGCACTGGTCGGCTACGGCGGTTTCGGGGTACGAGGCTTCACCGTGGTCGGGATCTTCGACAACGACCCGACGGTGATCGGCCAGTCGTACGCCGGACTCGTCGTGCGCGATGTCGACCGGCTCACCGATCAGATCCCCGCCCTGAGCCCCACCATCGCGGTGGTCGCCGTGCCCGACGAGGCCGCTCAGGACGTGTGCGATCGCCTCGTCGCGGCCGGTCTGCCCTCGATCCTGAGCTTCGCCCCGTGCGAACTGCGCGCACCCGCCCACGTGGAGGTCCGCCGCGTCGACCTGGCGATGGAACTGCAGATGCTGTCCTTCGACGCCGCGCGCAACGACGCGCCCGCGCTGCCCGAGGCCGCGGGCGCCGGGTCCGGCCGCGTGGCGCACCGGGTGCCGCCGCAGCAGCATCCCACCCGCACACATCCCGCACCGGTGGAGCCACCGGCGCGCGCCCGGCCGCAGCGACGCAACGCGCCGCACGCGGCCACGCCCCACTCGGCAACGGAGCCAAGCACCAAGGGATCGGTGATCACCCCATGAGCGTCTTATTGGTCGGGATTTCGCACCGGAGTGCGCCCGTCTCCGTGCTCGAGAAGGTCGCCATCAGCGAATCCGACCGGCCCAAGCTGGTGGATCGGTTGCTCGCCTCCAGTCACGTCTCCGAGGCGATGATCGTCTCCACCTGCAACCGCGTCGAGGTCTACGCCGTGGTCGACGCCTTCCACGGCGGGCTCGGCGAGGTGAGCGAGCTGCTCACCAAGCACTCCGGGCTGCCGCTGGGCGATCTGACCAAGCATGCCTACGTGCGCTACAGCGAGGCCGCCGCCGAGCACCTGTTCGCGGTGGCCAGCGGGCTGGACTCGATGGTGGTCGGCGAGCAGCAGGTGCTCAGCCAGATCCGTAGCGCCTACGCCAGCGCCGACGGGCAGCAGGCCGTCGGGCGCACCCTGCACGAGCTTGCCCAGCACGGCCTGCGGGTCGGCAAGCGGGTGCACTCGGAGACCGGGATCGACCGGGCGGGCGCGTCGGTGGTGTCGGTGGCGCTGGATCGTGCGCGCGGCGTCGTCGGCGAGCTCGGCGGCCGGACCGCGGTGGTGCTCGGGGCCGGGGCGATGGGTGGCCTGGCGGTCGCGCATCTCTCGCGCGCCGGGATCGGGCGGATCCTGGTGGTCAACCGGACCCTGGACCGCGCGCAGCGTCTCGCCGAGACCGGGCGCACCATGCACGGGGTCGACGCCGAGGCGATCGAGATGTCGCGGCTCACCGAGGCCATGGCCGGTGCCGATGTGGTGCTGACCTGTACCGGCGCGGTGGGCGCGGTGGTCACCCTGGCCGACACCCATCGCGCGCTCGCGGGCCGTGCCAACACCGACGCCGCCGAGCGGCCGCTGGTCTTCTGCGACCTCGGCCTGCCGCGCGACGTGGAACACGCCGTGGCCGGACTGCCCGGCGTCGCCGTCATCGACATCGAATCGCTGCAGCGCGATCCGGCCGCGGGCGCCGCGGCCGACGACACCGCCGCCGCGCGTCTCATCGTCGCCGACGAGCTCACCAAATACCTTGCCGGGCAACGCATGGCAGAGGTCACCCCCACGGTGGCCGCGCTGCGCCAGCGCGCCGCCGACGTGGTGGAGGCCGAACTCCTCCGCCTCGACTCGCGCCTGCCCGACCTGGCCGACCCGGCCCGCGACGAGGTGGCGCGCACCGTGCGCCGCGTCGTCGACAAGCTGCTGCACGCGCCGACGGTGCGGGTCAAGCAGCTGGCGTCCACCCCGGGCGGTGACAGCTACGCCGAAGCGCTGCGTGAGCTGTTCGAACTCAAACCTGGTGCGGTGCAAGCGGTTGCCGCTCCCATGGAGGTCGCGGCGGCCGAGTCCGCGCTGGCCGACGACTTCACCGCAGGGCACCTCGGCGATGGGCAGGCCCGCATGACCGAGTCGCAGGAGGAAACGGCATGACCACGACAGTGCAGGAAGAGGACACCGTGACCGCAGGCAGCATGCGTGCGCCGTGGCGGATCGGCACCCGCGGCAGCTTGCTCGCCCTGACCCAGGCGGGCACCGTTCGCGACGCGCTGATCGCGGCGGGCCAGCCCGCCGAGCTGGTCGTCATCAAGACTCCCGGCGACCTGTCGTCGGATCCCGTGCAGAAGATCGGCGTCGGCGTGTTCACCTCCGCGCTGCGCGACGAGCTGGCCGCGGGCACCATCGACGTGGCGGTGCACTCCTACAAGGACCTGCCCACCGCGCAGGACCCGCGCTTCACCATCGCCGCCATCCCGCCCCGCGAGGACCCGCGCGACGCGCTGGTCGCCCGGGACGGCCTGGTCCTCGGTGAGCTGCCCGCGGGCGCGGTGGTGGGCACCTCGGCGCCGCGCCGGGCCGCCCAGCTGCGCGCCCTCGGTCTCGGCCTCGAGATCGTGCCGCTGCGCGGCAATATCGACTCGCGGCTGCGCAAGGTGAGCGAGGGCGAACTCGACGCCATCGTGATCGCCAGGGCCGGGCTGTCGCGGATCGGCCGCACCGACGCCATCACCGAATCGCTCGAGCCGGTGCAGATGCTGCCCGCCCCCTCGCAGGGCGCCCTGGCGGTGGAATGCCGCAGCGACGACCCGGAACTCGTCGACATCCTGGCCGAACTGGACGACCAGCCGACCAGAGCCGCGGTGCTCGCCGAGCGCGCGCTGCTCGGTGAGCTCGAGGCGGGCTGCACCGCCCCGATCGGTGCCATCGCCGAGGTCGTCGAGTCGATCGACGAGGACGGACGCATCTTCGAGGAACTGTCGCTGCGCGCCTGTGCGGCCGCGATCGACGGCTCCGACGTGCTGCGCGCCTCGATCGTCGGCGCGCCGCAGGACGCGGCGGAGCTCGGCCGCACGCTCGCGCGCGAACTGCTGGATCTCGGCGCCCGCGCTCTGCTGAGCGTGGACGAGCCGACCCCGGCCACAGACTTCACCAATTCCAGCCCGATGGAGAACAACCGATGAGCAGCCGAGCCACCAAGAAGCAACCAGGGCGGATCCTTTTCGTCGGCTCCGGCCCCGGCGACCCGGCCCTGCTGACCGTGCGTGCCCGTGACGTGCTCGAGCGGGCGACGCTGGCGTTCACCGATCCCGATGTCGACAAGGGCGTGCTGGCGCTGATCGGTGTCGCGGTCGAGCCCGGCGAGGACGGCGAACGCCCGGTCGACGTGCGGCCCGCCCTCGGCGAGCCCACCGAGGTCGCCAAGACCCTGATCGCCGAGGCCCGCAACGGCCACGACGTGGTGCGCGTGGTCGCCGGTGACCCGTTGACCACCGATTCGGTGATCAACGAGGTCAACGCCGTGACCCGCTCGCACATGGTGTTCGAGGTGCTGCCGGGCCTGCCCAACGGCTCCGCGGTGCCCAGCTACGCCGGGATCGCGCTGGGCTCCGGGCACACCGAGGCCGATGTGCGCGGCGAGGTCGACTGGGCGGCGCTGGCCGCCGCGCCGGGCCCGCTGGTGCTCAACGCCACCTCCGGCCACCTGGCCGAGACCGCGAGCGCGCTGGTGGAGCACGGGCTGGCCCCGCAGACGCCGGTCGCGGTGACCGTGCGCGGCACCACCCGGCAGCAGCGCACCATCGAGGCCACCCTGGCCACCCTCAACAACGCCGCCTCCGAGCTGGTCGGGCCGCTGGTCGTGACGATCGGCAAAGAGGTCGACAAGCGTTCGAAGATGTCGTGGTGGGAGTCGCGGGCGCTCTACGGCTGGACCGTGCTGGTGCCGCGAACCAAGGACCAGGCCGGAGAGATGAGCGAGCGGCTGGTGACCCACGGTGCCATCCCGATGGAGGTACCGACCATCGCGGTCGAGCCGCCGCGCAGCCCCGCGCAGATGGAACGCGCGGTGAAGGGCTTGGTCGACGGCCGCTACCAGTGGGTGGTGTTCACCTCCACCAACGCGGTGCGCGCGGTGTGGGAGAAGTTCGCCGAGTTCGGTCTGGACGCGCGGGCGTTCTCCGGGGTGAAGATCGCCTGCGTCGGCGAGGCCACCGCGGAGAAGGTGCGCTCCTTCGGCATCAACCCCGAGCTGGTGCCCAGCGGCGAGCAGTCCTCCGAGGGCCTGCTGGCCGACTTCCCGCCGTATGACGACGTGTTCGACCCGGTCAACCGGGTGCTGCTGCCGCGCGCCGACATCGCCACCGAGACCCTCGCCGAGGGCCTGCGCGAGCGCGGCTGGGAGATCGACGACGTCACCGCCTACCGCACCGTGCGTGCCTCGCCGCCGCCCGCGGAGACCCGCGAGATGATCAAGACCGGCGGGTTCGACGCGGTCCTGTTCACCTCGTCCTCCACGGTCCGCAACCTGGTGGGTATCGCGGGCAAGCCGCACGCGCGCACCATCGTGGCCTGCATCGGCCCGAAGACCGCCGAGACCGCGATCGAGTTCGGCCTGCGCGTCGATGTGCAGCCCGAGACCGCCCAGGTGGGCCCGCTGGTGGAGGCCCTGGCCGAGCACGCCTCGCGCCTGCGCGCCGAGGGCCTGCTGCCGCCGCCGCGCAAGAAGAGCCGCCGCAGCAGCAGCCGCTAGCCGGTACAGACGACCCGAAGGCCCGCCCACCGTGGCGGGCCTTCGTCGTCCCGAGCTCATCGGCTGTAGCGCAGCAGGGTGCGCACCAGGCGGCAGGTGGCATCCGACGGCGGCCGCAGCTCGATCTGTTCGGCGGTGCGGCGGATGGTGTCGTTGGTGGCCTGGTTCGGCAGGTACACCCCGCTGTCGAGCAACGCGATGGTCAACCGCATGGCCTTGAGCCGCCGGTTGTGCGCGATGTACCAGCGGCGCGGCCTGCCCGCGGGCAGCCGCTTCTTCTCCAGCGGCACGTACGGTGCGATGAAACCGGACTTCGACGTTGCGGCAATGGCGTTCATGGCGTCCTCCCGTCGCGAATGGGTCCCGCCCCCGATCGTCGGGAACCCTCGAACACGCTTTCGATTGTACCGAGGGGGTCCGACAAGTTTCGTTATCCGCTCGCGGAAGCCATTGAGCTCCAGTGGGATTCGATCGTATCCACCGGCCCCGCGCGGCGTTGCGCCGGGAGTCTGTCGGTGGGCTGTGCTCTAGTGGCACCAGGATTCGGTGGCACAGTCGACAGGGGAGGAGGCACGATGACAACGGAGGAGATCACCCGGCGCCTCGGCGCCCATGTGGAGGCGGACGAACTGCTCGGGCTGGCCTGGCTCGTCGCCGTCGGCGACCAGGTGTCGACCGGCGCGATCGGTCATCTCGACCAGGCGCGCGCCGCGCCGGTACGCACCGACAGCCTGTTCCGTATCTCCTCGATGACCAAACCGCTCACCGCGGTGGCCGCGGCCGTCCTCATCGACGACGGCCTGCTCGACCCGGCCGAACCGGTCGACCGCCTGCTCCCCGAACTCGCCGACCGTCAGGTGCTCATCCACCCGGGCGCCGAGGTCACCGACACCGTCGTGGCGCGGCGCCCGATCACGGTCGACGATCTGCTCACCTTCCGCCTCGGCTGGGGCATGGACTTCACCGACTTCTCGCCCAAGCCGTTCGACGCCGCCTGGAGCGAACTCGGTCTGGGCTGGGGCCCGCCGACGCCCGCGCAACTCCCGCCGGGCGACGAGTGGCTGGCCCGGCTCGGCACCCTGCCGTTGCAGTACCAGCCGGGGGAGCGCTGGCTCTATCACGTCGGCGCGCCGATCCTGGGCTTCCTCGTCGGCCGGGCGGCGGGCACCTCGCTCTCGGAGTTCCTCGCCGAGCGCGTGCTGGACCCACTCGGGATGACCGACACCGGCTTCTGGGTCCCACCCGAACGACTCGACCGGTTCGGCCCGCACTACACCGAACGCGACGGCGAGCGCGTCGTGCACGATCCGGTCGACGGCCAGTGGAGCGCGCCGCCGGCTTTCGAGGGCGGCGGCGACGGGCTGGTGTCCACCGTCGCGGACTATCACCGGTTCGCCCGGATGTTGCGCGACGGCGGTGTGTTCGACGGCGTGCGGATCCTGTCCGAACCGGCCGTGACAACGCTCACGACCAATCACCTCACCGCCGAGCAGCTCGCGCGCGGCGGCCCGAATCCCGACGGCAGCGCGGGCTGGGGCCACGGCATGGGTGTCCAGCTCACCGACCTGCCGGACGGCCCGCGCGCCGGTTCCTACGGCTGGGCGGGCGGTCTCGGCTCCACCTGGAGCAACGACGGGCCGGTGACCGGAATCCTGCTCACCAACCAGACCTGGGGTTCGGCCGGACCCACCCCGGTGTTTGCTGCGTTCGAGTCGATCCTGGGCGAATTATCGCGCTCCGGCGAGGCGCCCTAGGCGGCGCGACCACGCCGGGCACGCAGGCGTACTCTGCGGAATATGACCGCTTTCGACCGCCCGCGGCGGTTGCGCAGGACCCCCGCTCTGCGTCGGCTCGTCGCCGAGACCACGCTCGAACCGCGCCACCTCGTGCTGCCGATGTTCGTCGCCGACGGCATCGACGAGCCGCGCGAGATCAGCTCGATGCCCGGGGTGTACCAGCACTCGCTGGATTCGCTGCGCAAGGCCGCCGTGGAAGCGGTGACCGCGGGTGTGGGCGGGCTCATGCTCTTCGGCGTCCCGCTGCCCGAGGACAAGGACCCCACCGGCAGCCAGGCCAGCGATCCGCACGGCATCCTCAACCGCGGCCTGCGCGCCCTGGCCGAGGAGGTCGGCGATTCGACCGTGGTCATGGCCGACACCTGCCTCGACGAGTTCACCGATCACGGCCACTGCGGCGTGCTCGGCACCGACGGCGCCGTCGACAACGACGCCACCCTGCACCGCTACGTCGAGATGGCGCTGGCCCAGGCCGAATCCGGGGCCGACCTGCTCGGTACCAGCGGGATGATGGACGGCCAGGTCGGCGCGATCCGGCGCGGACTGGACGCGGTCGGGCACACCGACACCGCCATCCTGGCCTACGCGGCCAAGTACGCCTCCGCCTTCTACGGCCCGTTCCGCGAGGCGGTGGGCTCCTCGCTGGAAGGCGACCGCCGCACCTACCAGCAGGACCCGGCCAACCGTCGCGAGTCGCTGCGCGAACTCGACCTCGACCTGGCCGAGGGCGCCGACATCGTGATGGTCAAGCCCGCGATGTCCTATCTCGACATCCTGCGCGATGTCGCCGATCGCTCCACCGTGCCGGTGGCCGCCTACCAGATCTCCGGCGAGTACGCGATGATCACCGCCGCCGCCGAGCGCGGCTGGATCGACCGCAAGGGCGCGATCCTGGAATCGCTGGTCGGTATCCGGCGGGCGGGCGCGGACATCGTGCTCACCTACTGGGCGACCGAGGCTGCACACTGGCTGTCGTGATCGTTCCACCGAACAAACCCGAATCCCTGCCGATGCCCGAGGATGTCGGTACCGCACGTCAGCTGTGGTGGGGCATCGCCGGTCTCGGCGTCGTCTACACCGGCGCGAGCGTGGCCACCATGTTCGGCAGGCGCGGGGAGCTCAGTCAGCAGTTCCTCGACGAGATGCACAAGACCGACCCGAACATCACCGCGGGCACCGTCGACGTGCTGATCCTGGCCGCCTTCGCGCTGACGGCGGTGGTCGGGCTGGCGCTGTGCGCGGTCACGGTGCTGTTCGCCCAGCAGCTCGGGCGCGGCAAGTCGTGGGCGCGCACGCTGCTCACGGTGGCCGCGGTCTGGCTGGCGCTGGGCGCGGTCACGACGATGTTCAACATCTCCGCCGTCACCGGGGCCGCCGCGATGATCAGCGGGGGGACGGCGATCGTGCAGGGCGTGCTCGCCACGGGCGCGGCGTATCTGACCTTCCGGCCCGACTCGACCCGGTACTTCCAGCTGAACAAACGGTGAACATCCGATGGACCACCGGCGTCTTTGGCCCCCGACCGGCCACAGTGTATGGTGAGGATGGTCACACCGATCGGAGGCAATGATGCGCGTGGTGATCCAGCAGCCACACAGCCTGCGACGCGATTGTTTGGTCATCGGATTGATGGTTCTGCTCGCGGTCGTCACCATCGCACTCGTGCTGTTGCCGAGCATTGTCGGCTGATCCCGCGGCGCTGCGGCGCGGCGACGATCTGATGCTGTTCTCCGAACCCGGCGCGCGCTGGCGCGCGGTCGCCTACGGTCCCGCCCTCTGCGCAGTCATCCTGCTGATCGAAGCGCTCACCGGCGCCACCCTGCACGGCTTCGCGCTCGGCTTCTGCGCGGTCGCGCTCGGCGGCTTCACCGCGCTGCAGGTGGTCGCGGGCCGCGCGCACGCCAGAGTCGAACTCACCCCCGACACGCTGCGCCAGGGCACCGAATCGCTGGCCGTGGCCGAGATCGCGGCGGTGCTGCCCGCCGACGACGACGATGCTGCCGAGGCCCGCGCGCTCGGCGAACTCAGCGGGATACCCCGGCGCCGCCGCGGTGTCGGCCTGCGCCTGGCCGACGACGCGATCGTGCGAGCCTGGGCCATCGACCACGCCGGGCTGCGCGCCGCGCTGCACACCGCCCTGGCAGGATCGCGGGAATGAAACGCTGGCTCGCCACGGCGCTGACGGAACTGGTCCTGGCCGCGATCGTCCTGGCCGGTGCGGTCTACAGCTGGGACAACGCGCGGCGCACCACCGACTTCGCTGGCACCGACGAGCACCCCGGTTTCCAGGCCGTGCGCTACGTGCCGCCGCTGATCGTGCTGGCCACCGGGCTGGTGATCGTCGCGGGTCTGCTGGTGATCGACGCCGCTGTCCGGGTGCGCGCGGCGCGGGGTGTAGCGCCGGGGCCGGTCGAACCGATGCATTAGGTGAAGCGAATTCCGATGTGTGCGTTGGGGTTCGGAACACATCGAGGAGGACACCGATGACCAAGCTCACCGCCGGGATCTGTACCGCCGCCGCCGCGCTCGCCCTGGGTTTCGCCGCCGCGCCCGCCCAGGCCACCGGCCTGCCGCTGACCCCGATGACCGCCGAACCGGCCGCGGACGGCTTCGCCCCCGAGACCGGCTCCAGCGGGATCTACAACGGCATCATGTGCCAGCTGCACACGCTCTCCGCCGAGTTCCCCTGCATGTACACCTAGTCGCTCCACTGCTGATAGACGTCGAGCAGGCGGGTCCCGCGCGTGCCCGGCGCGTTGAGGTAGACGCTGACGGTGCCGTCGGGATGCCCGGCGGCCTCGGTCACCACCTGCCGCAGCGTGGCGTGCACGCCGCCCTGGGCGTCGCGGTAGAGCGCGGTGTCGCGATGCAGGCCCGCGCCGATCCGGTCCGGCGGCACGAACATCGCCGTGACCGCCGGGATCGGGCCCGCGCCGAGCGCGACGGTCTCCTCGTGGCTGAGCGCCACGCCGATCCGGTCGGGCTGGATCTGCGGGGCGAGCGCGGTGGCGGTGGGTGCGCCGAACAGGACCCCGGCCGCGACGAAGCCCGTGCCAAGGGCAGTGCTGGTGACGCCGAAACGCATGGAATACCCTCTCGCTGAAACCTGGTGTCGAGCCGCGCGAGGCGGCAAAGCAGCCCGCAGCGTAGCCCTGTGCCGATCGGCCTAGATCGAATTCGCCCGCGGATCCTGGCGGTGTGTCGGGCGTGTCGCCGGTGGGTCGCTGCGGTCTGGGTCACTGTGCTCCACCCTGTCGTCCGGCGCGCCGAGGCGAGCTGAGACACTGGAATCCGTGAGTTCTTCTCCGCGCGCGACCAGGACCAGCCCCACGCAGGTGCCGGTTTCGGCCCAGCTCTTCGAGCGGGCGGCTTCGGTGATCCCGGGTGGCGTGAATTCGCCGGTCCGTGCGTTCAATTCGGTCGGCGGTACCCCGCGCTTCATCGCCTCCGCCGACGGCTACACCCTGCGTGACGCCGACGGCAACGAGTACGTGGATCTGGTGTGTTCGTGGGGCCCGATGATCCTCGGGCACGCGCACCCCGCCGTGGTCGAGGCGGTACAGCGGGCCGCCACCGGTGGCCTGTCCTTCGGCGCGCCGACCGAGGCCGAGATCGAGCTCGCCGAGGCGATCGCCGCGCGGGTGGATCCGGTCGAGCGGGTGCGGCTGGTGAACTCCGGCACCGAGGCCACCATGAGCGCGGTCCGCCTGGCCCGCGGCTGCACCGGCCGCGCCAAGATCATCAAGTTCTCCGGCTGCTACCACGGCCACGTCGACGCGCTGCTGGCCGACGCGGGCTCGGGCGTGGCCACCCTCGGCCTGCCCACCTCGCCGGGCGTCACCGGCGCCCAGGCCGCCGACACCCTGGTGCTGCCCTACAACGATCTCGCCGCCGTCGCCGCCGCGTTCGAGGCACATCCGGGGCAGATCGCGTGCGTCATCACCGAGGCCGCCGCGGGCAATATGGGCGCGGTCGCGCCGCTGCCCGGCTTCAACGAGGGCCTGCGCACCCTGGCCCACGAGAACGGCGCGCTGCTCATCATGGACGAGGTCATGACCGGATTCCGGGTGAGCGCCGCGGGCTGGTACGGCCGCGAGGGCGTGGCCGGTGACCTCTACACCTTCGGCAAGGTGATGAGCGGTGGCCTGCCCGCCGCCGCGTTCGGCGGGCGCGCCGAGATCATGAACCACCTCGCCCCGCTCGGCCCGGTCTATCAGGCGGGCACGCTCTCGGGGAATCCCGTCGCCGTCGCGGCCGGTCTGGCGACCCTGCGCGCCGCCGACGACGCGGTGTACGCGGCGCTGGATCGCAACGCCGAGCGGCTCGGTGCGCTGTTCACGAAAGCCCTGGATGAAGCCGGGGTCGAGCATCAGGTCCAGTTCGCAGGCAATATGGTGAGCGTGTTCTTCGCCGAGCGCCCGGTCACCGACTACGCCGCCGCCAAGGCGAGCCAGACCTGGCGTTACCCCGCTTTCTTCCACGCCCTGCTCGACGCGGGCGTGTACGCGCCGCCGAGCGCGTTCGAAGCGTGGTTCGTCTCCGCGGCACTCGACGAGGACGCGTTCGACCGTATCGCCGCCGCTCTGCCCGCCGCCGCCCTCGCGGCCGCGGCCGCAACCCCCGAAGGATCCACAGCGTGAGCTCCGACCAGCCCGACGCCGAACTCGCCACCACGGACGACGCCGCCGAGGCGCCGCATCCGGCGCCCGCCGCCGCGCCGCCCGGCCTCGACGACGACCCGTCGACCGTCGAGACCATCGTCCACGTGCTGCGCCACGGCGAGGTGCACAATCCCAACGGCATCCTCTACGGCCGCCTGCCCGGCTTCAGCCTGTCGGTGACCGGCCGCTCGCAGGCCGCCGCCGTCGCCCGCTCGCTGGCCGACCACGACATCTCCCTGGTGATCGCCTCCCCGCTGCAACGGGCGCAGGAGACCGCCGCCCCCATCGCCGCCGCGCACGACGTGATCGTGCGCACCGACGAGAACCTGATCGAGGCGGGCAACACCTTCGAGGGCCTGCGCGTGTCCGTCGGTGACGGCGCGCTGCGCAAGCCGCGGCACTGGTGGAAGCTGCGCGACCCGTTCACCCCGTCCTGGGGCGAGCCGTACCTGCAGATCGCCCATCGCATGCTGGCCGCGGTCAACAAGGCGCGCGTCGAGGGCGCCGGGCACGAGGTGGTGCTGGTCTCGCATCAGCTGCCCGTGTGGACGCTGCGCCGGTTCCTGCAGGGTCAGCGCCTCTGGCACGACCCGCGTAACCGGCAGTGCTCGCTGGCCTCGCTGACCTCGCTGGTCTACCACGGTGACACGCTGGTCGACATCGTCTACTCCGAGCCCGCGGGGGCCTCGGATCCGTCGGTGCACGGCGCATGAACGGTCAGGGCCCGGAGGCGGTAGCTTGCGTAACCACGCAGGGCCCCCGGTCATGCGCGGATTCAACACCGCGCATGACTCACCACACCGCATCGGGACCCGCCCGTGGCCGTCGGCTGCGGGCGGTGACCGCCGCGCTGTCGGCCCTGCTGGTGATCGTCGCGGCGGCCGGCTGCTCGACCGGTACCGATGCGGTGGCGACCGGCGGCGGCACCTTCGAATTCGTGTCGCCGGGTGGTAAAACCGATATCTACTACGATCCGCCCGCCACGCGCGGAACGATCGGCACGCTCTCGGGGCCCGATCTGATGAACGAGGGAAAGACCGTTTCGGTCGAGGATTTCCCGAACCAGATCGTGGTCGTGAACCTGTGGGGACAGTGGTGTGGCCCGTGCCGCGCCGAATCGCCCGCACTCGAAAAGGTCTACGCGGCGACCAAGGACAAAGGCGTCGCGTTCCTGGGCATCAACGTTCGCGATCACCAGCGCGACAAGGCCCAGGACTTCGTGGTGGACAACAAGATCGAATACCCGTCCATCTACGACCCGTCGATGCGAACCTTGCTCGCCCTCGGCGGAAACTTTCCCACCAGTGTCATTCCGACCACGTTGATCCTGGATCGTCAACACCGGGTCGCCGCGGTCTTCCTTCGCTCGCTATTGGCCGAAGACCTGCAGCCCGTGGTCGAGCGCATCGCCGCCGAGGAGAAGCAGTGAGCCGTCGTCGTCCCGGAAACCTGACCGCGTGTCGTCCCCGCCAGGGCGCCCGCCGCATGGGCGCTGGCTGGACGGTCGATGACCGTTGGGCAGGCATCGCGACCGTGCCGCGCAGTGTCGCGGGTGCCGGTCTGTTCGATTTCGGCCCGTCGGAACCGGCCGAGAGCGAGCGCACCCTGTCGTTGCCGCGCGACGAGCAGCGTGACGAAGACACCACAGAGTGATGGTGCTCGCCGCAGTCGGGGATTCCTTCCAGCAGACCGCGGCATCGGGTCCGTTGTTGCTGGCGCTGGGAGCCTGCCTGCTCGCGGGCCTGGTGTCGTTCGCTTCACCGTGTGTCGTGCCGTTGGTGCCGGGGTACCTGTCCTATCTCGCCGGGCTGGTCGGGGCGGAGGCGCCACCGGCCACCGCCGCGCAGGCGGGCACGCTCACGGCCACGCGCCGTAGCGCGAAGATGCGGGTGGCCGGTGCCGCCGGACTGTTCGTCGCCGGGTTCACGGTGGTGTTCGTGCTCGCCACGGCCACCGTGTTCGGCGTGATCCAGACGCTCAACGTCAACCGTGAGCTGCTGCAGCGCATCGGCGGTGTGGTGACGATCCTGATGGGTCTGGTGTTCATCGGCCTGGTGCCCGCGCTCCAGCGCGACACCAGGATGGAACCGCGCCGCTTCACCAGCATCGTGGGCGCGCCGCTGCTCGGCGGGGTGTTCGCGCTGGGCTGGACGCCGTGCCTGGGCCCGACGCTGTCGGGCGTGATGGCGGTGTCGGCCGGGACCGAGGGCACCACCGCGGTGCGCGGTGTGGTGCTGATCGTGGCGTACTGCCTCGGGCTGGGTCTGCCCTTCGTGGTGCTGGCCTTCGGCTCGGCGGGGGCGCTGCGCGGGGTGGGCTGGTTGCGGCGCAATTCGCGCACCATCCAGGTAATCGGGGGTGTTCTGCTCGTCGCCGTCGGTGTCGCGCTGGTCACGGGGGCATGGGACCAGTTCGTCAGCTGGGTGCGCGACGGTTTCGTCTCCGAGGTGACTCTCCCGATCTGATGACTGACACACTGACTCCTCCCGCCACCCCCACCCCGCCCCGCAAGCAGTCGCTGCCGGGGCGTGCCTGGGCCCTGGTCCGCAATTCCTGGCGCGGCCTGACCAGCATGCGCACCGCGCTGGTGCTGCTGTTCCTGCTGGCGCTGGCCGCTATTCCCGGCGCGCTGCTGCCCCAGCGCAGTCTCAACGCGCAGAAGGTCGACCAGTACATCTTCGACCGGCCCACGCTGGGTCCGTGGATGGACCGCTTCGAGCTGTTCGACGTGTTCGGCAGCTTCTGGTTCACCGCCATCTACGTGCTGCTGTTCATCTCGCTGGTCGGCTGCATCCTGCCGCGCTGCTGGGACCACTACCGGGCGCTGCGCACGCCGCCGGTGGCCGCGCCGCGCAATCTGGGCCGGTTGCCGCACCACGGCAGCGACACCGTCGACGCCGACGCGGCCGCGTTCGTCGAGCAGGCGCGCGCGCGGCTGCGCGGCTGGCGCACCGAGGTGCGGCCCGGGCAGCGCGAGGGCGAGGTGACGCTGTCGGCGGAGAAGGGCTACCTGCGCGAGTTCGGCAACCTGGTGTTCCACCTGTCGCTGGTGGGGCTGCTGGTCGCGATCGCGCTGGGCAAGCTGTTCGGCTACGAGGGCAATGTCATCGTGATCGCCGACAACGGGCCCGGCTTCTGCACCACCTCCCCGGCGGTGTTCGACTCCTTCCGCGCGGGCAATGTCAACGACGGCACCGGGATGACCCCGCTGTGCGTGAAGGTCAAGGACTTCAAGGCCGACTACCTGCCCAACGGCCAGGCCGAGATGTTCACCTCCAATATCGAGTACCAGGCCGGTGCCGACCTGCGCACCGACACCTGGCGCAGCACCGAGCTCGCGGTCAATCACCCGCTGCGGGTGGCCGGGGACCGCGTCTACCTGCAGGGTCACGGGTTCGCGCCGACGTTCACCGTCACCTTCCCGGACGGGCAGACCCGCACCGAGACCATCCAGTGGCGTCCCGACGACGCCCAGACCTTCCTGTCCAGCGGCGCGCTGCGCATCGACCCACCCGGCGGCATGTACGCCACCGACGAAGAGCGCCGCCAGAACCAGATCGCCATCGAGGGCCTGTTCGCGCCCACCGCGCTGCTGCACGGCAGCCTGCTCACCTCGTCGTTCCCGCGGATGGACGATCCGGCCGTGGCCGTGGACATCTACCGCGGCAACACCGGCCTGGACACCGGCCGCTCGCAGTCGCTGTTCGCGCTGGACCCGGAGATGATCAAGCAGGGCAGGCTCACCAAGGAAGCCAGGGTCAACCTGCGGCCGGGGGAGTCGACCACGCTGCCCAACGGCACCAAGGTGAGCTTCGACGGGGCCAAGGAGTTCGTCAACCTGCAGGTCTCGCACGACCCCGCCCAGCAGTGGGTGCTGATCAGCGCGCTGACCATGATGGCCGGTCTGCTGGTGTCGCTGCTGGTGAAGCGGCGCCGGATCTGGGTGCGGGCCTACCCGGCTGAGAGCGGTACGGGTACCGTGGACCAACGACGCACCGTAGTAGAGATGGGCGGCCTGGCCAGAAGCGATCAAGCGGGCTGGGGCGGCGAATTCGATCGACTGCGGGCACGGCTGCTGGGAGCGGAGAACTGATGCAGATCGACGAGACGCTGGCGCGCTACAGCGATTTCGCCTTCATGTCGGCCATGGCGATCTACGCCCTGGCCACGGTCCTGCTGATCGTGCAGTACGCCTCGACGCGGGCCAAGCAGGTCGCCGCGCGCGAGCTGGTCACCGTGGGCGCGCCCGCCGACCCGGCCGTGCCCGGCCGGATCGAGGCGCCCGCGACCAAGCCGCTGGGCGAGCGCCTCGGCAATATGGCCTTCTCCGTGCTGATCGTCGGCGCGGCGCTGCACGTGGGCTCGATCGTGCTGCGCGGTTTCGCCACGCACCGCTTCCCGCTCGGCAATATGTACGAGTTCACCACCATGGCCACCGCGGCCGCCGTGGTGATCGGCCTGATCTTCCTGCGCGACCAGCGCTACCGGGCCATGTGGGCGTTCCTGCTGGTCCCCGTGCTGATCCTGATGTTCCTCGCGGGCACCGTCCTCTACGCCGACGCGGCCCCCGTGGTCCCCGCCCTGCGCTCGTTCTGGCTGCCCATCCACGTCACCATCGTGAGCATCGGCAGTGGCGTCTTCCTGGTCTCCGGCGTGGCCAGCCTGCTGTACCTGTACCGCATGCGCCAGCCAGCAGGCGAGGAATCGAACAACATCCTCGGCACCATCGCCCGCCGCCTCCCCGACGCCCGCAGCCTCGACCAGCTCGCCTACAAAACCACCATCATCGGCTTCCCCCTCTTCGGCGCGGGCGTCATCCTCGGCGCCATCTGGGCCGAAGCCGCCTGGGGCCGCTTCTGGGGCTGGGACCCCAAAGAAACCTGCTCCTTCATCGCCTGGGTCCTCTACGCCGCCTACCTCCACGCCCGAGCCACCTCCGGCTGGCGCGACACCAAGGCCGCCTGGATCAACATCGCCGGTTTCGTCGCGATGCTGTTCAACCTGTTCATCATCAACATGGTGATCAGCGGGTTGCACAGCTACGCCGGTCTGAACTGACCGCTTCCAGTCGCACCCTTGGCCCAGCGCGGCTGGACGGTTCTCGATGTCGTACAGCGCATCCCTGGACTCATATGGCGCTCTGAAGTCGGCGGGGGCGGAACGGAAATGTGGGCTCGGCTCGAAAATCGTTTGCGGGTGCGGGATCGCGGTGTGTTCAGTGGGCGCATGGGTATCGCACGGCAGGGAACACGGATTCTGCATCTGGATGGGGAACGTTATCGGTGGGTCGTCTCGCCGGATGACGAGCCGGGGCTGGGGATTGTCGTCGAGATCGCCGAAGGGCGGGGGCAGCGCATGGTGACCTGGGTGGAGCACGGCACGGTCATCACTCCGCGGGTGGTGGCGGGGGCTGTGCATCGCGCGCTTCGCCGGGGGTGGACGCCGAAGCAGCGGGGGAGAGAGGTGGTCTACCGCGTCGAGGCTGGGGCGACGGGTCTGGGGACGACGATGCCCGGATGCTCCGGGGAGCGTCCAGGCATCGGGTGATGATCGGGGATCAGCAGTAGTAGCAGATCTTGTTGGCGGGGAGTTCCACGTGGCAGGTGAGGCAGACCGGCTTGCGGACGGGTTCGGGCTTGGGGACCGTGACTGCGCGGCGGGAGGTGGCGGTGCGCTTGGCCTCGACCGCTTCGGCGGCTTCGGTGGTGGCCAGGTCCTGGGAGGTGCGCTGGCGGACGGCGGCGACCTTCGGGGGGAGGGTGGGGAGGCCGCCGTCGGCGGGGAGGTCGGTGGCGTAGTGCTGGTAGCACTGCCAGCGGGCGGCGGCGGCGTGCATCTCTAGGTCGTCGGGGATGGGCAGGCCCGCGAGTTCGAGGATGTAGCGGTAGCCGGTGCCGACGGTCTGGTTGCGGCGCACGCACAGGGCGCTCAGCGGCGGCTCGTTGTTCTTGTGACAGTGCTCGGCGACGCGGTCGAGCACGACGGGCAGCCAGTGCTGCCACTTCACCTGGGTGCGGATCCCGGATTCTTCCTGGACCAGTTCCGCTAGCTCGGTGTTGACGATGAAGTTGTTGAAGCGCGACGCGGTCGCGGCGAGCACCTCGTGTGCCGCGCGAGTCCATGCCGACCGTGCCTCGGTGAACGTCACGGCGCTGCCGTCGGCCGCGCGCCAAGTGGTCGGAATGGAACCCTGCTGCACATCGATCACCGGAATACGTTATCCAGCCGGGTTTTTCGCTGCGCATCGGGGGTATGTGGGCTGGCTCACGATGCCGTGTTTCATCCCGACTGGCCGGTATGATGCCGAGCCGGGTCAGTGCGTGGTCCAGACCACGTCCGGGTCAGAGATCGCCGGAATCGTCGCGGTGCTGCTTGCCGAGGCGCCAGAGGAATTCCGGGTCGTCGTCGGGACCGAGGACCGGCCGACGGGTGGAGCTCGGATGCGGCTTCTCGGGGCCGAACGCCTTCCAGCACAGCACCGCCACGGCCACGATCGCGATGAGTGCCAACAGGTACGTCACGTCGCTCACCTCCTGGTATCGAGGGTAGCCGTGTCCGCGCCGTGCGCACATCCGCAACGGAAGGGAAATATCCGGCAAACGCGAGCCCAGGACAGGCTCGCGCCGCCGGTACGGGTCAGCGCGGGGCTGCCTCGGTGGTGAGCGACCTGAGCAACTGCAACACTTCGGACTCGCGGAAGCGGCGATGTCCGCCCGGCGTGCGCAGCGAACCGAGCCTGCCCGCATGAGCCCACCGCGTGACGGTCTTCGGGTCTACGTGGAACATGGCGGCCACTTGGCCTGGTGTCAGCAGAGTGTCCTGGCCGCCGACGGTGATCGCAGTCATAGCTAACCTCTCCGTTCTCGACAGTTCCCTCATCAGATGGCGTCATCGTCGCACTGCGACCCCCACCTAGTCGAACCACCTACTGTTGGTAAAGGGGAAGTAATAGACAAAAGCCGCGAACGGGGCTGCGCCGAGCGGTCCCGTCGCGGGGTTAGGCTGTTGGCGTGAGTGAAGCAACCGGTCAGCAAGGTTCGGGCGCGGGAAAGCGGCTTTTCCGCAATCTGGCCCTCTACACGCTGGCCCGCCTCGGCCTGGTGGTGGTGATCGCCGCGATCATTATCGGCGTCGCCGCGCTCATCGGGGTCGATATCCCGATCATCGTCGCCGCGCTGTTCGCGTTGCTGGTCGCGATGCCGCTCTCGCTCACCCTGTTCAAGTCGCTGCGGACCAAGGTCAACGAGGACATCGCCATCGTCGATGCCCGCCGTCGGCAGGACAAGGCGCAGCTGCGGGCCCGCTTGCGAGGTGACGACGACGGGTCGGCCGCGTGAAGGTCGTCGACCACAGCGCCCCGCGTGCCTGGGTCGACAATGCCGTCCGGCTGATCGACGCCGACGCCCAGCGCTCGGCCGACACCCATCTGCTGCGCTACCCGCTACCGGCCGACTGGTCCGTGCAGCTCTACCTCAAGGACGAGTCCACCCACATCACCGGCAGCCTCAAGCACCGGCTGGCCCGCTCGCTGTTCCTCTACGCCATCTGCAACGGCTGGGTGACCGAGGGGACCACGGTCGTCGAGGCGTCGTCGGGCTCGACGGCGGTCAGTGAGGCGTATTTCGCCAAGTTGCTCGGCCTGGATTTCGTGGCGGTCATGCCCGCGTCCACCTCGCCGCAGAAGATCGCGCTGATCGAGGCCCAGGGCGGTCGCTGTCATTTCGTGCAGCGTCCGCCGGAGATGTACACCGAGGCCAAGCGCCTGGCCGAGGAGTCCGGCGGGCACTTCATGGACCAGTTCACTCACGCCGAGCGGGCCACCGACTGGCGCGGCAACAACAATATCGCCGAGTCCATCTTCGAGCAGCTGGCGCTGGAGACTCATCCGGTGCCGGAGTGGATCGTGGTCGGCGCGGGCACCGGCGGCACCAGCGCCACCATCGGCCGCTACCTGCGCTATCGCAGGCACGCGACCAAGCTGGCCGTGGTCGATCCCGAACACTCGGCCTTCTTCGGCGGCTACGAGACCGGTGACGCGGGCTACGAGACGGGCATGCCGTCGCGGATCGAGGGCATCGGCCGTCCCCGGGTGGAGCCGTCGTTCATCGGCCAGGTGGTCGACCGGATGATCCTGGTGCCCGACGCGGCCTCGATCGCCACCGCCCGCCACGCCAGCACCGTGCTCGGCCGTCGCGTAGGCGGCTCGACCGGCACGAACCTGTGGGGCGCCTTCGCCCTGATCGCCGACCTGCTGGCCGCGGGCCGCAGCGGCAGCGTGGTGACGCTGCTGTGCGACGGCGGTGACCGCTACGCCGGAACGTATTTCGACGACGCCTGGGTGGCCGACCAGCACCTGGACCTGACCGGCCCGACCGCGATCCTCGAAGGGTTCGCCGCCACCGGCCGCTGGAACGGCTGACCTCTCCCGACCGACCGCTCGCTGGTCCGTTCGCGCTCAGCGATGTCAATTTTTGTTGACACCACCAGGATCGTCAATCAAAATTGACAACATGACCGATGCGACAACGCTCGCCGCCGCGGCCGGAAATCCCGATCCCGCGGTCGGTCTGCGCGCGGTACTCGCCCTGCGCAGGCTGGCCGACCGGCTCGAGACCGTCCAGGTGGCCAATGCCAGGGCCAACGGCTGGTCCTGGCAGGCCATCGCCGAGGCACTCGAGGTGAGCAAGCAGGCCGTGCATCAGAAGCACAACCGGAGAGGTGGAACCCGCTGATGTTCGAGAAATTCACCAAGCACGCGCGAGTGGCCGTGGTGGTGGCCCAGGAGGACGCGAAGGAACTCGGGGCGTCGAAGATCCGGCCCGAGCACCTGCTGCTCGGCGTGCTCGCCCACGCCGAACCCGGCCTGGCCGCCGTCCTGACCGCCCGCGGCCTCACCGCCGACGGCGTGCGCACCGCGCTGGCCGCCCGCGCGGACGAGACGCCGCTGGGCGCCGACGATGCCGAGGCGCTGCGCTCGATCGGCATCGACCTCGACGCCGTGCAGGCCAGCGTCGCCGAGAACTTCGGCCCCGAAGCCTGGGACCGGGCCGAACCCGAACCCAAGCGCGGTGTCTTCGGGCGGCTGCGCGGGACCAACTGGGGGCACATCCCGTTCACGGCCGAGGCCAAGAAATCGCTGGAACTCGCACTGCGCGAGGCGATCCACCGCAAGGACCGCGAGATCGGCACGGCCCACCTGCTGCTGGGCGTCCTGCGCGCGGGCGAGCCGGGGAGCACCGCGCTGCTCGGCGGGCCCGACGCGGTGAGCGCGCTGCGTGCCGACGTGTACGCGATGCTGGACCGCGCGGCCTGAATTCGGCCGCGGGATCGTGTCAGACCCGCCGCGATGTCCGATTCCGGGCCTAGCATGGCGGGTATGCAGCTAGCAATACGGTTGGTCATCAACGCCGTTGCCATCTGGGCAGCGGCCGCGTGGATCGACAAAATCGATATCTACGTGCCGCCGGACTGGTCCGAGGAGTGGGGCAACTGGGGCAAGGCCCTGGTCATCGTGCTCGTCGCGCTGGTGTTCACGGCCGTGAACGCGGTGATCAAGCCGATCGTGAAACTCCTGTCCCTGCCGTTCGTGATCCTCACACTCGGGCTGTTCCTGCTGGTGGTGAACGCGGGCATGCTGTGGCTGACCGCCAAGATCACCGAGATCACCGACTACGGCCTGCGCGTGGACGGCTTCTGGGCCGCGCTGTGGGGTGGCGTGATCATCACCCTGGTCAACTGGGTGCTGGGCATCCTGGTGCCCGACGGCGACTAGCCGCCGCCGGGTGATCCTCAGTCGGTGAAGGTGATCCGCACCGAGACGGGATCGCTGGCCAGCGTGCGGAACGTCGCGGCGGTCAAACCGGCGAACACCGGATTCGGGGCGAAGCTGCGGGCCCGGGCGACCACGTCGTCGCCCGGGCGCAGCTCGGCCACCCCGGTGCGCCAGCGATTGCCCTGGCGCACCCGCACTTTCGGTTCGGCGCCGATATTGGCGGCCCAGCCCGAGCGGGTGCCGTGCTGGCTGATCACCCAGGCGCCGGTGTCGTCGAAGGCCACCGAGACCGGCACCACCCGGGCTTGCCCGGACTTGCGGCCGGTGGTCTCCAGCTCGGTCGCGAATGTGGTGCGGATGCCGATCCGGCTCAGCCCGCGCACCACCGGATTGCCCAGATAGCGCCCGACGGCGCGTTCGATCTCGAACTTGCGCTGGGCCGGGTCCTTCTTCGCGGTCGAGCTCCTTCTGCTGCGGAACGCGTCGAAGCCGTTGCGCTTCAGCATGGTCGCCGCGGTGAACCAGGGCGTGCGGCCGGGATCGGGGTCATCACCCGCGCCGAGGCGGTGCAGCTGGTCGGTGTGCCATTGCAGATCCAGCGCGCCCTCGACGGCCTTGATGCTCGCCATGGTCATCAGGGCGGCGGGCAGGCGCAGCGAGATCTGCGGCGAGTGCAGCCTGCTGGTGTCGCCGCGCAGCAGATCGTTGGCCGCGCCGGGGGTGAGGGTGCTGGGGCGGCCAAGGCCCACCACATCGCATTCGTGCGAGTCGACCGCGGCGTCCATCGCCGAGCGGGTGCGGAAGCCGCCGGTGACGGCCAGCGGCACCGACCCGGCCAGGGTGCGGACCGACTGCGCGTATTCGAGGAAGTACGCCTCGCGCGCCACCGTGCTGGCAGCGCGAGCCACTGGCCTGCCCATCATGGCGGGCGATTCGTAGCTGCCGCCGCTGATCTCGATCAGGTCGAGGCGCTCGGCGGCCAGCAGGCTGATCACCGCGCGGGATTCGTCCTCGGAGAAGCCGCCGCGCTGGAAGTCCGCTGAATTGAGCTTGATCGCCACGGCGAAGGTGTCGGCCACCTCGGCCCGGATGGCGCGCACCACCTCGAGGACGAAACGGGCCCGCCGCTGCGCGTCACCACCCCAGCGGTCGGTGCGCTGATTGGCCAGCGGGGACAGGAACTGCGAGACGAGATAACCGTGCGCGCCGTGGATCTGCACACCGTCGAAACCGGCCGCCTCGGCGACCCGCGCGGTGGTGGCGTAGCGGCGCACCAGGTCGGTGATCTCGGAGTCGGTGAGTTCGCGGGGTTTCGGCAGGCCGGGGATATCGAGCGCGATCGCCGAGGGCGCGACGGGCTGCGCTTTGGAGGCCAGGGGGTTGGCCTGCCTGCCGGGGTGGTTGATCTGCATCCAGATCCGGGCGCCGCCCGCCTTGGCGGTCTCGGCCCAGCGGTGCAGTGCGCCGAGGTGGCGCTCGTCCTCGACGACGACATTGCCCGGCTCGCCGAGTTGGGTGTGGTCGACCATCACATTGCCGGTGACGATCAGGCCGAAGCCACCCGCGCCCCAGCGGCGGTAGAGCCGTTCGAGGCGCTCGTCGGGCCCGAACTCGGCGGAGCCGAGGCCCTCGCTCAGCGCGGCCTTCATCAGCCGGTTGGGCAGGACCTGGCCGCAAGGCAGGGCCAGTGGGTCGCTCAGGGCTGTCATCGTCGACTCTCCTCCGATCGCGGTACACCGATCGGTGTACTTGCCCGAACGGTAGTACACCGATCGGTATACTTCAACGAGACCGAACGAAAGGACGCCGATGGCAGCGCGTGACGGACTCGTGCAGAGCGCGATCGATCTGGTGCGCCGCTACGGCGTGGCCGGGACCGGCGTCACCCGGCTGCTCGACCACAGCGGGATCTCCCGCCGGACGGTCTACCTGAACTTCCCCGGCGGCAAATCCCAGCTGATCACCGAGGCCACCCGGGTCGCGGGATGCGCGATGACCGGCGTGATCGAGACCTTCGCCCGCCGGTCCGATCCCGAGGCGACCATCGCCTCGTTCACCGAGGCGTGGAAGTCGGTCGTGGAATCCAGCGATTTCCTCGCGGGCTGCCCGATCGTGGCCGCCGCGCTGGGGCGTTCGGAAGCGCCCGACGCGGCCGATGCGGCGGGTGCGGCGTTCGACGAGTGGGAGCAGGCGCTGGCCGCCCGGCTGCGGGCCGAACAGGTCGCGCCGGAGACCGCGCTGTCACTGGCGACGACGGTGATCGCCGCGATTGAGGGCGCGGTGGTGATGTCACTGGCCCAGCGCAGCGCTGAGCCGCTGGACCGCACCGGCAGACACCTCGCCGAGCTGATCCGGGCCCACGTTCCAGCCCAGCGGGTCACCGAGCCGGAACGATCGCAGCCAGCCTCGGCCTGACCGCTGGACCGGATCATGATGGCGAACTGGTAGTCCACGCCGAGCGCGACACGGATCGGCGCCGCCGATGACACGGCGCGGCACGCGGCAATCCGGTTCCGCGCACAGCAGGCCGCCCTGGCGCGCTATGGGGACGGCCGCGCCGGACTCAGCCCAGGCCGACAGCCAACGCACTCAGTGCCGACCAGGCCAGCAGGGCGAGGCCGGAATCGCGGAGGGCGGGAATCAGTTCGAGGCCGTTCTCGCCGGTGCGGACCGGGGCGTTGGCGCGCACGGCGAGCGGGGCGGCCAGCAGACCTACCAGGGCCCACGGAGTGCGGGCCACCAGCGCGACGCTCAGGACGAACGGCACGGCCAGCAGGGCCAGGTGCAGGGTGCGGGTGCGGGCGTCGCCGAGTTTCACCGCGAGGGTGACCTTCCCGGATTCGGTGTCGGTGGGGATATCGCGCAGGTTGTTGGCCACCAGCACCGCGCTGGAGAACGCGCCGACACCGATGGCCAGTAGCAGCCCGACCCAGTCGACCCGCAGCGCCTGTACGTACTGCGTGCCCAGCACCGCGACCAGGCCGAAGAACACGAACACCGCGATCTCACCGAAACCGCTGTAGCCGTAGGGCTTGCTGCCACCGGTATAGAACCAGGCACCGGCCAGGCACAGCGCGCCGATCAGCACCAGCCACCAGGCCGTCGTCACCGCGAGCACCAGGCCCGCCACGGCGCCGAGGGCCAGGCTGAGCACGGCAGCGGTGCGAACGGCGGTGGGGGAGGCCAGCTTCGAACCGACCAGGCGCAGCGGGCCGACCCGCACGTCGTCGGTGCCGCGGATGCCGTCGGAGTAGTCGTTGGCGTAGTTCACTCCGACGATCAGCGCCAGCGAAACGACCAGGGCCAGTATCGCTTTCCACCAGACCGCCCCGTCGATCGACGCGGCGGCACCGGTGCCCGCCAGGACCGGCGCGATCGCGTTGGGCAGCGTCCGCGGCCGGGCGCCCTCGATCCATTCCGCAGCTGTAGCCATGATCCGAAGCCTAGCCGCGTGCCGGAAGCTAGGCGGATTCGGCGAGCGTCTTGAGCCGGGCCAGGCCCTTGTCGAAATCCTTGCCGATCATGTTGTCGATGGGGAACACCTTGCCCAGCACGCCCATCAGGCCGGAGTGGGTGCCGGTCATCTTCCAGGTCACCTCGGTGTTCGCGCCGCTGGGGGCGAGGGTGAAGGTGACGAAGTTGGTGGCCTTGAACGGTTTCTCGAAGGTGAGCTCGATGCCGATCTCGCGTTCGGCGTCGGCCTTGATCTCCATGGTGCCCGCACCCGCCTTGCGATTGCCGCGCCAGGCGTAGCGCGCGCCGACGCCGGACTCGGGGCCGGTGTAGGTGCGCGCGAGCTGGGGATCGGCGTCTTCCCACGGTGACCAGAGCATCCACTGGTGGAAGTTGTCGATGTAGCCGCGGATACGTGCCGGTTCGGCGGCGATGGTCGTGCGCCGGATCACCTCGAAGTCGCCCATGAACGTCAGCGTAGGCCGGGGTGGTGACAAATTCGTGCGCACCGGCGGTTCGGTGCGCGATGTCGCGGGACGACGCGTCATCGAGGGGCGGCCTACGATGACATCCGGCATGTCTGCACAGCACCCCGGTCCGGGAGGGCCGCCTCCCGCCGCCGACGCCGCCGTTGTCGGCGTGCTCGGTGTGATCGCGGTCCGTCGCGACGGTTCGTTGCGCGCGCTCCCCGGCGCCCGCGCCCGCCTGCTGCTCACCGCCCTCGCGGTGCGGCCAGGCCGGGCCCGCAGTGCCCAGGCGCTGGTCGAGGAGGTCTGGGGCGAGCAGCCACCGCGCGCGCCGATGAACGCTTTGCACACGCAGATCTCGCGGCTGCGAGCGCTGCTGCCCGAGGGCGCGCTGGAGATCGGCCCCGCCGGTTACCGGCTGACCCTGCCCGAGGACGCCGTCGACCTCACCGCCGCCCACGCTCTGGCCCGCCGCGCCGACAAACAGCTCGCCGCGGGCGAACTCACCGACTGCCTGTCCGCGCTCACCCGGGCCCGCGCCCTGTGGCGTGGCGAACCCGGCGCCGACCTGCCCGACTCCGCCCCCGCCGAGGACCTCCGCATCGCCGCGGACCACCTGCGCCGCGACCTCGACCGTATCGAACTCGCCGCCCGCACCGCCCATGGCGACCTCCCCACCGCCATCACACTCGCCCGCGCCGCCGCCGGGACCCGACCATTCGACGAACCGGCCCACACCACCCTGATCCGCCTGCTCGCCGCCGCGGGCCGCACGGCCGACGCCCTCGAGGTCTTCGCCACCTACCGCCTGCGCCTGATCGAAGAACTCGGCGCCGACCCCGGCCCGGCTCTGCTCGCCCTCAACGCGGCTGTCCTACGCGGTGACCCGATCGTGCTCCCCGGCACTCCGACCGGACGTCAGCCCGCCTGCAGCACTCCGCGCCGACCGGGGCACGGCGAAGACGCCGCCGGTCCCCACGTATCCGTCCCCGTCGGCTGCTCGGAGTACGACGACCCAGCAACCCACACGTATACCGACGCTGCCGCGGCGGGCGATATCGACCGGTCGCGCAGCTACCCGGCCCGCGACACCGGCCGCGCGGACTCCGACGTGGTGGGCGGCCCGGGCGCAGACAGCAGTTCCGCGCAGCCCGGTGGCGGCCGGTCGAATCGTGGTGCGGGCGCGGACGCCCGCGTTGTGCGGCCTGGCGTCGACCAGTCGGGTGGTGGCGCGCGCGATGACGTGAGCTTCGGGGCGGCTGGCGACGATCCCTCGGGCGAGGGCGCTGCCCGGCACAGCGGCGACGCCGACCCCGGGAACGAAGCGCACGACCGCACCACGGCACGCGGCGGCCGAGGCGACACACCCCTGCCCACCGCACTCGGCCTGCGCGCCGCCCCCAACGAACTGCTCGGCCGCGCCGACGATCTCGACGCCATCGCCGCCATGGTCGGGCAGTCGCGGGTGACCACGATTCTGGGACCCGGTGGGACCGGCAAGACCCGGGTCGCCAATGCGGTCGGGGCGCGGCTGAGGCGGATCACGCCGGTGGTGCTGGTCGAATTGGCCTCGGTGCAGGGCGAATCGAGTTCGGGCGCCGAAGCGCGCGTCGACATCGAAGCCGCCATCGGGTACGTGATGGGCCTGGGTGAGCTCAGTGATTCGGCGCAGTTGCGGACGGGGCGCGCCGTCGACGTGGGCAGACGGCTGCGCGAAGCTCTCGACGCGCGGCCCACGCTGCTCATTCTGGACAACTGCGAGCACGTGATCGAAGCCGCCGCCGACCTGGTCTCCGACCTCGTCGGCAGTTGCGCGGGCCTGACCGTGCTCACCACCAGCCGTTCTCCGCTGGCGATCACCGCCGAGACCGTCTATCCGCTGGCTCCGCTGTCCGTCGACGCGGCGGGTTCGCCCGCGACCGACCTGTTCTGCGCCCGGGCCCGCGCGGTGCGCCCCGACGTCCGCCTCGACCCGGAGACGGTGGCGCGCCTGTGCCGCACCCTCGACGGCCTGCCGCTGGCCATCGAACTCGCCGCGGCCCGGGTGCGCACCATGAGCGTGGCCGAGATCGAGACTCGCCTCGAACACCGCTTCGCCCTGCTGCGCAGCGGCGATCGAACCGCGCCGCACCGGCATCGCACGCTGCACGCGGTGATCGCCTGGAGCTGGAATCTGCTCGAACCCGATCAGCAGGTGGTGCTGCGCAGGCTGGCGCGTTTCCCAGCCGGGTTCACTCTGTCCGCCGCGGAGGCGGTGGCGGCGTCTCCGGACGTGCTCGATATGGCGATGGCGGTGGACGGTCTGGTCGGCCATTCGCTGCTCACTGTCCTCGACGACCCCGACAACGGCGCCACCCGCTACCGGATGCTCGAGACCGTCCGCGAATTCGGCGCCGAGCAACTGGCCGCGATCGACGCCGAGACCGCGGGCGCCGAATCCGCGCTGGTACGCGCCAGGATGGCCGAGTGGGCGCGAGATTTCGCGGCGGCCGCGATCCACGCCTATCGTGACGGCGATCAGGTCTCGGCGGTGCTCGCGGTCGCCGCCGAGCTCGACAACCTGACCGTCGTGCTGCGCACCGCCACCGATCGTGCCGACGCGGCCACCGTGTACGGCTTGTTCCCGGTGGTGGCGACGCTGTGGATGATGCGCGGCGCGCACCTGGAATTCCTCGGCTGGGCGATGCGGATGATCGCTGTCGATCCACCGGAACCGGCCACCGGCGACGCCGCCGACCTGCAGATGGTCACCCATGTGCTGTCGTTGACGCACCTGATGTTCCTGCACGGCGGCGAGACCCGGCCGATCATGATCGCCCGGTTGCGGGTCCGCAGGCTGCTCGGCCATCCCGGACTCGATCCCGGTCTGCGCTTTCTCGGCCGGTTGATGGTGATGCCGCTCGGCGGTTTCCGGATCGGCCGGTTGTTCGCCGAATCGGTGCGCTCACCGCGACCGGAAGTGCGCCTGGCCGCGCTGATCGCCCGCGCCAACTTCTGGGAGAACCTGGGCAATATGCGCGGCTCGACCCGCGACGCCCTGCGCGCGCTGGACGAATTCGGCCCCGGCGAGGTCTGGGGCGCGGCCAATATCTGCCAGCACCTGGCCCAGCTGTGCGGTCAGTCGGCGCGCTACGACGAGGCGGTGACCTACTACCGCCGCGCGCTGACGCTGATGGATCAGCTGCGCATCCACGACGAGATCATGGAGAGCCGCTGCTATCTGGCCGCCGCGCTGATCGGAAGCGGCCGACAGGCCGAGGCGCGCCGCGAGCTCGACTTCGCCCTGCGGCCGGGCGATTCCGGCATCCGCCAGATCGATGACGTAGGCATCCAGCGCAACCATCGGATCGCCACCGTCGCCACCGCCGTCGCCGAACTCGAACTGGCCGACGGCGACGTCGAGGCCGGGCTCGGGCATTACCGCCGCGCGCTGGACCTGCTCGGCTGGCCGGATTTCGACATCACGCCCGGCCCGGGTGGGCTCATGGTCGCCGCGGGCGCGGTCGGCGCGCATGTCCTGTCCGGCCGGGCGGCCGACGCGGCCGATCTGGTCGACAGTGTGGTCGCCGCGACCCGGGACCGGCTGACGAAATACTCCGACCTGCCGCAGATCGGTGCGGTGGGCTGTGCGCTCGGGTCCTATCTGCTGGCCACCGGCGTCGACCGGGCCGCCGGGCTGGAGCTGCTGGCCCTGGCCGCCACATCGGTGGCCCGGCAGGACAATCCGTCGATGGAACTGGCCCGCCACCTCGCCCTGCACCGCGGCACCGTCGGGGCGGCGGCGCTGGACCAGGCCGTGCGACAGGCCGCGGGAGTGCGCCGGACGGACTCGGCGCGCCGCATCATCGAGATCGCGGGCACGCTGGCCGCGAACAGGCCGACGGCACCCGGAGCGATCCGGATGCCGTCGGCGGCAGGTCGTCAGGCGCGGCGCATGTAGGCCCGCACGGTCAGCGGCGCGAAGATCGCGATCACCGCGACCGCGCCGAGCAGCGACCACACCAGGTCACCGCCGAAGCTGTTGGCGTTCATCAGCTCCCGGGCGGCATTGACCATGTAGTACACCGGGTTGACGTGGTTGAGTCCCTGCATCCAGCCCGGCATGGTGCTCACCGGGGCGAAGGCGCCGGACATGAACGTCAGCGGGAACATCACCATCATCGAGATGCCCTGCACCGAGGCCGCGCTCTTGCCGGTGACACCGACCAGCGCCCAGACCCAGCTGATCGCGAACGAGCACACCACCACCATCAGCACCGCGGCGAGCACCCCGGTGACCCCGCCCTCGGGCCGGTAGCCCAGGCACAGGCCGACGATGATGGTCAGTGTGGAGGCGATGCCGTAGCGCACCATATCGGCGATCAGCGCGCCCGCCAGGGCCGAGACCCGGGCGATGGGCAGGGATTTGAAGCGGTCGAACACGCCCTTGTCCATGTCCTCGCGCAGCTGGGTGCCGGTGACCACCGAGGTCAGGACCACGGTCTGGACCAGGATGCCGGGGATCAGCACCGGCAGGTAGTTCGAGACGCTGCCCGAGATCGCGCCGCCGAAGATGTAGGTGAACAGCGCGGTGAACAGGATCGGCTGCACCGTCACGTCGAAGAGCTGCTCGGGATTGTGCTTGATCTTGAGCAGGCCGCGATAGGCCATGGTGAACGAGGTGGAGATGGTCGCGCGCAGCCCGGGACGGTCGCTGACCTCGGCGAGCTCGGTGGTGGGCGCGGGCGCCGTGAGAACTGCGGTCATGCCGCGCTCCGTTCGGTGTCGTCGGAATCCTCGGCCGGGTGGCCGGTGATGGTGAGGAAGACCTCGTCGAGGGTGGGCTTGCTGACGGTGATCTCTTCGACCCCGATCTCCCAGTCGCGCAGGCGGATCAGCAGCTCGGCGGTGAGATTGGGATCGGGCAGCGCCGCGGTGAGCCTGCCCGCCTCGGGGCTGACCTGCGCGCTCACGCCGAGGAAATCGCCGACGATGCGGCGGGCCTCGTCGAGCTGGGCGCGATCGACCAGGGTGAGGTGCACCGAGGAGCCGCCGACGGAGGCCTTGAGCTCGTCGGCGGTGCCGTCGGCGATCACCCGGCCGTGATCGATCACCGCGATACGGTCGGCCAGTTGATCGGCCTCGTCGAGGTACTGGGTGGTGAGCAGCACCGTGGCGCCCTCGCGGACCAGGCGCCGGATGGTGTCCCACATCTGGGCGCGGGTGCGCGGGTCCAGGCCGGTGGTGGGCTCGTCGAGGAACAGCAGCGGCGGGGTGGCGATGAGGCTGGCGGCCAGGTCCAGGCGCCTGCGCATGCCGCCGGAGAAGTTCTTCAGCGGCTTGTCGGCGGCCTCGGCGAGGGCGAACTCGTCGAGCAGCTCGCCCGCCCGGCGCCGGGCGTCGACCCGGCTCAGGCCGAGCAGCCGGGCGAAGATGAGCAGATTCTCGGTGGCGGTGAGCTCCTCGTCGACCGAGGCGTACTGCCCGGTGACGCCGACCAGCGAGCGCACGGCATTGGGCCGGGCGACCACGTCGTGGCCGAAGATCCGGGCGCTCCCGGCGTCGGGCCGCAGCAGCGTGGCCAGCATCTTGATGGTGGTGGTCTTGCCCGCGCCGTTGGGTCCGAGCACGCCGTAGACCGAGCCGCGCGGAACCGCCAGGCTCACCCCGTCGACGGCGCGCTGCTTGCCGAACACCTTGACCAAGCCGTCGGCCTCGACGGCGAGCGCGGAAGTGGGTGTGTAAGTCATGCGACCTACGGTGCCCACCCCGCCTTGCGTGGCTCTTGCACCGGCATGTCACGGCCCGTGTAAGGCCGCGACAGCTCAGCGCGCGGTGTCGGCCCGCAGGTGCGCGCGCAGTGCGGCGCGGTCGGGTTTACCCGGTCCACGCAGCGGAATCTCGTCGAGAACCGCCAGCTCACGCGGGGCGGCGATGGAATCCAGCTCGGCAACGACATGCGCGCGCAGCTCGTCCAGCGTCGGCGCGGCGCCCGGCGCGGGCACGATCGCCACCGCCACCCGCTGACCCAGCCGCTCGTCGGGCAGGCCGAGCACGATGCACTCGCGAATGCCCGGATGGGTGGCCAGCACGGCCTCCACGACCTGCGGGATCACCAGCAGCCCGCCGGTCATGATCGCCTCGTCGAGGCGACCGGAGATGGTCAGCACGCCGTCGGTGTAGGTGCCCGCGTCCTCGGTGCGGAACCAGCCGGGCTCGGCGAAGGCCGGATGATCGGGCAGATTGCGGTAGCCTCGCGCGACCATCGCCCCGCCGAGCACCACCCGGCCGTCCTCGATCCGGATCAGCGTGCCGTCCAGTGGCACGCCCTCGTAGACGCACCCACCGCAGGTCTCGCTCATGCCGTAGGTCCGCACCACATTGATGCCCATGTCGCGGGCCCGGTCGTAGACGGGCAGCGGGGTGGCCGCCCCGCCGACCAGCACGGCGTCCAGCTCGGCCAGCGCCTTGGCCGCCACCGGCGAGTCCAGCGACTTGATCAGCTGCGTCGGCACCAGCGCGGTGTAGCGGCGCGGGCCGCGCATGGCGGCCACGGCCCCGGCCAGCGCCTCGGGCAGGAACCCGCCCGACACGTCCAGCACGGTCGGTTCGGTCCCGGCCAGGATGCTGCGCAGCAGCACCTGGATACCGGCGATGTGATGGGTGGGCAGCGCCAGCAGCCAGCTGCCCGGCCCGCCCAGCCGCTCGTGGGTGGCATTGCCGCTGGCCCGCAGGGCCTCGGCGCCCAGCAAAGCGCCCTTGGGGATGCCGGTGGTGCCCGAGGTCGTCACGACCAGGGCGACGTCGTCGTCGATCGGATCGCCGGGCTTGAGCGCGTCGGAGAGCCTGCGCGCCTCACGGCGGTCGGTGGTGGGAATCGGCAGCCAGGCCGGGCCGCTGCCGTCGAGCGCCTGCCGCAGGTGGGGAAGCACTTCGCCGACACCGGAACCGGTCGGCATCTGCAGCGTCCGCAGCGTTCTGCTCACGCCTTCACCTCCGGATACAGCTTGCTGCGCGCCCTCACGGCTTCGATCGTGTCATGCGACCGACAAGACCCGGCCAACGGGTCTGTTTGCGGTTGCTCGCAGCTATCGTGCGCGGCCGGACCACGATCGGCAACTCGGCTCGGCCGGGTCGCGCTCACTCCGGGGGCCGACGCTGATCGCGCCGGATCGGATGCTCGGCCGGAACCTCGACCAGCACCAGCGGCACCCCGTCCGGGTCCCGCACCCACATCTCCCACAGACCCCATGGTTCGAGCGCGGGCGCGCGCTCGATCACGATTCCCTTCAGCGCCAATTCCGCCGCCGCGTCGGCGATGTCGCGCACCTGCAACCAGATCGCGCCCGCGAAGCCGCCCGGCTGCTCGCCGCCGCCGTGCCCGGCGACCTCGAGCAGCGACTGCCCGGCGAAGAACACCGTGCCGCCCGGGTACTCCCTGGCGATCGCCAGCCCCAGCCCGTCCCGGTAGAACTCCAGCGTGCGGGCATAGTCGCTGGGCCGCACGATGATCCGGCTGTTGAGAATCTCCATGGGGTCCGCCTGTCTCGGGTCAGAAGTACCAGGGGTAGGGGGTCCAGTCCGGTTCGCGTTTCTCCAGGAACGAGTCGCGGCCCTCCACGGCCTCGTCGGTCATGTACGCCATGCGGGTCGCCTCGCCCGCGAAGAGCTGCTGGCCGACCAGGCCGTCGTCGAGCAGGTTGAACGCGTACTTCAGCATGCGCTGGGCCTGCGGGGATTTGCCATTGATGTCGGCGGTCCACTCCAGCGCGACGTTCTCCAGCTCGTCGTGGTCGACGACCTTGTTCACCGCGCCCATCTGATGCATCTCCTCGGCCGTGTACGGCCTGCCGAGAAAGAAGATCTCGCGGGCGAACTTCTGGCCGACCATCTTGGCCAGATACGCGCTGCCGTAACCGCCGTCGAAGGAGCCCACGTCGGCGTCGGTCTGCTTGAACCGCGCGTGCTCGCGCGAGGCCAGCGTCAGGTCGCACACCACGTGCAGGCTGTGCCCGCCACCGGCGGCCCAGCCGTTCACCAGCGCGATCACCACCTTGGGCATGAACCGGATGAGCCGCTGCACCTCGAGGATGTGTAACCGGCCAGCGCGCGCGGGATCTACGGTGTCGGCGGTCTCGCCCTCGGCGTACTGGTAGCCGCTGCGGCCACGGATGCGCTGGTCGCCGCCGGAGCAGAAGGCCCAGCCGCCGTCCTTGGGGCTCGGTCCGTTGCCGGTGAGCAGCACCGCGCCGACATCCGAGGACATCCGCGCGTGGTCGAGCGCGCGATACAGCTCGTCGACGGTGTGCGGACGGAACGCGTTGCGCACCTCGGGCCGGTCGAACGCCACCCGCACCGTGCCCTGCTCGATATGTCGGTGATAGGTGATGTCGGTCAGGTCCTCGAACCCGGGGACGGGCCGCCACAGCTTCGGATCGAAAGTCACGACCCCGATTATTGCCCTACTGTCGCTCGCGGTGGTACATGGTCGTGACACCGCAGGTGGAGCGGTCGCGCGGTGCCGGACCGACCCGGTGCGTATAGTTGCGGCTGCTCGTTCAACGAACCGATCCGGAGGAACCTGAAAGTGGTTGCAGCACTGTCTGAATCCCTGCTCGACGACACCAAGCGTCCGGCTTTCCTTGCTGACGCCGTCGAGGTTCTCGACGCCGAGGTCTCGGACAAAGGTGGTGCGTCCGGCCTGGCCGTGAAGGGTGGCTACGCGGCGGTCAAGAAGATCAGCCCCACCATCGTTCCGGATGCCCTCGCATCGCTGGCGCCCAAGCTGCTCGACCAGCTCCAGCCGTACTGGGCCGAATTCACCACCTCGGGCACCGGCACCTTCGCCGACCTGCTGACGTCGAAGTCGGACGAGGTCGCCGAGTCGCTGCTGGCTGTCACCGATGCCCGGGCCGAGGCCTCCTCGCGTCCGGCTCTGCAGAAGGTCTACTCGTCGATGCGTGGCTCCGCCAAGAAGCACGTCGTCGAGGCGCTGCCGCGGGTTGCCGACCTGGTGCAGAAGCACGCGGGCTGAGCAAGGGGCGGGGCAGCCCCCGCCGTGATCGTCACGAAAGGCCGGTGCGGCCGCCGGGGATGTCTCCGGGCCGCACCGGCCTTTCGCGTGCGCGGTGACCACACTCACGTAACGACGTGCCGGGAGTCGCACGCCACAGTGTTTTCCGGTCAGCGGTAAATTCCGGTCGGGAGATTGTGAGCCGGATAACGGCGCGGGTGAACGGCAGGAAAAGCGAAGGTCGCCGGAAATTCGGGCGCCGCGGCGGCGGTGGAAAGTTCCGGATCGCATCGATTACGTTGCTTTTCGAGCGGTTCGAAACGCGAATTGCTGAAAGGAAGTTCGGTTCTCATGATCTCTCGCAAGACTCTCGCCGCCACCGGCGCCGCTGCCGCCGCTGCCGCCATGTTCCTCGGTCCCGTCGCCGTCGCGGGCGCCGACTCGGGCTCCGCGGGCACCGGTTCCTTCAGTGGCTCGGCCAGCGGATCGGCCGATCTGGCCAGCGGTTCCGCGGACCTCACCACCGGCTCGGCCGCCGGTTTCGGTGTGCTCGAGTCGGGCAGCGCCGCGGTCGACAGTGGCACCTCCGCGGTGCTCAACATCATCGAATCCGTCATCGGCATCCAGGATCTCACCCAGCCCGCTTCCTGAGCGGTTCCGCGGACACTCGCCGAAATCCGGTGCCGGGCCCTGTGCCCGCACCGGATTTCTTTTTATTGGTGATCTTGTTGCGGATTCTTGAATAGTCTCGCTTCGTCATATCAACAGATATGCATCGGCCGATCTGAAATTCGGGTGAATTGTCCGGAGAATGCGCTCGGTGGGCCCGGAACCCGGTCCGCCGACCCGCCCGTGACGCAGGCAACGCGGGCCGGGGGGAGACGTGGGTATCCCGGTCTGACAGGCTGGGGTTTGTGAATCCGTCTACTGCGCAGGCCCGGGTGGTCGTCGACGAACTCGTGCGCGGCGGCGTCCGCGAGGTGGTGCTGTGCCCCGGCTCGCGCAATGCCCCGCTGGCCTTCGCCCTGCAGGCGGCGGACGTGGCCGGGCGGCTACGGCTGCACATGCGCATCGACGAGCGGACCGCGGGTTTCCTCGCGATCGGGCTCGCGGTGTCCTCGGGGCGGCCGGTGCCGGTGGTGATGACCTCGGGAACCGCGGTGGCCAATCTCGGGCCCGCGGTGCTCGAAGCCAACTACGCGCGGGTGCCGCTCATCGTCATCAGTGCCAACCGGCCCTACGAGATGCTGGGCACCGGCGCCAATCAGACCGTCGAGCAGATGGGCCTGTTCGGTAGCCAGGTCCGGGCCACGATCAGCCTCGGGCTGGCCGAGGCGGAGGCTGGCGAGCTGAGCTATCCGCGGCAGAACAGTGTGTGGCGCTCGGCGGTGTGCCGGGTGCTCGCCGCCGCGCGCGGAACCCGCTCGGGCAATGCCGGACCGGTCCAGTTCGACATTCCGCTGCGCGAGCCGCTGGTCCCCGAGCTGTCGACCGATCCGCTGCCGCCGGGGCGCGCCGAGGACCGGCCGTGGACCGCGACCCAGTACGCCACCCTCGACGTTCCCCTCGATATCGACCTCACTCCCGACACGGTGGTCATCTCCGGCCACGGCGCCGGGCTGCGTCCCGAGCTCGCGGCCCTGCCGACCGTGGCCGAGCCGACCGCGCCCGTGCACGGCCCGGCCCTGCACCCGCTGGCGCTGCCGCTGCTGAAACCGACCCAGGCGATCATCACCGGGCGGCCCACCCTGCACCGGCAGGTCTCCCGGGTGCTGGCCGACCCGGAGGTCACCGTCTTCGCGCTCACCACCGGTCCGCGCTGGCCCGATGTGTCCGGCAATGTCGTCGGCACCGGCACCCGCGCGGTGACCAGCGGCGCACCGGATTCCGCCTGGTTGCGGCGCTGCGCCGACCTCGACCGGCAGGCCCGCGCGGTGGTCCGTGACGAGCTGGCCGCGCACCCCAAGGCGACCGGTCTGCACGTGGCCGCGGTCGTCATGGACGCGCTGCGCGAGGGCGACCAGCTGCTGCTCGGCGCCTCGAACCCGGTGCGCGACGCGGCCCTGGTCGCACCGCCGCGCCCCGGCGTGCGCGTGCTGTCCAATCGCGGCGTGGCGGGCATCGACGGCACCGTTTCCGGCGCGGTCGGCGCCGCGCTGGCCCATCCCGGCCGCACCATCGCCATGATGGGCGACCTGACCTTCCTGCACGACGCGTCCGGCCTGCTCATCGGCCGGGGCGAACCGCGCCCGGACAACCTCACCATCGTGGTCGCCAACGACGACGGCGGCGGCATCTTCGAACTGCTCGAACAGGGCGACCCGCAGTACGCGGGCGTCTTCGAGCGGGTCTTCGGTACCCCGCACGGGATGGATCTGGCGGCGCTGTGCGCGGCCTACCGCATCCCGCACCGCCAGGTCGACCCCACCGAGCTGGCGGTGGAGCTGACCGGGGACGCGCACGGGCTGCGGGTGCTCGAGGTCGCGACGGAACGCTCCAGCCTGCGCGAACTGCACGCGACCGTGCGCGCGAAGATCGCGGGCTAGCTAGCGGTCGGCGCCGAGCTCCTCGTCCTCGTAGGGGACGGAGAGGGTCTGCTCGATCACGTCCGCGGGGTTGGCGTTGCCCGCGTCCTGGGCGACGTGCGCGGCGACCTCGGCGTAGTCGGCCGCGTCGGCGAAGGCCGGATCGTCCGCGTCGTCGTCCCGGAAGGCCGATTGTTCCTGTTCGACGCGATCGGCCTCGGGGACTTCGTCCAGCGGGCGGGCGGGGTCGTACTCGCTCATCGATCCTCCTCGGTACTACCTCGGACGTGGTGATGGAACGGTCCTGCGATTCCAGCGTGCGCCGATCACGCGCGCTCGGCAACCCGCGCGGGCCGATGAATCCCGGGCCGTGGCGTCGTCTCTACAGGTAACGCCGTCCATCGCCGCCGAGGAGTCCGCATGCAACCGCAATTCGATCTCGCCGCCGCCGCCCGATCGCTGGCCACCGTGGTCGAGGGCATCACCGACGACCAGCTCAGCGCTCCCACCCCGTGCGCCGACACCGTGGTCTCCCAGATGTTGTCCCACGTCGTCGGCCTCACCGAGGCCTTCCGTCAGGCCGCGACCAAGGAGTCCGCGGGCCAGAGCGCCCCGCCCAGCCTCGACATTCCCCTGCCCGCCGACTGGCGGACGCTGGCCCCCGCCCGGCTCACCGCGCTGACCGCCGCCTGGCACGCGCCCGAGGCCTGGGACGGTGACGCCGAAGCGGGCGGCATCGTGCTGCCCGCGCCGGTCATGGCGACCGTCGCGCTCGACGAGCTCGTCATCCACGGCTGGGACCTGGCCGTGTCGACCGGGCAGTCGTTCGGCGCCGATCCGCGCGATCTGGCGATCCTGCGCGAGTTCCTGCGCGAGACCGACCCGGAGGGCACCCCCGGCCTGTTCGGGCCGGTGGTCGAGGTCGACGCGGCGGCGCCGGAGCTGGACCGGCTGCTCGGGCTCACCGGCCGCGACCCCGCCTGGCGTCCGGCCGCCCCGGCCGTCAGCTGACGAAGGCGCCCGCGGCGGCGGCGATGGTGGCCGCGCGGGCGGCGGCGTCGGCGGCGGCCTCGTCGATCGGGTCGCCGCTGGCGAGTAATCGGTAGTACAGCGGGCCGGAGACCGCCGAGAGGACCGCGCGCGGGTCGGTGCCCGGCGGCGCCTCACCCCGGGCCACCGCGTCCTCGACGCAGGGCGCCCACTCGGTGAGCCGGATGTCGTAGAAGGTGTGCAGGGCGGTGGCGGTGGACTCGTCGCCGGTGGCGGCGGCGATGACGGCCCGGAACAGATTGCCCTGCCGGGGATCGGTGAGCGTCCCGGCGACCAGCCGGGCATTGGCGGTGAGGTCGTCGAGCAGGGAGCCGGTGTCGGCGCGGGGCAGCGACTGCTCGGCCATCTCCACCAGCAGATCGGCCACCAGGCCCGCGGGGGTGCGCCAGCGGCGGTAGACGGTGGTCTTGCCGACCCCGGCCGTGGCGGCCACCTCGGCCAGATCCAGGGCCGGGTAACCGTGATCGGCGAGCAGATCACCAGCGACCTGCAACACCGATTCGCGCACCCTGGCGGTGCGTCCACCTGGGCGAACCGAGCCGGGCCAGGCGATGTCGTGGCGCATAACGGAACTCCTGTTTCATTTAGTGGTGATCGGGTGTACTGTCGATCCTGTTAACGGAACTATAGACCCTTTAGGAGTTCTCATGGAATACCGTCGGCTCGGCGCATCCGGACTTCTCGTTCCGGCGCTCGGCTTCGGTGCGGGCACCTTCGGCGGCCGCGGCGCCCTGTTCAGCGCCTGGGGCGATACCGACGCCGCCCAGGCCCGGCGCCTGGTCGACATCAGCCTCGACGCGGGCGTCACCTTCTTCGACACCGCCGACGTCTACTCCGAGGGCGCCTCGGAGGAGGTGCTCGGCGCGGCGATCAAGGGCAGGCGCGATCAGGTGCTGCTGTCCACGAAATCCGCCCTGCCGACCGGGCCGGGCCCGCACGAGGCCGGGTCCGGCCGGGCCCGGCTGATCCGCGCCGTCGACGCGTCGTTGCGCCGCCTCGGCACCGACTATCTCGACCTGTTCCAGCTGCACGCCTACGACGCGGGCACACCGCTGGCCGAAACACTCTCGGCCCTGGACGATCTCGTGCGCGCGGGCAAGATTCGCTATCTGGGCGTGTCCAACTTCGCCGGGTGGGAACTGATGAAGACGCTGTCCACCGCCGAGTCGCTCGGCCTGGAAAAGCCGGTGGCCCACCAGGTCTACTACTCGCTCGTCGGCCGCGACTACGAGTGGGAGCTCATGCCGGTCGGCGCCGATCAGGGCGTCGGCGCGGTAGTCTGGAGCCCGCTGGGCTGGGGCAGGCTCACCGGCAAAGTGCGGCGCGGTCAACCGCTTCCGGCGGGCAGCCGCCTGCACGAGACGGCGCAGGCCGGTCCGCCGGTGGACGACGAACACCTCTACACGGTGGTCGAGGTCCTCGACCGGATCTCCGCCGAGACCGGCCGCAGTGTCCCCCAGATCGCGCTGAACTGGCTGCTCACCCGCCCCACGGTCGCCACCGTCTTGATCGGCGCCCGCAACGAGCAGCAATTACGGCAGAACCTCGACGCCGTCGGCTGGCAGCTCGACCCGGAGCACCTGGCCGCCCTCGACGCCGCGAGCGCCACCACCCCGCCCTACCCCTACTACCCGTACCACCGGCTGCCGGACTTCGCCCGGCTCAACCCGCCCGCGGTCCGGGCGGCGTGAGTCAGTAGACGTCGCGCACGTAGCGCTTCTCGGCGACCAGCTGCTTCTTGAAGGCCAGGGCCCCGGCCTCGTCGAGTTTGCCGTGGATCTGGGCGATCCGCAGCAGCGTGTCGTCGACGTCCTTGGCCATGCGGGCGGCGTCACCACACACATAGAAGTGGGCGCCCTCGCGCAGCCAGGCCCACAGCTCGGCGCCGTGCTCGATCATCCGGTACTGCACATAGATCCGCTCGCGCTGGTCGCGGGAGAAAGCGAGGTCGAGCCGGGTGAGGAAGCCCGAGCGGAACATGTCCTCCAGTTCGGCGCGGTAGTAGAAGTTCTGCGCGGCGTGCTGGTCGCCGAAGAACAGCCAGTTGCGGCCGGTCGCGCCGAGCGCCCGGCGCTCGTGCAGGAAACCACGGAAGGGAGCGATACCGGTGCCCGGACCCACCATGATCATCGGGGCGTTCGGGTCCAGCGGCGGGCGGAAATGTGGTGCCCGCTGCAAGAAGATCGGCACCTCGGCGCCTGCGCGGTCCGCCAGGAAGGTCGAGCACACCCCACCGCGGCGAGCGGCATCGCCCACCGGGTCGCCGTAGCGCACCACGCCGACGGTGAGCTGGACTTCGTCCGGGGTGGTCAGCGGGCTGGAGGAGATCGAATACTGGCGGGGCTGAAGCTTTTTCAGCGCGCCGAGCCAGTCGACGAGATCGGTGCGGACGGGGAAGTCGCGCAGCACGTCGACGGCCTGGCGATCCCACAGATAGCCCGCGAGCTCGTTGCGATTGTCGCGGCGCAGCAGCTTGGCCAGCTGCGGATGCGGATTGCGTTCGGCGATGAAGCCGAGCAGATCCTGGCTCACCTTGGTGATGTCGAAGTGCGTGCGCAGCGCCTCGGCGAGCGGGAGCTCACGGTTGTCGAGCTCGACGCTCCGGCGGCCGTCCAGCCCGGTGGCCGTCAGCCATTCCTCCACGAGATCGGTGCAGTTGGCGGGCAGCACACCCAGCGAGTCGCCCACCTCGTACCCGGCCTCGAGGTCGTGCAGGTCGAAACCGAAGCGGCGCACTTCCTTCGACGAGCCGGGTGCACTGAGGATCTCGTTACGCATCAGCGTCACGCGGACCGGCGACTGACGGGTGAACGGTGCGGGTGCGGGCCGCTGGGTGCGCGTGGCCTGGGGGCGGTCGAGCACGGTCGCGCCACCGCGTCCGGCGGGAGCGCTACCCACGCCCGCGGGTGCCGGACCGCTCGCGGGGCCACCTGCACCGAGGTTGCCCGAACCGGAGTTCACCAGTCCGCTCGCGGGAGCGAGGGCGCCCGGGGTGGCGAAACCGGCCGGACCGGCCGGACCACTGGAGCCGGGTCCGTTGGTACCCGTGCCGAAGTGCGCGGGGTCGGTCGCACCGCCGGAGCCGGGTCCGGTCGGCAGGCCCGCCGGAGCAGTGCTGGTCGCGGGGTGGTCCGTGGCGGCCGCGGTGAGCACCTCGATCACCTCGTCGAGCCACTGGTCGGCGGCGTCGGCGAAATCGGGTTCGCTGTCGACGCGGGGGAGCAGCCGCTGCGCGCCGCGGGCGGCGAGGAGCGTGTCCAACTTGCGGCCGTGGCCGCAGAAATCGTCATAGGAGGAGTCACCCAGTGCGAACACCGCGTAGCGGACCTCGGTCAGGCGGATGATGCTGTCGTCGAGCCGGGTCCAGAAATCGGCGCCGTTGTCGGGCGGGCCGCCGTCACCGAAGGTGCTGGTCACCACCAGGATGTCGCCGGTGAGGGCGGTCAGCTCGCAGGAGTCCATGTCCAGCAGGGCGGGGGTGCGGCCTGCCTCGGCGAGCCGGGCCGCGACGGTGGCGGCCAGCTCCTCGGCATTACCGGTCTGCGAGGCCCACAGCACGGTGAGCGGCCGCGTCGCCGGGGCCGGGGCGGCGAGGGGCTCGGTGGCGCCCGCGGTGCCGCGCGAGTACATCCCGGCCAGCAGGCCGTCGACCCATAGTCGCGACGGGGCCGACAGCGGCGCGCTCGCGGGCAGCACCGGCTGACCGGTCACCGGCAGCGACTGCAGCGCCGCGAGATAGCCGCCCAGGTAGATGCGTTCGGTCTCGCTCAGGGTCGGCGCGGTGCCCGCCGCCAGGCCGAGGATCCCGGCCAGCGGGTGGGCGACCGGTGCGGCGGGTGCCTGCTCGGGCTCGGCGGCCGGACCCACCCGGCGCAGCGCCACGGCGCAGGCCTTGAACTCCGGTTGCAGCGAGGCAGGGTCGACGGCGTCGTTGGTGACAGCGTTGATCGTCAGGTACTCGCCCTGTTCGTCGTTCCAATGGAAAGGAGCAAAACAATCACCGGGACGAACCCGATCACTGACCCGCACCGGCAGCACGGCCCGGCCCCGGCGCGAGGCGATCTCGAGCTGATCACCGGCCCGCAGGTCCAGGCGCTGCGCGTCGGCCGGGTGGATCTCCACGAACGGCGCGCCGGTGAGCTTGGTGAGTTTGCCGACCTTGCCGGTCTTGGTCATCGTGTGCCACTGGTGTTGCAGGCGGCCGGTATTGAGCAGGAAGGGGTAGTCGTCATCGGGCAGCTCGGCGGCGGGCAGGTGCGGGCGCGCGAAGAACACCGCGCGGCGGCTGGGCGTCGCGAAGGCCAGCGCCGGGGTGGTGCCGTCGGCCTCCACGTGCAGCGGCTGGTGGCGGCCGTCGTTGCGGTAGCGGATCGGATTGCGCGGCGAGTTCTCGTCGGCGCACGGCCACTGCATCGGGCCCTCGCCCAGCCGCTCGTAGCTCATTCCGCTCAGGTCGTAGCCGGTGGCGGGGTTGGTGAACTGCCGCAGCTCGGCGAACACCTCGGCGCTGGACGCGAAGTCGAAGCCGGGGAAACCCATGGCGGTGGCGACCTGCGCGATCAGCAGCCAGTCCGGCCGCGCGTCGCCGACCGGGTCCAGCGACTGCCGCAGCAGGGTGACGTTGCGCTCCGAATTCACCATCACCGCATCGCTTTCGGCCCACAGCGTGGCGGGCAGCAGCAGATCGGCGTAGGCGTTGGTCGCGGTCTCGGTGTAGGCGTCCTGCACCACCACCAGCTCGGCCGCCTCCAGCCCGGCGATCACGGTCTTGCGATTGGCCACGGTGGCCACCGGATTGGTGCAGATGATCCAGGCGGCCTTGATCTCGCCCTCGGCCAGACCACGGAACATCTCGATGGTGCCCGGCCCGGCCTCGGTGCGCAGGGTGCCCGCGGGCAGCTCCCACGCGGTCTCGACGAAGGCGCGGTCGTCGGCGGAGAGCAGGCTGCGCTGGCCGGGCAGGCCGGGACCCATGTAACCCATCTCGCGCCCGCCCATGGCATTGGGCTGGCCGGTGAGCGAGAACGGGCCGCTGCCGGGGCGGCAGATCGCGCCGGTGGCCAGGTGCAGGTTGATCAGGGCATTGGTGTTCCAGGTGCCGTGGGTGGACTGGTTCAGGCCCATCGTCCACAGCGACATCCACTCGCCCGCCTCGGCGATCATGGTGGCCGCGGCGCGGATATCGGCCTCGGCCAGGCCGGTGATCTCGGCGACCCGGGCGGGCGGATAGTCCGCGAGGAATTCCGGCATCGCGTCCCAGCCCTCGGTGTGGGCGGCGATGAAGCCGGTGTCGATCGCGCCGTCGGCGACCAGCAGGTGCAGCAGGCCGTTGAGCAGCGCCAGGTCGGTGCCGGGGGCGATCTGCAGGTACAGGTCGGCCCGGGCGGCGGTATCGGTGCGGCGCGGGTCCACCACGATCAGCTTGGCGCCCGCCTTGAGCCGGTCGGTCATCCGCAGGTACAGGATGGGGTGGCAGTCGGCCATATTGGCGCCGCTGACGAAGAACAGGTCGGCGTGCTCGAAATCGTCGTAGGACCCGGGGGGCCCGTCGGCGCCCAGCGACTGCTTGTAGCCGGTGCCCGCGCTGGCCATGCACAGCCGGGAGTTGGCCTCGATGTGCTTGGTCCGCAGATATCCCTTGGCCAGCTTGGTGGCCAGGTACTGGGCCTCGAGCGACATCTGCCCGGAGACGTAGAGGGCGATGGCGTCGGGACCGTGCTCGTCGAGGATCGCGCGCAACCGGGTGGCGGTCTCGTGCACGGCCTCGTCCACCGGGAACGGAACCGGCACCTGTCCGCGTTCGGGGCGGTGGTAGGCGGTGTCCATCCGGCCCGGCGCGGCCGTCATCTCGGCGTGGGTGGCGCCCTTGGTGCAGAGCCTGCCTGCGTTGGTCGGGTGCAGCTTGTCGCCGCTGACCTTCGCGATCACCCGAGCGCCCGACTGATCAGTCTTGGTCTGGACCGTAATTCCGCAGCCGACGCCGCAATACGAACACTGTGTACGCACAGTGTCCGCGCCGCGGATGTCAGCTTCCCCTGTCATGGCTTCGATCATCCGCACTCGTCGTTGCGCCGGATTTACCGAAAGTTATGTCCAGGTGACAATCGACCTCACCGGACGAAATTTTCGCTGTGAGGTTGCGGCCGGAATATCGCCGCTGATCAGGGGATGTGCCGGGTGGTCGCCGCCCGCTCGGCGCGGGCGCGGGGTGACCGTTCTCACCCCGGCCCGGCGGCCGGTTCAGGCCAGTTTGTAGCCGCGGTGCAGCGCCACCACACCGCCGGTGAGGTCACGCCACTGCACCGAGTCCCAGCCCGCGTCCGCGATGCGGCGTGCCAGCCTGCGCTGGTTGGGCCAGGCACGGATGGATTCGGCGAGATACACGTAGGCGTCCGGATTGGAGCTGACCGCCTTGGCCACCCGGGGCAGCGCCTTCATCAGGTATTCCATGTAGACGGTGCGGAACGGCCCGAACACCGGTGTGGAGAACTCGCACACCACCACCCGGCCACCGGGCTTGGTTACCCGCAGCATCTCGCGCAGCGCCACATCGATCTCGGCCACATTGCGCAGGCCGAAGGAGATGGTCACCGCGTCGAAGGAGTTGTCGGCGAAGGGCAGCGCCATCGCGTCCCCGGCCACCATCGGCACCTGCCGGAACCGGCCCGCCCCGAGCATGCCCTGGGAGAAGTCCGCGGCCACGCACCAGGCGCCGGACTTGCCGAGCTCCACCGTGGACACCCCCGTCCCGGCCGCCAGGTCGAGCACCCGCTCGCCCGGGCGCAGCGCGAGCGCGCGCCGGGTAGCCCACCGCCAGTACCGGTCCTGGCCCGCGGAGATGACCGTATTGGTGAGGTCGTAGCGCTTCGCCACACCGTCGAACATCGACGCGACCTCGTGGGGTTGCTTGTCCAGCGAAGCCCGAATCGGTTCCCGCTGCTCTGTTGTCGCCACGAACCGAGCTTATCGGTCGGCCGCGCCGGGCTTCTAGGCCGAGCGCGGCATGCGTTCGCGCGATCCGGTCACATCCGCGTAGTGCCCGAGCAGTTCGGTGCAGATCGCGGGCCAGGTGCGGTGCAGCACCGATTTGCGCGCCGCCGCGGAGAATCGCGCGCGGATCTCGGCGGCCCGCAGCGCCGACACCGCGCTGGGCAGCAGTTCGGTGAACCGGTCGACCGGCAGCAGGTAGCCGTTGCGGCAGTGCGCGATCAGATCGCGCGGTCCGCCCTGGTCGGGGCCGATCACCGGCACCCCCGAGGACAGCGCCTCCTGCACGCCCTGGCAGAAGGTCTCGTGCTCGCCCGGATGCACCATCACGTCCAGGCTGGCGTAGTGCGTGGCCAGCTCGTCGCCGCCGAGCTCACCGGTGAACACCGCGCCGGGCAGCAGCTCGCCCAGCTTCTCGCGCTCGGGCCCGCCACCGACGACGACCAGCTGAATCGACGGATCACCGGCCAGCACCGCCAGCCGTTCGACGTGCTTCTCGGGCGCCAGCCTGCCCACGAAGCCGACCACGAGCCGCTGCGGGTCAGCGCCCAGCCAGCTCGCCCGCAGCTCGGCGCTGCGCGCGGCCGGGGTGAACCGGTCGATATCGACCCCGCGGCCCCAGCGATGTACCCGGGGGATGCCGTGCTGGGCCAGATCGTGCGCGGCCGCCGAGGACGGGGCCAGCGTGCGGGTGGCGCCCTCGTGGATCCGGCGGGTCCAGGCCCAGGCCGCCCGGGAGGCCAGTCCCAGCCCGTAGCTCTTGGCGAACCCGGCCACATCGGTTTGATATACCGCGATCGAGGGGAGATCGAGCCGGGTCGCGGCCGCCAGCCCGCCCGCGCCGAGCAGGAACGGCGAGGCCAGGTGCACCACATCCGGGTCGAAGGCGGCGATGGCCGCGGTGATCCCCGGTTGCGGCAGGCCCACCGGCAGCGAACTCACCTTGGGCACCATCATCGCGGGCACCCGGTGCACCGGGAAGCGGCCGTGGCAGCGCGGGGCCGGGGCCACACCGCGCAGGGTGTCGGGCGCCACGATCATCACGTCGTGCCCGTGCTGGTCCAGATGGTCCACCACCCGCAGCACGGAGTTGACGACGCCGTTCATGTTCGGCAGAAATGACTCCGCCACGATGGCTACGCGCACCCCGTCAGCCTGACCGGCCCGGTACGCGACACCCCTACGCCGATGTGAAGCCCCGGCGAACAGCCGGGGAAATCACGCCGCGCGCTTGCGCCGCACCAGCCACAGCACCGGCAGGGCCAGCGCCCACACCACCACGATCACCGAGGCCGCCGGGATGATCGCCACCCGGGCGTCGCGCCCGGCCACCCGGACCAGGTCGGGATCGCGCGTGCTGTATTCGACATTGATCCGCTGACCTGCGGTCAGGTTGGTCGGATACAGGATGCCGACCTTGGGATTGTGGGTCACGCTGTCCGGTGTCACGTACATGACCGCCGAGCGCAGCCTGCCCGCCGAGAGCACCTCCCCGGAGGTGACGCCGCGATGATTCTCGATCTCGTAGTCGTTGCGCCAGGCCGCCAGAACCAGCAGCACCATCAGCACGCTGATCACCGTCGCGGTGCCGAGCACCCCGGCGCGCACCCGTCGCAGGCGCACGTTCCGCCGCTCCGACTGGCTGGTTTCCGACACCCGGCCACCTTAATGGTCCGCTGGACTAGCGTGTGCGGGCATGTCCCGAAAATTCAGCTTCACCGTGCCCTACACCGTCCCGGTCGAAGATCTTCACCGGGCACTCGTCGACGATGCGGTCTGGCAGCAGCGATTCGCCGGCGCCGACACCGCGACCCTGGAACTCTCCCATCCCGACGGACCGGGTTCGATCCGGATCCAGATGACCGAAACCCCCGGCCAGGACAAGGTTCCCGGCCTGGTCCGCAAGGTGCTCAAGAGCGATCTGGTGCTCGCGCGCACCGACCACTGGCAGCCGCTGCGGGGTGAGATCGCCAAGGGCAGCTTCACCGGCCACACCGGGGGCATCAATACCGAGATGTCGGGCACCTACGAGCTGCGCCCGACCGCCGAGGGCAGCGAGATCGAAGTCGTCGGCACCGTCACCGTCAAGGTCCCGCTGGTGGGTGGGGCCATCGAACCGCTGGCCGAACAGCTGCACCAGCGGGTGCTCAACAGTGAACGCAAATTCATCGAAGGATGGTTCGCCAAGCTGTAGGACATCGCAGCGGGTGCCGTCCACCGGGCGGCACCGTCAGCTGAAGGGGGCCAGATCGTCGGCGCGTAGCGAGGCCCGGCCCGCCGCCCGCCAGGCCTTCGCCGTGAGGTCGAGATCCTCGTCGGTGACCAGGTTGCCCATCACCCGGACCGCGGTGCGCTGCAGGTACTTCGAGCGCATCACCGGCGGACCGCCCAGCGGCACCATCCGCGGATGGGTGGCCAGCCCGGCCAGCCTGCGGGCCACCGAGAAGGTCCGGCCGTAGCGCTCACGCAGCAGCTGCGGCCACACCGCGCGCAGGTCGCGTTCGTCGAGCAGTTCCGAGAGCATGTGCCCGCCCTCGAGGCCGTAGTCGATGCCCTCGCCGTTGAGCGGGTTGACGCAGCCCGCCGCGTCACCGACCAGCACCCAGTTCGGCCCGGCGACCCCGGAGACCGCGCCGCCCATCGGCAGCAGCGCCGAGGCCACCGCGCGCAGCTCGCCCTCGAACTGCCATTCCTCGCGGCGCAGCCGGGTGTAGTGCTCGAGCAGCGGCTTGAGCGCGATGTGCGAGGGCCGGGCCTCGGTGGCCAGCGAGCCGACGCCGATATTCACCTCGCCGTTGCCCAGCGGGAAGATCCAGCCGTAGCCGGGGATCAGCTCGTTGTCGGCGTTGCGCAGTTCCAGGTGCGAGGAGATCCACTGGTCGTCGCTGCGCCCGGACTTGATGTAGGCGCGCGCGGCGGTGCCGTAGGCGAAGCGGCGGTGCCAGGTGCGGCCCAGCTGCTTGCCGACGGGGGAGCGCACGCCGTCGGCGACCACCAGCGTCTCGCAGCGCACGGTGTGGGTCTGCGCACCGAGCCGCACCGTCACCCCGGTGACCCGCTCGCCGTCGCGCAGCACCTCGGTGACCTTCGCGCCGTCGACCATTCGAGCGCCCGACTTGATCGCGGTCTCGCGCAGCTTGTCGTCGAGTTCGGTTCGCGGAACGGCGCTTCCGTAGGTCGGGAACGACCCGCCCGGCCAGGGCAGCAGCGCCTCGCGGCCGAAACCGGCCATCCGCAGCCCGTGGTTGACCGTGTGCGCGCGCACCCATTCGCCCAGGCCGAGGTGCTCGAGCTCGGCGGTGGCGCGCGGGGTCAGCCCGTCACCACAGGTCTTGTCGCGCGGGAAGATCGCCGCGTCGAGCAGCAGCACATCGCGGCCGGCCCGGGCGGCCCAGGCCGCCGACGCCGAGCCCGCGGGCCCGGCTCCGACCACCAGCACCTCGACGGCGGCGGGCAGCGGAGCACGGTCGGCGGGGGTGAGATCCGGTGAACCCATGTCTCAATACTGGCACCTGCGGGCGCTGTGCGAGAGTGTCGGGTACACGGGGAATAGTCAGTGTGTGACGGTGTTCATCGGCGTGGGCCCCGGAACACGCTAGGTTGCTACCCGTCGGGGTCGGACCATTCACTGGGAGAAGAACATGAGCGCATCGGCTGTGAGCGACGAGAGCACCGTGGTTGCCGGGGTCGATCTCGTCGATCCCGAACTCGCGACCACCGTGCGCGACGGCCTGGCCGCGGTCGAGAAGCTGCTCGTGGACGAACTCTCCGACGGTGAGGATTTCCTCCAGGAAGCCGCCCTGCATCTGGCCCGCGCGGGCGGCAAGCGCTTCCGGCCGCTGTTCACCCTGCTCACCGGCCAGCTGGGCCCCAACCCGACCGACCCGGCCCTGGTCACCGCGGGCACCGTGGTGGAACTGGTGCACCTGGCCACGCTGTACCACGACGACGTGATGGACGAGGCCCCGCAGCGGCGCGGCGCGGTGAGCGTCAACGCGCGCTGGGGTAACAGCATCGCCATCCTGTCCGGTGACTACCTGTTCGCGCACGCCTCCCGGCTGACCTCAACGCTGGGCCCCGACGCGGTCCGAATCATCGCCGAGACCTTCGCCGAACTGGTCACCGGCCAGATGCGGGAAACCATGGGCGCCAAGAAGTCCCAGGACCCGGTCGAGCACTACCTGCGCGTGGTGTGGGAGAAGACCGGCTCGCTGATCGCCGCCGCGGGCCGCTTCGGCGGCACCTTCTCCGGCGCGAGCGCCGAGCACGTCGAGCGGCTGGCCCGCCTCGGTGACGCCGTCGGCACCGCCTTCCAGATCTCCGACGACATCATCGACATCTCGTCCTCGGCCGAGCAGTCCGGCAAGACGCCCGGCACCGACCTGCGCGAAGGCGTGCACACCCTGCCGGTGCTCTACGCCCTGCGCGAGTCCGGCGCCGACGGCGACCGCTTGCGCACCCTGCTGGCGCGTCCGCTGGAAACCGACGCCGAGGTCGACGAGGCCCTCGACCTGCTGCGCCGCTCGCCGGGCATGGCCAAGGCCAAGGACAAGCTCCAGTCCTACGCCGACCTCGCCGACACCGAACTGGCCGCGCTGCCCGCCGGTCCGGCCAACGACGCCCTCACCCGCCTGGTCCGGTACACCATCGAGCGCGTGGGATAACCGGAACTTTCCCCACCCCGGCGACGTTGCACAACCATGCCCAATGGGATCAAGACGTTCGGCTTGATGGTCGGGATGTCGGCGTTGATCGTCGCCATCGGGGCGATGTTCCGCAGTCCCACGATCCTGGTCATCTCGATCGTGCTGGCCGTCGGCATGAACGCCTACGCCTATTTCAACAGCGACAAACTCGCGTTGAGGGCCATGCACGCGCAGCCGGTGAGCGAGCTGGAAGCCCCGGTCATCTACCGCATCGTGCGTGAGCTGGCGACCGCCGCGCGCCAGCCCATGCCGCGGCTCTACATCAGCCCCACCAACGCGCCCAATGCCTTCGCCACCGGCCGCAACCCGCGGCACGCGGCGGTCTGCTGTACCAGCGGCATCCTGCAACTGCTCGACGAGCGCGAGTTGCGCGCGGTGCTCGGCCACGAGCTCTCGCACGTCTACAACCGCGACATCCTGATCTCGTCGGTGGCGGGCGCGATGGCCTCGGTGATCACCGGTCTGGCCAATATGGCGCTGTTCGCCGGTTCCTTCGGCGGGCGCGACGGTCAGGGCCCGAACATCATCGGCGTGCTGCTGGTCTCGCTGCTCGGCCCGCTCGCCGCGGGCCTGATCAAGATGGCCGTCTCCCGGTCACGGGAGTATCAGGCCGACCAGTCCGGCGCCGAACTCACCGGCGACCCGCTGGCCCTGGCCTCGGCACTGCGCAAGATCGAGCGCGGCGTCCAGGCGGCCCCCCTGCCCCCGGACCCCAAGCTCACCAGCGAATCGCACCTGATGATCGCCAACCCGTTCCGCGCGGGCGACCGCATCGCCCGCTGGTACTCCACCCACCCCCCGATGGCCGAACGCATCAAGCGCCTGGAGGAAATGGCAGGCGGCACCCACCGTCATTGAGTGCCGCCGCCGCACTACCTGTAGTTGACGAACTGCAGTGCGATGCCGAAGTCCTCGCCCTTGAGTAGCGAGATCACCGCTTGCAGGTCGTCGCGCTTCTTGCTGCTGACTCGCAGCTCCTCGCCCTGGATCTGCGCCTTCACGCCCTTGGGACCCTCGTCGCGGATCTTCTTGCTGATCTTCTTGGCCTTCTCGGTGTCGATGCCCTGCACCAGCGTGCCGGTGATCTTGAACACCTTGCCCGAGGGCTGCGCCTCGCCCGCGTCGAACGCCTTGAGCGAGATGTCGCGGCGGATGAGCTTCTCCTTGAACACCTCGAGCGCGGCCTTGACCCGCTCCTCGGCATTGGCGGTCAGCACGATGGCCTCTTCACCGGACCACGCGATCGAAGCGTCGGTGCCCTTGAAGTCGTAGCGGGAGTTCAGCTCCTTCTCCGCCTGGTGCAGCGCATTGTCGACCTCCTGCCGATCGACCTTGCTCACCACGTCGAATGACGAATCAGCCACACTGCGCTCCTGTCCCTGAAGGTCCGGCAAACTCCGGGGCCGGAGGTCTACCGGCCACCGAGACAGTTGTACCCGTACGGCCCCGCCACCCGTGCTCGCAGGGGTCCTGTGCAGGCGGTTTGCGTTGGCGGGGTGGGTTCGTTGTAAGCTGCTCAGCGCACCGGAAACGGCGCACAAGGCAGATTGCCCGAGCGGCCAATGGGAGCAGACTGTAAATCTGTCGGTGAAAGCCTACGTAGGTTCGAATCCTACATCTGCCACATCGAACCCCGTCGATCATCAGATCGGCGGGGTTCTTTGGTATGTGGGGTCCGCACAGTTGGATGCGTCGCTGGGCAGGCTCGGCCGACGGTCCCGCAGTTGACTGCGATGCATCGCATTGAATGCAGTAAATTCATGCCTTGACCAGCTGATTTGGTGCTCTCGCCTGGTAGTGTGTAATCTTCTTCAGGACGCCGGAGCACGGGGTCACGCTGATCGGCCCGCCGATACAGACTCTGTGCCACGTAGTCATGCCCCCTTAGCTCAGTCGGCAGAGCGTTTCCATGGTAAGGAAAAGGTCAACGGTTCGATTCCGTTAGGGGGCTCGCCGGATTGCCGGTGGTAGCCGACTTTCCCGCCGGTGCCATCGTAATAGGTCCGCCGTGGCGGTGTAGCTCAGTCGGTAGAGCAAACGACTCATAATCGTTGTGTCGCCGGTTCAAGTCCGGCCATCGCTACCAATAACGACTCAGCCCAGACCGGAAAGAAGGCATATCGTGGCCGCGAAGTCCACCGATGTCCGGCCAAAGATCACCTTGGCCTGCGAAGAGTGCAAGCACCGCAACTACATCACCAAGAAGAACCGGCGTAACGACCCGGATCGTCTCGAGCTGAAGAAGTTCTGCCCGAACTGCGGAACCCACCGGGCGCACCGCGAGTCGCGCTGATTCAGCACCTCAGATTTCACGCCGAAGGCCGGACGAGAGTCCGGCCTTCGGCGTTTTTCGTGTTCCCGCCCGCCGACCCCCGTGGGCGAACGCGGTGGTGACCGGTGAGTAAGGTCCCCCTTGTGACACTGAACACCGGAACTGACGAAGCGGTCTCCGCCGCAGCCGCCGCACCGTTCGATCCCGCCGCGCACGCGACGGCGATGGTCGGCCACCACTACCGCGTCGACGACTTCTACGAGGTCGGCCGCGAGAAGGTGCGCGAATACGCCCGCGCCGTGCAGGACTACCACCCGGTGCACTGGGAGGAGGACGTCGCGCGCGAATACGGCCACGACGGCCTGCTCGCCCCGCTCACCTTCATCTCCCTGGTCGGCATCCTGGCCCAGCGCAAGCTGTTCGAGCAGATCGTCACCGGCTACGACCTGAGCCAGATCATGCAGACCGACCAGATCCTGGAATTCCACCGCCCGATCCGGGTCGGCGACCAGCTGACCTGCGATGTGTACCTGCACTCGTTCCGGCAGGCCTTCGGTGGCGACATCATCGTGACCAAGAACATTGTCACCGCCCAGGACGACGAGCTGGTGCTCACCACCTACACCACCCTGATCGGCCGCAGCGGCGGTGACATCGATCCCAGGATGTCCGACGCGGTGCGCAATGTGCTCATGCACGGCCTCGGCGAGGACGAGCCCGCCCACCACGCCCCCGCCGACATCCCGATCGCCCCGGACCCGGTCACCAAGGCGCCCGCGCCGATCGTGAGCACCCACGCGCTGGCTTTCGACAGCATCGCCGCGGGCGACGCGCTGCCGCCGCGCACGGTGCGCCTGACCCGCGGCGACCTGGTGAACTACGCCGGCGTCTCCGGCGACGCGAATCCGATCCACTGGAGCGACGAGATCGTCGAGCTGGTCGGCCTGGACGACGTGGTCGCCCACGGCATGCTCACGATGGGCCTCGGCGGCGGTTTCGTCACCTCGTGGCTGGGTGATCCCGGCGCGGTCAAGGAGTACAACGTCCGCTTCACCAGTCCGGTGTATGTCGGCGCGGAGTCCCCGGCCGAGGTGGAATTCACCGGTAAGGTGAAATCGGTGGATCCGGAAACGCGCACCGCGGTCGTCGCCATCACGGCGAAGTCGGCGGGGAAGAAGATCTTCGGGCGCGCTACGGCCACCGTGCAGCTGTCCTGACCTGGACACCTGCCCCGGATTGGCGAATACCGCACGCGGTACCGTACACTCGGAGCTCTGGGGTCACCGGCTGCTGCGCGCTGATCTTCCCGGGGAGCTGGCTCCCCTCGAAGGCGGCGCGCATGTTGTGTGACACCAGAGCTCGATAAATGAATATCGACTGTGGTTGGACGTAGCGGCTCAGGCCGGTCCAACCGAAGGGGCGTAGCTCAATTGGCAGAGCAGCGGTCTCCAAAACCGCAGGTTGCAGGTTCAAGTCCTGTCGCCCCTGCCCTGAATGCCAGCGACGAGGAAGGATCGACGTGACGGACGAGCGGGAAACTCGCGCCGAAGACGGCGACGACACCGCCGCTGCCACTCGGCCGAGCGGCAAGCGGACAGCTCGCCGTGCGCGTACGTCGGATTCTCCGGCGGACACCGGTTCGGTCGCCACGCTCGATCGGCCCTCGGCCGCGCGCAAGGCGGACAAGAACGCTGGTAAGGCCAAGACGGGCAATCCGTTCAAGCGGCTGATCAAGTTCCTGCGAGAGGTCATCGCGGAACTGCGCAAGGTGATCTGGCCCAACCGGAAGCAGATGGTCACCTATACGGCCGTCGTTCTGGTGTTCGTGGTCTTCATGGTCGCGTTCATCGCCGGGATCGACGTGGCGTTCGTCAAGGGTATCGACTGGCTGTTCGGCTGATCGCCGACACAACGCCGGTAGCCGATCCCGGGTGGAACGGCGGAGTGCGCGCCGCGCGCCCGACCTGACCCGGCCAGAGGATGTACGTGACGACACAGGAAGCGAGTGCCTCAGTGAGCACCCCGGAGAACGACACCAACGACGAGTTCCCGGTTGACGACGCTGTCGCGGCGGAGACCGCCACCGACGAGGTCGAGGCCGCCACCGAGGACGCAGCTGCCGACGAGGCCCCCGCCGCGGAGGTCGCCACCGAGGAAGACCCCGAAGCCGACCCGGTCGAGTCGATGAAGGCCAAGCTGCGCCGCGTCCCCGGCGACTGGTACGTCGTGCACTCCTACGCCGGCTACGAGAACAAGGTCAAGACCAACCTCGAGACCCGCGTGCAGAACCTCGGCCTCGAGGACTACATCTTCCAGGTCGAGGTGCCGACCGAAGAGGTCACCGAGATCAAGAACGGCCAGCGCAAGCACGTCAACCGCAAGGTGCTGCCCGGCTACATCCTGGTCCGGATGGAACTGAACAACGAGTCGTGGGGCGCGGTGCGCAACACCCCCGGTGTCACCGGTTTCGTCGGGATGACCGGCGGCGGCCCCGGCGCCAAGCCGACCCCGCTGACCATCAACGAGGTCGTGAAGTTCCTGGTCCCGGCCGGTGCGCAGCAGAAGAAGGCGGCCGCCGCGGCGACCACCACCACGTCCACCGAGTCCTCGGGCGAGGTCGCGGCCAAGCCGATCATCGAGGTCGACTTCGAGGTCGGCGAGTCGGTGACCGTGATGGACGGCCCGTTCGCCACGCTGCCCGCCAGCATCAGCGAGGTCAACGCCGAGCAGCAGAAGCTCAAGGTGCTCGTCTCGATCTTCGGTCGCGAGACCCCGGTCGAGCTGAACTTCACCCAGGTCTCCAAGATCTAGCTCGATCCAGCTTCGGTAGCGGCACCGCTTCGGCGGTGCCGTTGCCGTTTACCCACCTCCCCGCCTGCGGTGGCCGTGCCGCGGTTCGGTAGAGTGTGACAGTTCGTGTGCAGACCCGCGCCAGGCGTTTTCCGCCCGGCGGTGCGGTCGTGCGCGAATGCCGGGTTTGGACCCGGCGTGGGAGTGATCCCGCAACAGGCTTACGGCAACCGTAAGGAACCCGAAACCCAAGGAAGAAAGATGCCCCCCAAGAAGAAGAAGCTCGCCGGGCTCATCAAGCTGCAGATCCAGGCAGGCGCCGCCAACCCGGCTCCTCCGGTCGGCCCCGCGCTCGGTCAGCACGGCGTCAACATCATGGAGTTCTGCAAGGCGTACAACGCCGCGACCGAGTCGCAGCGTGGCAACGTCATCCCGGTCGAGATCTCGGTGTACGAGGACCGGACGTTCGACTTCAAGCTGAAGACCCCGCCCGCCGCCAAGCTGCTGCTCAAGGCCGCCGGTGTGCAGAAGGGCTCGGCCGAGCCGCACAAGACCAAGGTCGCCAAGGTCACCATGGACCAGGTCCGGGAGATCGCCAAGACCAAGGCCGAGGATCTCAACGCCACCGATCTCGATCAGGCCGCGAAGATCATCGCCGGTACCGCGCGTTCGATGGGTATCACCGTCGAAGGCTGAGCGAACCCCTCGCTCACTGTGGGAGGGCCGGCCAGGCCCGTAACACCACATCTGAACTCAGAAACTTAAGGACAGAGAAACATGGCAAAGCGAAGCAAGGCGTATCTCGCCGCTGCTGAGAAGGTCGATCGCGACAAGCTGTACTCCCCGCTGGCCGCCGCGCGCCTGGCCAAGGAGACCTCGACCACCAAGACCGACGCGACCGTCGAGGTCGCCGTCCGTCTCGGCGTCGATCCCCGCAAGGCCGACCAGATGGTCCGTGGCACCGTCAACCTGCCGCACGGCACCGGTAAGACCGCCCGCGTCATCGTGTTCGCCGCCGGTGAGAAGGCCGCCGAGGCCGAGGCCGCCGGTGCCGACGCCGTGGGCGCCGAGGACCTGATCGAGCGGATCCAGGGCGGCTGGCTGGACTTCGACGCCGCGATCGCCACCCCCGACCAGATGGCCAAGGTCGGCCGCATCGCGCGTGTCCTCGGCCCGCGCGGTCTGATGCCGAACCCGAAGACGGGCACCGTCACCAACGATGTGACCAAGGCCGTCAACGACATCAAGGGCGGCAAGATCAACTTCCGCGTCGACAAGCAGGCCAACCTGCACTTCGTCATCGGCAAGGCCTCGTTCGACGACGCCAAGCTGGTGGAGAACTATGGTGCCGCGCTGGACGAGATCCTGCGTGTGAAGCCGTCGACCGCCAAGGGTCGCTACGTCAAGAAGATCACGGTTTCGACCAACACCGGACCGGGCATCCCGGTGGACCCGAACCGCACCCGCAACCTCCTCGACGAGGATGCGTGAGCTTCACTGACAGGTAGCTCCTGATCGACCACGAGGGTGGGAACGCACTGCGTTCCCACCCTCGCGGTTTTCCGGGGACTATCCGGCCCGCACGGCCGGTTGTGCCCCGATGTGACCAGAATTCTGCTGATCTCCGGAAGCACCAGGGACGGCTCGACCAATACCGCAGCCCTGCGCACCGTGGCTGCCCTCGCGCCGCCCGGGATCGACACCCACCTCTATCCCGGCCTGCGGGAACTACCCGCCTTCGTGCCCGGTGCAGATCCGGAAGACTTCTCGGCCGTCGCCGCGCTGCGCGCTGAGCTGGCGGCCGCCGACGCGGTGCTCGTCTGCACGCCCGAATACGCGGGCACGCTGCCGGGCAGCATGAAGAACCTGCTGGACTGGACCGTCGGGACCGCTGACCTGCACGAGAAGCCCACCGCCTGGCTGACGGTGGCGGTGCCCGGCCGCGGCGAGGGCGCGGTCGCCACCCTGTCGACGGTGCTCGGCTATGTGGGGGCCGAGGTGGTCGAGCGGGCGTGTGCGCGGCTGCCGGTGCTCGCCGCCGATCTCGGCGAGGACGGTCTGGTCCGCCCGCCGGAGTTCCGCGACGGCGTCTCCGTCGTGCTGGCCGAACTGGCCGCGCACCTCGCGAACTGATCGTGCACTCCGCGCGCTGGCCGCGCACCTAGCGCGCCAGCCGCCCCGGACTGCGGATCAGCCCGGGGCGCCGTCCCGATCAGTGCTCGGCGTCGTCCTTGGCACGCCAGCCGAGCAGCACCGATTCCCCACCCTGCGGTTTCCACGGCAGGAAGATCGCCACGATCACCGCGCAGACGGCGACCGCGCCCGCCGCCACCAGCGACGCGGTGTGCGCGCCCTGCAGGGTGGCGGTCTTCATCGCGACGATGAGGTTCTCGCGCTGGGTCTCCAGGAACGGGGTGAGCTCGCGTTTGCGCAGCTCCAGCACGCTGAGCGGACTGGCCTTGACCAGGCTCTTCTCATTGGCGTTCATGATGCCGAGCGGGATGGCGTCGACCCGGGCGCCGATCCGGCTGCTGTAGTAGGAGGCCACGATCGAGCCGAGCACGGCCACGCCGAGGGTGCCGCCGATCTCGCGGGTGGTGTCGTTGACGGCCGAGCCCGCGCCCGCCTCGTTCAGCGGCAGCGCCGACATGATCGACTCCGTGGCCGGGCCCTGCACGATGCCGAGGCCCAGCGCCATCGACACCATCGACGGCAGCACGCCGATCAGATAACTGCTGTCCACGGTCACCTGCCCACCCAGATACAGGCCGAGCCCGGTGAGCAACAGCCCGATCACCAGCACCGCGGTGGTGCCGACGCGTTGCGCGAGCAGCGTCGCCACCGGTGCGCCGATGGCGACCGAGAACGCGAACGGCAGCGACGCGATACCGAATTCGAGCGGGGTGTATTCGCGCACGCCCTGGAAATACTGGGTGATCAGGAACAGGAATCCGAACATCGAGAAGTAGCCGACGGCAATAGCCAAGGCGGGCAACGAGAATCGGCGATTGCGGAACAGTCGCATATCGAGAATCGGTGCGGCGGTACGCAATTCCCACGTGACGAACGCGGCGAGCAGCACGGCGCCGAGCAGCCCGGTGCCGAGCGTGGTCAGCGAGAGCCAGCCGTTGTGCGGCGCCTCGATGATCGCCCACACCACCAGGGTGATGCCCGCGATCGAGAGCGCGATACCGGGCAGATCGAGCTTGCCCACCGATTCGGAGCGGGATTCGGGCACCCAGAGCAGCGTGGCGATCAGCGCCACCAGCGCCACCGGCACATTGATCCAGAACACCGAGTGCCAGCTGAAGTGCTCGAGCAGCCAGCCGCCCGAGATCGGGCCGATGGCGATGGCGAAACCGGCCATGGCGGTCCAGGCGGCGATGGCGAGCGCGCGTTCGCGCCGGTCGGTGAAGATATTGATGATCAGGGCCAGGGTGGCCGGGAAGACCGCGGCGGCGAACACGCCCATGGCCGCGCGGGCCGCGATGACCTGCGTCATCGAGTCGGCCAGCGCGCCGCCGACCGACATCACCGCGATGCCGATCAGGCCGACGATCATGATCCGGCGGCGGCCGTAGCGGTCGCCGAGATTGCCCGCCGCGAGCAGTAGTCCGGCGAAGGTGAGGGTGTAGGCGTCGACGACCCACTGCAGGCCGGAGACGCCGGTCTGGAGCTGGACGCCGATCGAGGGCAGGGCGACATTGACGATGGTGTTGTCGAGCACCACCAGCAATTCGGCCAGGCAGATGACGACGAGGGCGAGGAATCGCTGCGGACGCCGGTCCAGCAGCACTGGTGGAGCGACTATGGAGGTTGCCATAGCAAAGCAGTGAAGCAGATTACTGTCACCGGACGTAACACTTTTCCGGTGGGATTGCTGCCACATCTGCTCTGTGAAGTGACCTACACCACAGGAAGTTCAGAGGAATAGAGGCCCGGTGGACTCGTTTTGGCAGATGGGGGGAGGTGCCGGTACAGTGGACTCCGGTCATCGACCTGTTCGATGACTACCCATTCGTTCTACCGAAGACCGTTGGTCGTCGATGCCGCCTGTGCGGGGTCGATCGAAGGTCCGGCGACATTGCCGGCGGCCCACGCAGGGAGAGCTGAGGCCGATCTTTTCGCGCCCCGGTACGCCCTGCGTCCGGGGCGTTAGTTTTGTCGCCGGCCCCTGATTCGGTAGTGCGCGTTCACGAACCGACATCAGAGAGGAGGCGAAGTATGGCGAAGCCTGAAAAGGTCACCGCTGTCGCGGAGATCGCGGAGCAGTTCAAGAACTCCACGGCCACCGTTGTCACGGAATACCGTGGTCTTTCGGTCGGCAAGCTCACCGAGCTGCGTCGCGCGCTCGGCGCCGAGGCCACGTACTCCGTCGCCAAGAACACCCTGGTCAAGCTCGCGGCCGCGGAAGCGGGCGTCGAGGGCCTGGACGACTTGTTCGTCGGACCGACCGCCATCACCTTCATCCAGGGTGAGCCGGTCAACGCCGCGAAGGCGCTCAAGACCTTCGCCAAGGAGAACAAGGCGCTCATCATCAAGGGCGGCTACATGGACGGCGCCGCGCTGTCCGTGTCCGAGGTCGAGAAGATCGCCGACCTGGAGACCCGCGAGGTCCTGCTGGCCAAGCTGGCCGGTGCGATGAAGGGCAACATGTCCAAGGCTGCCGGGCTGTTCTCGGCTCCTGCCGGTCAGGTGGCCCGTCTGGCCGCCGCCCTGGCGGACAAGAAGCAGGCCGAAGGCGCTGCCGAGTAATACCCCCGCTCGGGTGTTACCGCCCGCGCACACAGACATTCACCATCGAAAGGAAATATCATGGCCAAGCTGTCCACCGAAGAGCTGCTCGACATCTTCTCGGAGATGACCCTCCTGGAGCTGTCCTCCTTCGTGAAGGCGTTCGAGGAGAAGTTCGAGGTCACCGCTGCCGCGCCGGTCGCCGTTGCCGCCGCTGCCGCCCCGGGTGCCGCCGCTGACGCCGCCGAGGAGCAGGACGAGTTCGACGTCGTGCTGGAGAGCGCGGGCGACAAGAAGATCCAGGTCATCAAGGTGGTCCGTGAGATCGTTTCCGGCCTGGGCCTGAAGGAAGCCAAGGACCTGGTCGAGGGTGCCCCGAAGCCGATCCTGGAGAAGGTCGCCAAGGACGCCGCCGAGGCTGCCAAGGCCAAGCTGGAAGAGGCCGGCGCCAAGGTTTCGGTCAAGTAATTCCGCGCTTCGCGCTCGAGCGGGCGGCTCCCTTTCCGGGGGCCGCCCGCTTGTTATTTGTGGGGACATGCGAAGGTGATACACGCTGTATCAACCGGGTGGGTTACTCTTCAGTCATATGAAGGGTGTGCCCTGTCTCACTGATGGGATACAGTGACCGGACCCACAGTGTCGTGAGGTGCCGCCGTGATATCGCGTGCGGACAGCGGGTGGGGTGCTCGCAGTGATCAATGGAGGTAGGCGTGGGCGTCGAGGTCAGGACCGAGGGTGTTACCAAATCCTTCGGTTCCCAGCGAATTTGGCAGGACGTGTCGATCACGCTCCCTTCGGGTGAGGTGAGCGCGCTGCTCGGCCCCTCGGGTACGGGTAAGTCGGTGTTCCTGAAGTCGCTCATCGGTCTGCTGCGGCCCGAGCGCGGGTCGATCTTCATCGATGGCACCGATATCACCACCTGCTCCAACAAGGAGCTCTACGAGATTCGCAAGCTGTTCGGTGTGCTGTTCCAGGACGGCGCGCTGTTCGGCTCGATGAACCTCTACGACAACATCGCCTTCCCGCTTCGTGAGCACACGAAGAAGTCGGAGAGCGAGATCAAGCGCATCGTCATGGAGAAGCTCGAGCTCACCGGTCTGCTCGGTGCCGAGAACAAGCTCCCCGGCGAGATCTCCGGCGGTATGCGCAAGCGTGCCGGCCTGGCCCGCGCGCTGGTGCTGGACCCGCAGATCATCCTGGTCGACGAGCCCGACTCCGGTCTGGACCCGGTGCGTACCTCGTACCTGGCCCAGCTGCTGCTCAACATCAACGCCCAGATCGACGCCACGATCCTGATCGTGACGCACAACATCAACCTGGCCCGCACCGTGCCGGACAACATCGGCATGCTCTTCCGCCGCAACCTGGTGATGTTCGGCCCCCGCGAGGTGCTGCTCACCAGTGACGAGCCGGTGGTCAAGCAGTTCCTCAACGGTCGCATGATCGGCCCGATCGGTATGTCCGAGGAGAAGGACGAGGCGCAGATGGCGCGCGAGCAGGCGCTCGTCGACGCCGGTCACCACCACGGTGGCGCCGAGGAGATCGAGGGCATCATCCCGCAGATGAAGGCCGAGCCGGGCATGCCCGTGCGCCAGGCGGTCTTCCGCAGGCAGGCTCGGGTGCGCGAGATCATGCATACCCTGCCGCACGCCGCCCAGGTCGCGATCCGCGAGTCGCTGGACCAGTCCGACGACACCCAGGTGATGGCGGCCTACGGCGCCGACGCGCCCACCGAGGTCTTCGGCAAGACGGTTCCGCACGGCCAGAGCAACGGCTGAGCGCCGTTCCCCACGCCAGCGAGCCCCGGCCCTCCCGGCCGGGGCTCGCTGCGTTCCAGGGCCGGAAAACGGGCGTTGAGCGGCGGTTCCGTGGATTGGCGCACTCGGCGTGTCGCGGGTAAAATGGCCGCCGCTGTGGCCGGGGGATGCGCAGCGCGCCAGGCGATCTCACTTCCCGGACAGACTGTGCCGCGCCACTTGACGAGGCGGGCGCGAACCGTCACCCTATTCACAACGGCGTCAGCTGTTGTGGGGCTCCCAGCGCCCGGAATGTCCGACGCGGCCAGCGTTGATGGACATCGGCGCGTTTGCCGTGCGAGTGGTCACTCGGATGGTATGTTGACACCCCCTTGTGTAGGGGTGTAAGTTTGGACGTTGCGCTGGCTGCCTCCTGTCCACACCTTGATTCGCACTCGTGAGTTCCACCTTCCGGTGTTACTTCCGCTGCTGCTTGTTCTGGTTTCGTTCGGGCTGTCACCAGCGAGAATCTCAACGTAGCAGGCAAGCGACGGTCGCGGACCACCACGCGACGCGCGTGAGGTGCTGGAAGGACGCATCTTGGCAGTCTCCACCCAGACCAAGGCTGGAATCCCCGGAGCCCCCTCGAGGGTTTCGTTCGCGAAGATCCGAGAGCCCTTGGAGGTGCCCGGACTTCTCGACCTACAAACGGACTCGTTCGCCTGGTTGGTCGGTACCCCCGACTGGCGTGAGAAGGCGGCCGCACGCGGCGACGTCGGTCTCGCGGGCGGTCTCGAGGAGGTGCTCGAGGAGCTCTCGCCGATCGAGGACTTCTCCGGCTCCATGTCCCTGTCGTTCTCCGACCCGCGCTTCGAAGAGGTCAAGGCCTCCATCGAAGAGTGCAAGGAAAAGGACATGACCTACGCGGCGCCGTTGTTCGTCACCGCGGAGTTCATCAACAACAACACCGGCGAGATCAAGAGCCAGACGGTGTTCATGGGCGATTTCCCCATGATGACCGACAAGGGCACCTTCATCATCAACGGCACCGAGCGTGTCGTCGTCTCGCAGCTGGTCCGCTCCCCGGGCGTCTACTTCGATCACAGCATCGACAAGACCACCGAGAAGGACCTGCACAGCGTCCGCGTGATCCCCTCGCGCGGCGCGTGGCTGGAGTTCGACGTCGACAAGCGCGACACCGTCGGTGTGCGCATCGACCGTAAGCGCCGTCAGCCGGTCACCGTGCTGCTCAAGGCGCTGGGGATGACCACCGAGGAGATCGTCGAGCGCTTCGGCTTCTCCGAGATCATGATGTCGACCCTGGAGAAGGACAGCACGCCCGGCCAGGACGAGGCGCTGCTCGACATCTACCGCAAGCTGCGTCCGGGCGAGCCGCCGACCAAGGAGTCCGCGCAGACCCTGCTGGAGAACCTGTTCTTCAAGGAGAAGCGCTACGACCTGGCGCGCGTCGGTCGCTACAAGATCAACAAGAAGCTCGGCATCCACGTGCACGAGCCGGTGACCTCCTCGGTGCTGACCAAGGAAGACATCGTCGACACCATCGAGTACCTGGTGCGTCTGCACGCCGGGGACAAGGTGATGACCGCTCCCGGTGGCGAAGAGGTGCCCGTCGAGGTCGACGACATCGACCACTTCGGCAACCGCCGCCTGCGTACCGTCGGCGAGCTGATCCAGAACCAGATCCGGGTGGGCCTGTCCCGCATGGAGCGCGTGGTCCGCGAGCGGATGACCACCCAGGACGTCGAGGCCATCACGCCGCAGACCCTGATCAACATCCGCCCGGTCGTCGCCGCGATCAAGGAGTTCTTCGGAACCTCCCAGCTGTCGCAGTTCATGGACCAGAACAACCCGCTCTCGGGTCTGACCCACAAGCGCCGTCTGTCGGCGCTGGGCCCGGGTGGTCTGTCCCGTGAGCGCGCCGGTCTGGAAGTTCGTGACGTCCACCCGTCGCACTACGGCCGCATGTGCCCGATCGAGACCCCGGAAGGCCCGAACATCGGCCTGATCGGTTCGCTGTCGGTGTACGCGCGGGTCAACCCGTTCGGTTTCATCGAGACCCCGTACCGCAAGGTCGTCGACGGCAAGGTCACCGACGAGGTCAAGTACCTGACCGCCGATGAGGAAGACCGCTACGTCCGCGCGCAGGCCAACTCGCCGGTCGACGCCGAGGGCCGCTTCATCGAGGACCGCGTCCTCGTGCGCCGCGCCGGTGAAGAGGTCGAGTTCGTCAACCCCTCGCAGGTCGACTACATGGACATCTCGCCGCGCCAGATGGTGTCGGTCGCGACGGCCATGATCCCGTTCCTCGAGCACGACGACGCCAACCGTGCCCTGATGGGCGCGAACATGCAGCGTCAGGCCGTGCCGCTGATCCGTTCCGAGTCCCCGATCGTGGGTACCGGCATGGAGCTGCGCGCCGCGGTGGACGCGGGCGATGTCGTGGTGAACGAGAAGCCGGGTGTGGTCGAGGAGGTCTCGGCCGACTACGTCACCGTGATGGCCGACGACGGCAGCCGCAAGTCCTACCGGATGCGCAAGTTCAACCGCTCCAACCAGGGCACCTGCTCCAACCAGCGGCCGATCGTGGACGAGGGCCAGCGGGTGGAGAAGGGGCAGGTCCTCGCGGACGGCCCCTGCACCGAGAACGGTGAGATGGCGCTGGGCAAGAACCTGCTCGTCGCCGTCATGCCGTGGGAAGGCCACAACTACGAGGACGCGATCATCCTGTCGCAGCGCCTCGTGGAAGAGGACGTTCTCACCTCGATCCACATCGAAGAGCACGAGATCGACGCCCGCGACACCAAGCTGGGCGCCGAGGAGATCACCCGGGACATCCCGAACGTCTCCGACGAGGTGCTGGCCGACCTGGACGAGCGCGGCATCATCCGCATCGGCGCCGAGGTCCGCGACGGCGACATCCTGGTCGGCAAGGTCACCCCGAAGGGCGAGACCGAGCTGACCCCCGAGGAGCGTCTGCTCCGCGCGATCTTCGGTGAGAAGGCGCGCGAGGTGCGCGACACCTCGCTGAAGGTGCCCCACGGTGAGTCCGGCAAGGTCATCGGCATCCGCGTGTTCTCGCGCGAGGACGACGACGATCTGCCTCCCGGTGTCAACGAGCTGGTCCGCGTCTACGTGGCCCAGAAGCGCAAGATCCAGGACGGCGACAAGCTCGCCGGTCGCCACGGCAACAAGGGCGTCATCGGCAAGATCCTCCCCATCGAGGACATGCCGTTCATGCCCGACGGCACCCCGGTCGACATCATCCTGAACACCCACGGTGTGCCGCGTCGTATGAACATCGGCCAGATCCTGGAGACCCACCTGGGCTGGATCGGTAAGGCCGGTTGGAATGTCGACGTCGCCAGCGACGGCACCCGTCCCGACTGGGCGGCCTCGCTGCCCGAGGAGATGCTCGGCGCCCCGGCCGACTCGAACATCGCGACCCCGGTGTTCGACGGTGCCAAGGACGACGAGCTGACCGGTCTGCTCGGCTCGACCCTGCCCAACCGCGACGGTGAGCGCATGGTCGACGAGAACGGCAAGGCGACCCTGTTCGACGGTCGTTCCGGCGAGCCGTTCCCGTACCCGGTCGCGGTCGGTTACATGTACATCCTGAAGCTGCACCACCTGGTCGACGACAAGATCCACGCCCGTTCGACCGGCCCGTACTCGATGATCACCCAGCAGCCGCTCGGTGGTAAGGCGCAGTTCGGTGGTCAGCGATTCGGTGAGATGGAGTGCTGGGCCATGCAGGCCTACGGCGCGGCGTACACGCTGCAGGAACTCCTGACCATCAAGTCCGACGACGTGGTGGGCCGCGTGAAGGTCTACGAGGCGATCGTCAAGGGCGAGAACATTCCGGAGCCGGGCATTCCGGAGTCGTTCAAGGTGCTCCTCAAGGAACTCCAGTCGCTGTGCCTCAACGTGGAGGTGCTGTCCAGCGACGGCGCCGCGATCGAGATGCGTGACGGTGACGACGAGGATCTGGAGCGCGCCGCGGCGAACCTGGGCATCAACCTGTCCAGGAACGAAGCGGCCACCGTCGACGATTTGGCGAACTAGGTGGTAGGCGCGGTGCGGGGAGACCCGCACCGCGCACCACGCTCGACAACTAGTGAACTTTTGCTCGAATTCGACCCGAACAGGGGAAAGGAAGTTACGTGCTAGACGTCAACTTCTTCGATGAACTCCGGATCGGCCTGGCCACCGCCGAAGACATCCGCCAGTGGAGCTATGGCGAGGTCAAGAAGCCGGAGACCATCAACTACCGCACGCTCAAGCCGGAGAAGGACGGGCTCTTCTGCGAGAAGATCTTCGGCCCCACCCGGGACTGGGAGTGCTACTGCGGTAAGTACAAGCGTGTCCGCTTCAAGGGCATCATCTGTGAGCGCTGTGGCGTCGAGGTGACTCGCGCCAAGGTGCGTCGTGAGCGGATGGGCCACATCGAGCTGGCCGCGCCCGTCACCCACATCTGGTACTTCAAGGGCGTGCCCTCGCGCCTGGGCTACCTGCTGGATCTGGCGCCGAAGGATCTCGAGAAGATCATCTACTTCGCCGCCTACGTCATCGTCGGTGTCGACGAGGAGCTGCGCCACAACGAGCTCAGCACCCTCGAGGCCGAGATGGAGGTCGAGAAGAAGGCCGTCGCCGATCAGCGCGACGCCGATCTCGAGGCCCGTGCGCAGAAGCTCGAGGCCGACCTGGCCGAGCTCGAGGCCGAGGGCGCCAAGTCCGACGTGCGCCGCAAGGTCAAGGACGGCGGCGAGCGCGAGATGCGTCAGCTGCGCGACCGCGCCCAGCGTGAGCTGGATCGTCTCGACGAGATCTGGACCACCTTCACCAAGCTGGCCGTCAAGCAGCTCATCGTCGACGAGGTGCTCTACCGCGAGCTCGTCGACCGCTACGGCGAGTACTTCACCGGCGCCATGGGTGCGGAGTCCATCCAGAAGCTGATGGAGAACTTCGACATCGACGCCGAGGCCGAGAACCTGCGCGAGACCATTCGCTCGGGCAAGGGCCAGAAGAAGCTGCGCGCGCTCAAGCGCCTCAAGGTCGTCGCGGCCTTCCAGGCCAACGGCAACTCGCCCATGGGCATGGTGCTCGACGCCGTTCCGGTGATCCCGCCGGAGCTGCGCCCGATGGTTCAGCTCGACGGTGGCCGTTTCGCCACCTCCGACCTGAACGACCTGTACCGCCGTGTGATCAACCGCAACAACCGCCTCAAGCGACTGATCGATCTGGGCGCGCCCGAGATCATCGTCAACAACGAGAAGCGGATGCTGCAGGAGTCCGTCGACGCGCTGTTCGACAACGGCCGTCGTGGCCGTCCGGTCACCGGTCCGGGTAACCGCCCGCTGAAGTCGCTGAGCGATCTGCTCAAGGGCAAGCAGGGTCGTTTCCGGCAGAACCTGCTCGGCAAGCGCGTCGACTACTCGGGCCGTTCGGTCATCGTGGTCGGTCCGCAGCTGAAGCTGCACCAGTGTGGTCTGCCGAAGCTGATGGCGCTCGAGCTGTTCAAGCCGTTCGTCATGAAGCGTCTGGTCGACCTGAACCACGCGCAGAACATCAAGTCCGCCAAGCGGATGGTCGAGCGTCAGCGCGCCCAGGTGTGGGATGTCCTCGAAGAGGTCATCGCCGAGCACCCGGTCATGCTGAACCGCGCGCCCACCCTGCACCGCCTGGGTATCCAGGCCTTCGAGCCGCAGCTGGTCGAGGGCAAGGCCATCCAGCTGCACCCGCTGGTGTGTGAGGCGTTCAACGCCGACTTCGACGGTGACCAGATGGCCGTGCACCTGCCGCTGTCGGCGGAGGCACAGGCCGAGGCGCGCATCCTGATGCTGTCGTCGAACAACATCCTGTCCCCGGCGTCGGGTCGCCCGCTGGCGATGCCGCGTCTGGACATGGTGACCGGCCTGTTCTACCTGACTCGTCTCGACGAGAAGGGTGTGGGCACCTACCGGGCGGCCACCAAGGACGAGGCCGAGCAGGGCGTGTACTCCTCGCCCGCTGAGGCGCAGATGGCGGTGGACCGCGGTGAGCTCACCGTGCGTTCGCTGATCAAGGTGCGCCTCACCGAGCAGCGCCCGCCGCGCGAGATCGAGGCGGAGCTGTTCCCGGAGGGCTGGCACCGCGGTGACGCGTGGCTGGCCGAGACCACCCTGGGTCGCGTGCTGTTCAACGATCTGCTCCCGGCGGACTACGCGTTCATCAACGAGCCGATGCCGAAGAAGCGGCAGGCCACGATCATCAACGATCTGGCCGAGCGCTACCCGATGATCGTGGTCGCGCAGACCGTCGACAAGCTCAAGGACGCGGGCTTCTACTGGGCCACGCGTTCGGGTGTCACCGTCTCCATGTCGGACGTGCTCGTTCCGCCGGAGAAGGCCGACATCATGGAGCGGTACGAGGCCATGGCGGATCAGATCGAGAAGAAGTACCAGCGTGGTGCGCTCGATCACCAGGAGCGCAACAACGCCCTGGTCAAGATCTGGCAGGAAGCGACCGAAGAGGTCGGTACGGCGCTGCGTTCGCACTACCCGGCCGACAACCCGATCATCACGATCGTCGACTCGGGCGCGACCGGTAACTTCACCCAGACCCGTACCCTCGCCGGTATGAAGGGCCTGGTGACGAACCCGAAGGGTGAGTTCATCCCGCGCCCGATCAAGTCCTCCTTCCGTGAGGGCCTGACCGTGCTCGAGTACTTCATCAACACCCACGGTGCCCGTAAGGGTCTGGCCGACACCGCGCTGCGTACCGCCGACTCGGGTTACCTGACCCGTCGTCTGGTGGACGTCTCGCAGGACGTCATCGTGCGCGAGCACGACTGTGGCACCGAGCGCGGCATCGTCGTGCCGATCGCGGAGAAGCTGGCCGACGGCACGATCATCCGCGACGCCCACGTCGAGACCTCGACCTTCGCCCGGACGCTCGCGTCCGACGCGGTCGACGCCAAGGGCAATGTCGTGGTGGCCAAGGGCGCCGACCTCGGCGACCCGGCGCTGGAGGCGCTGCTCGACGCGGGCATCACCGAGGTGAAGGTCCGCTCCGTGCTGACCTGCACCACCGGTACCGGCGTCTGCGCCACCTGCTACGGCCGCTCGATGGCCACCGGCAAGCTGGTCGACATCGGCGAGGCCGTCGGCATCGTCGCCGCCCAGTCCATCGGTGAGCCGGGTACCCAGCTGACCATGCGTACCTTCCACCAGGGTGGTGTCGCGGGTGACGACATCACCGGTGGTCTGCCCCGCGTGCAGGAGCTCTTCGAGGCTCGTGTGCCCAAGGGCAAGGCGCCCATCGCCGAGGTCTCGGGTCGCGTGCGGCTCGAGGACGACGACCGCTTCTACAAGATCACGATCATTCCGGACGACGGTTCGGACGAAGTGGTCTACGACAAGCTGTCGAAGCGTCAGCGTCTGCGTGTGTTCAAGCATGACGACGGCACCGAACGCCTGCTGGCCGACGGTGACCACGTCGAGGTGGGTCAGCAGCTGCTCGAGGGCGCTGCCGATCCGCACGAGGTGCTGCGCGTGATGGGCCCGCGTCAGGTGCAGGTCCACCTGGTCCACGAGGTCCAGGAGGTCTACCGCTCGCAGGGTGTGTCGATCCACGACAAGCACATCGAGGTCATTGTGCGCCAGATGCTGCGTCGTGTGACGATCATCGATTCGGGTGCGACCGAGTTCCTGCCCGGTTCGCTCACCGAGCGTGCCGAGTTCGAGGCGTCGAACCGTCGTGTGGTGGCTGAGGGTGGCGAGCCCGCCTCCGGTCGTCCGGTGCTGATGGGTATCACCAAGGCGTCGCTGGCCACCGATTCGTGGCTGTCGGCGGCTTCCTTCCAGGAGACCACCCGAGTGCTGACGGACGCGGCGATCAACTGCCGCTCCGACAAGCTGATCGGCCTGAAGGAGAACGTGATCATCGGTAAGCTCATCCCGGCCGGTACCGGTATCAACCGTTACCGCAACATCCAGGTGCAGCCGACCGAGGAGGCCCGTGCCGCGGCGTACGCGGTGCCGTCCTACGACGACACCTACTACTCCCCGGACAGCTTCGGCTCCTCCACCGGTGCCGCGGTGCCGCTGGATGACTACGGCTTCAGCGACTACCGCTAAGCAGTGACAACGAACGCCCCGCTCCTTCCCGGAGCGGGGCGTTCGTCGTTCGGTGTCGGAGGCCCCATGAAATCATCTGGAGTGTGCCGGAATCCGCAGTCGATCTGCCGATCGAGAACATGGTCCGTATAGCGATCAAGCAGGTGTGGACGGACTGTGCCGACCTGGTCGCCGACGCGGTACACGAGCGAACTGTGGTGGCACACATAGCCTCTGCGCTGAACCAGCAGCTGGCTGCGCTACCCGGCGAATGGCGGGCGGATGTCGAGTACGATCGCCGTGCCCACCTGGGATTCGCAGTAGTGCGCAAGCAGCTGCGGATTCGGCGAGGTGGGCTCGAAGAAGCCCATTTCGTCGTGCCGGATCTGATTGTGCACGAACCGCGTGCTGCTTCGACCCGCCGCAATCTTCTTGTGCTGGAGGCCAAGAAGGGGCGGGTCTCGGCGCGAGATCGCGAACTCGACTACATCAAGCTCTGTGCATTCATCGAGCAGCTCGCGTATCGGCGCGCTGTGTTTCTCGAGTTCGACGGTGCGGGTGGCCGTCCCAGGGTCGAGTGGATCAACTCGGCATTCGAGTACCCGGACCCGGCTCTGCCCGCTTCGGAGGAGCTCTAGTCGGGGCGCGATTCGGTGGGTTGGCGGGTGGGGGCGGGGCGGGCGTGGGTGGCGTAGAGGGTGAGGCCTACGAAGGTGAGGCCGCCGAGGAGGTTGCCTGCGACGGTGGGGATTTCGTTCCAGAGGAGGTAGTCGCGCAGGGAGAAGTCGCCGCCGAGGAGGAGGCCGGAGGGGAACAGGAACATGTTGACGATGGAGTGTTCGAAGCCCATGTAGAAGAAGAGCATGATGGGCATCCACATGGCGATCACCTTGCCGGAGACCGAGGTGGACATCATGGCGGCGACCACGCCGGTGGAGACCATCCAGTTACACAGGACCGCGCGCACGAACAGGGTGAGCATGCCCGCGGCGCCGTGTTCGGCGTAGCCGACGGTGCGTGCCTCGCCGATCTCGCCGAGTTTCTCGCCGACCGCGCTGGGGTCGACGGAGAAGCCCATGGTCAGGATTATCGCCATCATCACCGCCACGGTGAACGCGCCGGCGAAATTGCCCAGGAACACCCAGCCCCAGTTGCGCAGCACCGCGCGCACGGTGACACCGCGGCGCTTGTCGATCAGCGCCAGCGGCACGAGCGTGAAAACCCCAGTGAGCAAGTCGAATCCGAGCAGGTACAGCATGCAGAACCCGACCGGGAACAGCACCGCTCCGAGTAGCGGTTCGCCGGTGTTCACCGTGATCGTCACCGCGAACGCGGCCGACAGGGCCAGGATCGCGCCGGCCATATAGGCCCGGATCACCGTATCGCGGGTGGACATGAACGCCTTGGCTTCGCCCGCGTCGACCATCTTCCCGACGAAGTCCGCCGGTGTGAGATAAGACATCTAGACCCCTTGATAGTTCCTCCGGCGCAACAGTTTTCGCCGTCGGACACCACCGGGCGGCCGGAGGAGTGTGTGGGCAGCCAGCGCGGAGCGCGGACCCGGCGCGGCTGTCGGATCCGACGATATACCCACGGCCGCGGGCTGTCTCGGTCTCCGGCCACCGTTCGGCTATCGCGCGTCAGCCGGGTTTCGCCGCGGCGTCGTCGGCGGCGGTCTGGGCCTCTGGGTCGCCGACCGGGACGGGGGTGGGCTCGCCGAGGCGGACGATGACGACGCCCAGCAGAATCATTGTGCCGCCGAGCAATTGGATTGGGCGCGGTGCCTCGCCGAGTAGCGCCCAGGCGAAGGCGAGGGCGGCCAGGACCTCGGTGAGGGCGACGAAGGAGGCCAGGCGGGAACCGAGGCGGCGGGTGGCGGCGATCCCGGTGACGTAGGCGACGGCGGCGGTGACGATGCCGATGAGTGCCACCGGAATCCACCACGGCGTGGTGAAATCCGCGAAGACCACCTCGGTGGTGGTGGCGCGCAGCGGCACGATCCCGACGGCGCCCGCCAGCAGCAGGATCACGCCGCCGATCAGCAGGCCGCCCGCGGCGAGCACCGTGCCGGGCAGGTCGGTGCCGTGGGCGGAGAGCACGAAATACGCGGCGGCGCCGAACATCGCGGCCAGCGCCCAGATGATCCCGACCGGGTCCACCGACAGTCCCGAGACCACATCGAGCACCAGCAGCAAACCGAGGATCCCCAGCGCCGCGCCGCCAACGGTCGCGGCACCGGGACGCTGGCGGTGCCGCGCCCACAACCAGCCGACCACCGCGATGGGCGCGGTGTATTCGATCAGCAGCGCCGCGCCGACGGTCATGTGCGCGACGGCGTTGAAATAGGCCAGTTGTGTTCCGGCCACGGCGACCAGCCCGTACGCGACGATCAGCTTGGCGTTGGCGCGCAACAGCATCCAGTCGCCGCGGAGCTGCGGGAGCGCCAGCGGCAGCAGGACGACCCCGGCCAGCAGCACCCGCACGGCCACCACGGCCGCCGCGCTCCAGCCCGCGTTCATCAGCCCGCGCGCGAGCGGACCGGACAGGCCGAAGGAGGTGGCCGATGCCAGCGCGAACACCAGCCCGGTCCGCACCAGGGCGGCGCTGTGATGGGTCGAAGTCGCCATGGCCGATGACGCTAGAGCGCGCGCACCTTCGGGCACTTCTTGCCCGCCAGATGACACTTGTCCTCGAACCCGGCGGGCAGCCACGCCCCGCTGCGCAGCAGTGGATGCTGCGGAAAATGCCGCAGCGCGGCGGTGACGAAGATCAGCGGCGCCCACGCACTGCGGATCTGGAGCTGCTGCATCGTCCCGGCGCGGTCCGGGAAGCGGCAGCCGACCAGGTCGGGCGCGGTCAGGTCGGCACTCTCCAGCGCGGACCAGTGCAGGGAGAACGCGCGGTCCGGATTGGCCAGGTGGATGCGCCGGTCGGAGATCATCGCCGTGCCCGGCCGTTCGGTCACCCAGCGTGGTTGCCCGGCGGCCTCGGCGCGCAGCCTGCGGGTCTCGTTGCGTACCGCGTTGCCCAGGTGGGCCACCGCGCCCAGCGGGGTGCGCCCGTCGGCGCTGGTCCGGCCGCGGGTCCAGCGGCCGTCACCGAGACCGCGCCAGGTGTAGCACTGGGCGCCGCCGTCGGCGAAGCAGATCTCGCCGGGGTCGAGCCGCACCCGGGTCGGGGCGGACGGGATCCGCGCGCCCCGTCCGCTCGCGAGCAGCTCGACGATCCCGCAGGTGTAGAGCAGGTGGTCGTCGAACCAGGTCCAGCCGGCCTGCTCGGCCAGGGCCCGGTCGATATCGGCCAGCGGGTCGAACACGTCTCTCACCACCCACTCACGAACGTGCGTCTCCGGCGCCGGTGCGGAGTCCGCGTGCTGTCCACGGTACGGGGCTGGTCGGCCGTCGCGACAGGGCTCAGGGCGCCCCCGTGACGTAGGCGATCGCGGTGTCCACGGCGGGCTGCCCACCGGCCATCGCGTACCCGGCCATCGCGCCGATCGCCGCGCCCGCGACGGTTGCCACCGGCACCGTGATGAAGTCCAGCACGAACAGCCCGAGCGGGAAACCGAGCACGAAGCCGATGGCCGCGCCGATCGCCGCGCCCTGGATGATCTCCGGCTGCAGCCGCTGGGTCTCGGCGAAGAACCGCTCCTGCGCGCTGATATCCCGTACGGGAGTGTCGGATTCGCCGATCGGGGTGAGCGTGAGCTCGGTGCCGGTGGCGTCGATCGCCGGGGTCAGCGTGGTGGTGTGCGCGCCGAGCCGCACGGCCATCGGCAGCGCCGCGAGCACCGTGCCCGCGGCATCGGTGATCGTGACGACCTTGCCGTCGTGCGCCAGGTCGAACCGGCCCGCGTCCAGCGTGGTCACCACCGCGCGCCGGTCCTCGGACACGCCCACCTGGTAGTCCACGTCCTTGTCGGCACCGCGCAGGGTGATCCCCGGCTGGGTGCCCTCGGGCGCGGGCGTGATGCCGGGCTGGGTGCCCGCCGGGGCGGGTGCGGTGGTCTGCGCGGGCAGGGGCGTGATGCCGGGCTGGGTGGGATCGGCCGCGCCGATTCCGGTCGCCGACAGTGTGACCCCCGCCGCCAGCAGCACTGCCCCGAACACGGTGCCGATCCTCATCCCGCAAAGCCTCCCACGCGTCAGCCGGGACAGGATCGTCCCGGTCGTTGCGGCAAACCTAGCCGTTGCGCGGGGGTTTCGGGAAGTCGTGGCGGCGGGTGCGACTCCCGGTCAGCGCGCCGTGCTGGGCCGGGGTGTCGTGCCGCTGGGGCGGCGGGCGAAATCCGGCGCGTGTTCGGGGCGCAGCCCGATGCCGCCGAGGTACGCGGCGAGCCCGGCCAGCGGTGGCACGGCGTCGACGACGCGCAGCGGCAGCGGCGCGGTGTGCAGGTTTCCGCGCAGCGCGGGCGCGATGAGCAGGTCGTGCTCGCCGCGCTGGGAGCGCTGGGTGAAGCTCGCGGGCAGCATCCGGCGGCGCTGCACCTTCTTCAGGTCGGCGAGGCAGACCCGGTGGTCCAGCAGCGGCGCCGCGAGGGTCCGGGCGGCCGCCACGGCATCCTGGATCGCGAGGTTCACCCCGACTCCGCCCACCGGCGACATCGTATGCGCGGCATCGCCGATACACAGCAGACCAGGTACGGCCCACTGCTCGAGCATGCCGACGCTGACCTCGAGCAGCTTGACGTCGTCCCAGGAGCGGATCGCCGCGGTCGCGGTCTCCGGCCAGCCGAACAACTCACCGAGACGCTCGCGCAGCCAGCCCACCTCGTGCGCGGCCCGCATCGCCGCGTCGCTGCCCTTCCCGATGATGTAACCGGTCTGGTAGTAGTCGCCCCGATCGATGGCGACCGCGGAGTTGCCGCTGGTGAAGCGGGCCTGCACGGCGCCACCGGCATGGTCGTCGGCGGCTTTGGGGATGCGGAAGAACCACATGTCCATCGGGACGTCCTCGCGCTGCTGACGCAGCCCGGCGGCCTCGCGCGCCACGGAATCGCGTCCGTCGCAGGCGATCACGAGATCGGCGCGCAGGGTCCGCTCGGCGCCCTCGGCATCCCGGTAGCGCACCCCCGCGACCGCGCCGGACTCGTGCACGAGCCCGGTGACGGCCGAGCGCATGTGCAGGGTGAAGGTGGGTTCGGTGGCCGCGGCGCGGGCCAGCAGATCGAGGAAGTCCCACTGCGGCACCATCGCGATGTGCCGGTAGCGGCCGGGAATCCGGGTGAGGTCGGCGGCCACGACCATCCGGTCACCGGCGTACATGTGCATCTTGGTGAGCGCGGATTGCGGGAGCCGGGCGAACTCCTCGCCGAGGCCGAGTTCGTCGAGCAGCCGTACCGTCGACGGGTGGACGGTGTCGCCGCGGAAGTCGCGCAGGAAGTCCGCGTGCTTCTCGAGCACCGTCACCCGCACGCCCGCCCTGGCCAGCAGCAGGCCCGTCATCATGCCCGCGGGTCCGCCGCCCACGACGCAGCAGGTGGTCTGGTCCATGTGATCCCCCAAGATCGCCGAATGGTCTACGACAAAGCGTAGTAGTAAATCCGGCCGGACGTCCAGGGTTTCGGCGATCCCGGTCTTGACGCGCGCGCCTCGCCGCGATGCCTCGTTCGGGGCGCTCGCGGACCCCACCCGGCGGGGCATCCTCGAGCAGCTCGGGCGCGGGCCCGCCAGTATCAGCGAATTGGCCGAGCGCTTCGAGATGACGTTGACCGGCATCAAGAAGCACATCGGCCTGCTGGAAGCGGCGGGCATGGTGGTCACCGAGAAGCGTGGGCGGGTGCGGTACTGCCGCATCGGCGAGCACGTCTTCGATCGGGAGGTGGCCTGGATGCAGGGTTATCGGCAGATGCTCGAAGCCCGGATGGACCGTCTCGATGAATTCCTGCGACGAACGGAGCCAGAGCAATGAGTACCGACACCAAGGACGCGGTCATCACCTCCACCTCGGACCGCGAACTGCACATCGAACGCGAATTCGACGCCCCGCTGGACCGGGTCTGGGCCGCCTACAGCCGCATCGAACAGCTCTCGCGCTGGTGGGGCCGCGGCCACGAGCTCGATGTCGAGCGCTGGGAGTTCCGCAAGGGCGGGCACTGGCGGTTCGTCGAATACGAGGGCGACCAGGGCTACGGCTTCGAGGGCCGCTTCCGTGAGATCACCCCGAAAGAGCGCATCGTGCAGTCCTTCGAATGGGACGGCATGCCCGCCCACATCTCCATCGACTCGACCACCTTCGTCGATCTGGGCAACGGGCGCACCAAGGTGGTCACCGACAGCGTCTTCCACACCGCCGAGGAGTGCGCGGGCATGCTCGACTCGGGCATGGAGACCGGCCTCAACGACAGCTACCGCGCCCTCGACGCCCTGCTCGCTCAGGGCTGAGGGCCGGATCAGCCGTGGGTGCAGCCGGTGGCGCGCTTGCGCGGCTTCAACCGCAGCGGCGGTAAGGGTGGCGCCGGAATCCGCTCGTCCGGATCGTGGCCGAGCACGGTGGGAAAGCGGCTGGTATCGCGGGTTTCCCAGGCCTCGCGCGCGGCGATGATCTCCTCGTGGGTGCGGGCAACGAAGTTCCACCACATCACCAGTTCCTCGGTGAAGGGCTCGCCGCCGAGCAGTGCGAAGTGCGCGCCCTCGGTGCTGGTGAGCGAGAGCTCGGCGCGATCGGTGCCCAGGTACAGCAGCGGTCCCGCGGTGAGCTCGGTCCCGTCGACCTCGACGGTGCCGCTGACCACCAGCACCGCGTGTTCGAAGGCCCGCTCGAGCGGCAGCCGCACCCGCGCGCCCGCGTCGAGCACGATGTCGGCGCCGAGGATCGGGGTGTAGGCCCGCGCGGGCGAGACCACCCCGCCGAGCGCGCCGATCAGCACCGTGGCCCGCAGGCCCGGTTCCTCGTACACCGGCAGGGCGCGGTGCTGCTCGAAGTGCGGTTCGCCGTGGCGCGCGTCCTCGGGCAGGGCGATCCACAGCTGCAGGCCGTTGCCCGCCGCGGCGCCGGGCACCCCGAATTCCGAGTGCGCGATGCCGCGTCCGGAGGTCATCAGGTTGAGCTGGCCGGGTTCGATCTCCACGTCCGAGCCCACCGAATCGCGGTGCCGGATCCGGCCGTCGAACGGCCAGGTCACCGTCTGCAGGCCGATGTGCGGGTGCGGCAGGATATCGGGGGAGGCGCCGGTGGTGGTGACGGTCGGGGAGCCGAACCGGTCCAGGAAGCACCAGGCGCCGACGGTCGGCAGATCCCGTTGCGGCAGGGTGCGTTCCACATACACCCCACGCACGCCACCGAGCGGGACCTCCCTGGCCGGATAGAGCTCGGAGATCGGTCCCGGGCTCGGCGAGGGTTCACACAGCGCCTCGGTGGGATCGGCCTCCAGATCGCTCATTTCGGGATGCCCTTGCCCACCACGTGCGCGTCGTACTCGGGATGCTTGTCCAGGTAGCCGCGGATGAACGGGCAGTGCGCGGTGATGGTGCGCCCGCGCGCGATCACGTCCTCGATGGCCAGCCGCGCCAGCACCCCGCCCAGGCCCTTGCCCGCGTAGGCGCCGTCGATCTCGGTGTGTACGAAGTCGGTGTCGTTGCCGCGCTCGACGTACTCGGTGAACCCGGCGAGTTCGCCGTCGAGGAACACGTCGTACCGGTTCTTCTCCTCGTTGCGGACGACGCGGCGGTCACCTTCGGTCTTGGCCTCGCTCATGGTCTTACGCTCCTTCCGCACCGGAACGGGGTGCGCGCTGAGGATCGATACGCGGTTGAACGCACCGATCGCGACGGCGATCCAGATGATCACCGAGATCTGTTCTTCGGACCAATGCTCGCGCGCGATCGCGTATTCCCGATCGGTGCGCTCCTCGTCGGGCAGCGTCGTGACCGCCTCGGCCAGGCCCAGCGCGGCCCGGTCGGCGGCCGAATAGGTGCCGCCCCGGCGCCAGGCGGGCAGTACCGCGATCTCCTGGGCCGTCAACCCCGCCCCGAGCCCGGCGTGTTCGTGCACGTCGAGGCAGTACGGGCAGCCGTTGAGCTGCGAGACGCGCAGATTGATCAGCTCGACCAGTCTGCGATCGATCCCCGCGGCCGCGGCGGCGGCGCGGATCTCGGCCGCCGTCGCGCTCATGGCCTTGAAGATCGCCGGGTGCTTCTTATCGATCCATACGCGCTCATGGCCCTGGGTCACCCTCGCGATGCTAGCGCCGCGCGGCGGCGAAGACACTCAGGCGTCGCACTCCTCGCTCGTGTACGCGCTGAGCGTGGCAGGCCGGTCGATATCGGATCGGCCCTCGTAGCGGGCGATCTTGTAGTCGAGGACGGCCACGGTCTGCTGGAGTTCGGCGATCTTGTCGAGCACGTCGGACCTGGTCTGCCGGAACATCGCCAGCCGCTGCGGGAAGGTCTGCTCCCCGGCGCGCACCAGTTCGGCGTAGCGGAGCATGTCGGCCACCGGCATGCCGGTCAGCCGCAACCGGGTGATCAGCGCCAGCCACTCCAGATCACGATCGCTGAAGCGGCGGTTACCGGTGCGGTCGCGGCCGATGTAGCCCATCAGGCCGATCTTCTCGTACCAGCGCAGCGTGTCGCGGCTGAGTCCCGAGCGTTCGGCCACCTCCCCGATCGAATAGCGCGGGCGGTCGAGCTGCCCGTCGGCGCGGGCGGTGGTGTCCGGGTCCATCGTGCCAGCCTAGTTCCGTGGGACGCGTGGGTTCAGGTGTAGTTGAGCAGCTCCTGTACGGCCCACTTGTTGCCGTCGGGGTCGGCGAAGAAGGTGAACCGGCCCCAGGGCATGTCCTGGACCGGAGTGGCCGCGACCCCGGCGGCCACGAGCTGCTCGTAGGCCTTGTCGGCGCTGGCCACGACGATCTGCATGCCCTCGACGCTGCCCGGCGCGGCCTCGGTCAACCCGCGGCCGATGCAGATCGAGCAGCCGGAGCCGGGTGGGGTGAGCTGGACGAACCGGATGTCCGGGCTCGGGGTGTGGTCGTGATCGGCGTTGAAGCCGATGCTGGTGTAGAAGTCTTTGGCCCGATCGACATCGGTGACCGGGATGGCAACGAGTTCGATTTTCCAATCCATGTGATCAGCATGGCACCGACCACCGACACGAACGTAGTGTGGATCACATGGCTAAGGACATCGACCGGATCCGGGCCCGCTCGGCGTGGGAGACGGTCAAGGAGAGCCCGGTGATCACCGCCATCGCGGTGGCGCCGGTGGTGCTGGTACTCGGCGTGGTCTGGTGGCTGACGAACGGCTTCGTCGCCTTCGTCCTGCTGATCCTGCTCGGCGTCGGCGTCGTGGTTGGCGGCAAGCTGCTGAAGTAGCGGCTCAGCGGGGGACGTGGAAGAACGTGAGTTCACCCGAACCCGGGTCGACCTGTGCCCACGGCCGGTCGAATTCGAGCACGGCCAGCGCCGAGGTGGGGAACTTGCGGCTGAGTTCGGTGGCCTGATCGGAGTCCCGGTTGTACGCCAGCTCCCAGGCGGTCCAGGGGATTCCGGGTACGTGACCGACGACGAGCAGGGTGGACACGGCGTCGTCGGTGAGCTGCACGAGCTCGATCAGGGTGTGCGGGTTCGCCTCGTAGATGTCGTCGGTGTACTCCACCGGCGCGGCGATCCCGGTGGCCGCGAGGGTCTGGCGGGTGCGGGTGGCGGTCGAGCAGCGCACCGCGTCGATCGGCGGCTGGGTGGCGCGCAGCCAGTCGCCCGCGAGCGCCGCCTCGCGCTGTCCGCGCGGGGCCAGTGGCCGGTCGTGATCACCGACGCCGTCGGGATAGGCCGATTTGCCGTGTCGCATCAGGATCAGAGTCACCGCCATCCGACCACCGTAATCCGGACCGCGGGTGAGGTCGGTGTCACACTCGAGGCACACTGAAAGCTACGTCACCGTAGACGCGCCCGTGGCATACCCCGCCGCGGACGTCCTGCGACGGCGTCTCGAGCCACCGACCACATATTTCGAGGATCTGCACCCATGGCCTACGTCATCACGCAGCGTTGTTGCAACGACGCCAGCTGCGTCACCGAGTGCCCGGTCGACTGCATTCGCCCGACTCCCGATCAGCCGGAGTTCGCGACCGCGGAGATGCTGCACATCGACCCCGACACCTGTATCGACTGCGGAGCCTGTGTCGACGCCTGCCCGGTGGACGCCATCTTCTCCGAGGACGACCTGCTCGCCTCGCTGGCCAGGTACCGCGAGATCAACGCCGCCTACTTCCAGCGCCACCCGCTGGAGTCGAATTTCGACCCGCTGAGCACCCCGGTGCGCCCACCCAAGGACCTGGGCACCCTGCGCGTGGCCATCGTCGGCGCGGGCCCGGCGGCCTGCTACGCCGCCGACGAACTGCTGCGCCGCAGCGATGTCGAGGTCGAGATGTTCGACCGGCTGCCGACGCCGTGGGGCCTGATCCGAGCAGGCGTCGCGCCCGACCACTCCGGCACCAAGGGCGTGGCGAACATGTTCGACTCCGCCTTCCGCCGCGACACCCTGCAGTACTACCTCAATGTCGAGGTCGGTCAGCACATCGACCACCAGGAGCTGCTGGCCCACCATCACGCGGTGATCTACGCCGTCGGCGCCTCCAGCGACCGGCGCCTCGGCGTGCCCGGCGAGGACCTGCCCGGCAGTCACTCGGCGACGGAGTTCGTGGCCTGGTACAACGGCCACCCCGATTTCGCCGAGCGCGAGTTCGACCTGTCCGGCGAGCGCGCGGTGATCGTCGGCAACGGCAATGTCGCCCTGGACGTGGCCCGCGTGCTCACCGCCGACCCGGACGAGCTGGCCAAGACCGATATCGCCGACCACGCGCTGGACGCGCTGCGCCGCAGCGAGATCCGCGAGGTGGTCATCCTGGGCAGGCGCGGCCCGCTGCAGGCGGCCTACAGCTCGCCGGAGTTCCTGGCGCTGACGCACATGAAGGGCGTCGACGTCATCGTCGACCCGGCCGAGCTCGCGCTCGACCCGCACAGCCAGGCCCTGCTCGACGACCCGAACATCGAGCCGTCGCTGCGCCTGAAATACCAGCTCGCCCAGGAATACTCGCAGCTCACCCCGGACCCGGCGCACAAGCGCATCGTCTTCCGGTACCTGGCCACCCCCACCGCGGTGCACGGCGACGCGCACGCCACCGCGCTGGAGTTCGCGCACAACGAACTGACCGAGGACAACGGGCAGCTGGTGGCCACCGCCACCGATCGCACCGAGACCCTCGACACCGGTCTGGTGCTGCGCGCCATCGGCTACCGCGGTGTGCCGATCGCCGGGCTGCCCTTCGACGAGCGCCGCGGCACCGTGCCCAGCGAGCACGGCCGGGTCATCGAGGCGACCGAACCGGTTGCGGGCGTGTACGTCTCGGGCTGGATCAAGCGCGGGCCGCGCGGCGTGATCGGCTCCAACCGGCTCGATGCCGAGGAGACGGTGGAGGCGCTGATCAGCGATTTCATCGCGGGCAAGCTCACCGCGCCGAGCGGGGACCGGGCCGCGCTGCAGGCCCTGCTCGCCCAGCGCCAGCCCGAGCTGGTCGACCGCAAGGGCTGGAAGACCATCGACCAGGCCGAGAAGTCGGCGGGCAAGGCGGCGGGCAGGCCGCGGGTCAAGTTCACCACCCGAGCGGACCTGCTGAAGGCCGCCAAGGGCTAGCCGCCGCAGCGGTTCTCGGCCGCCTTGATCTGGACTGACCAGAGGGTGCGACGAAGGAGTGCCCGGCGGGAGGGAAGATCAAGGGAACAGGCCGAGAACCCGCGGCGCCAGCCGCCATGTCACGGCAGCGGCATGACCCTTACGACGGTGGTGGTGATGCCGCCGACCACGAACCACAACCGCAGCGTCAGCCGTCCGCCCGCGTCGCCGGGTTCGTAGCGGGCGCGCACGGTGATGTGCTCGCGCGCCAGCACCGGCGCCACGTACTCGATGACCGCGCGGTGCGGCCCGGCGACCAGCTTCGGGTAGTCGACCAGATACTGCTCCACCGCCTGCCAGTAGCAGGCGTTGTTGACGTGGTTGTACTGGTCGATATCGGTCGCGCGGATCGGGAACGGCAGGTCGGTGTCGGATTCGCGCGGGGCCGGATCGGTGAGGTAGGGGCGCCAGCGCAGCCGGTGCTCGTCGGTGGAGCGCGCCAGGTAGGCCAGGCCCTCGTCGCTGATCCGCGAGGGCAGATTGCTCGATTCGCTGAGGTTGATCCAGAAGCCCTCGGTCTCGATCAGCCCGCCGCCCTCGCTGGTGATCCGGGTGCGCATGTTCGTCCACCGGGTCGACATGCTCGAGCACCAGCGGGTCAGCCGTACCTGGTCGGGCCAGACGATCGGGCGGACCACATCGATCACGGTGCGGCGCACGATCCAGGTGGGGTCGGTGTGGTGCAGTTCGGTGCGGTGCAGTTCGTCCCAGGCGATATCGGACAGGTAGCGCGCCACGGCATCGAAGCGCAGCCGCTGATAGGGATCCACATCGCCGAGCCGGACGGGCCACGCCGCGGCGAAACCCATGCCCTCCTGGGGAAGCGGGGCCAGTGGCCGATCGAGTGACACGTGTACTCCTTGCACGGCCCAGCGGGTGCGCCGCGACTTCTTGCGTAGTTCTGCATACGACTTTACGGGGCGCAGATCACACCCTCACGCGGAGCCGGGCCAAGCGGTACCAGGTCGCGGTCACAGCCGGGCCGCGGTGGGGTTGTCGTACATGACAGAGCGAACCGCCGCCGGGTAGCCTGCTGGAATGGCCGGCGGGGCGATGGCGGGCTCGATGTTCGGGCGCTATGAAATGCGCAGGCTCCTCGGAGTCGGCGGTATGGGGGAGGTCTACGAGGCCTACGACACCTCCAAGAACCGGACTGTCGCCGTCAAGGTGCTCAATCGCGAGCTGGCCGGGGATCCGGTCTATGTGCAGCGCTTCCGGCGCGAATCGCACGCCATGGCCAGTGTGCAGGAACCGCATGTCATCCCGGTGCACGACTGGGGTGAGGTCGGTGGCGTCCTCTACATCGACATGCGCCTGGTCAAGGGTACCGACCTCAAGGATCGGCTGCAGCGCCACGGCAGACTGACCCCCGGCGAGTCGGTGCAGGTGGTGGAGCAGATCGCGGCCGCGCTCGACGCCGCGCACGAGATCGCCCTGATCCACCGCGACGTGAAACCGGCGAACATCCTGCTCACCAGCAGCATGTTCGCCTACCTGGTGGATTTCGGCATCGCGCACGCCGACTCCGACCCGCAGCTCACCAGCACCGGCAGCGCGGTCGGCTCGATGGCCTACATGGCCCCGGAACGCTTCGAGGACGCCCCGCTGACCGCCGCGGTGGACACCTACGCGCTCACCTGCGTGCTCTACGAATGCCTGGTCGGCCGGGTGCCGTACCCGGTGAACAGCCTCGCGGGCGCGATCGGCTCGCATCAGATGGCGCCCCCGCCGCGGCCCAGCGCGGTCGATCCGGCGCTGTCGTTCTTCGACGCGGTGATCGAGCGCGGCATGGCCAAGCGACCGCGGCAGCGATACGCCGCCACCGGCGATCTGGCCAGGGCGGCTCGTGCGGCGCTGGTGCAGGCCGAGCGGGCGGCGCCGAGTACGGCACCGGGCCCGCAGATCGCGGCCGTCACCGCCGCCCCGGTGACCGCGCCGCGCCCGGTCGATCCCGGCCCGCCGCCGCCCACCGTCTCGGGCCCGCAGGTCGTCGTCGACCCGGCCGCCCCGCGCGGCCAGTGGACCCCACCGCCCGGCTACCGCACAAGCGGCCCGCAACCCACCCGCGTCGGCGGCCACACCCACCCCTCCGCGCCCTTGCCGCTGCCCCCGCGACGCAATTCCTCGACCCCGGTCCTGGCCGGGGCGCTGGGCGCGCTGATCGTGATCGCCGTGGTGGGCGCGGTCGTGTGGGTACTGCTCGGCACCGGCGACGACACCGGAACCATCGCCGAACCGCCGCCCGTGCCCCCGTCGGTGGTGCAGTCGCCGGTCGAGGGCAGCGATACCCAGGACGTGCCGACCGGCGAGCACACCCCGCCGTCGCCGACCCCGGTGGTCACCACCGTGCCGCCGCTGCAGTCCAGCGTGTCCGGTGCCGACGGGCAGGGTTTCCGCACCGGCGGGCCGCGCTGCAACGACAACGACGCCGCCATGACGATCGCCCGTACCAGCGGGTCGCGGGTCGTCATCTGCCACACCGGCGACAACCGGTACTACTACAAGGGCGCCAGGGCCAGCGACGGTCTCGGCCTCGAACTCGACGACCCGCTGCCCACCGGCGGTGGCGGCTTCACCGCCGTCAACCCGGTCGACAACACCCAGTACCACCTGACGCCGTCCGGGCTGACCATCACCCGGGACGGCGACGAGCTGGTCAGCGAGACGATGCTGGAATTCGCCCATCGCTGAGCCGTGGCCGGGATAGGTTCGGCCAGAGCAAGTCAACAGAGAGGTTTCGCTATGCGTGCAGCACAGGTAGGCCGGTTGGACGGACCGTCGGCGATCGAGATCGTCGACCTGCCCGAACCCGTCGCCTACCCCGGCGGCGTCCTGATCGACGTGCACGCGGCGGGCATCGCCTTCCCCGATGTGCTGATGACCCGCGGCCTCTACCAGATGAAGCCGGGCCTGCCCTTCGTCGTCGGCGGCGAGGTGGCCGGGGTGGTGCGCGCGGCGCCCGCGGAGTCCGGGCTGGTCGCCGGTGACCGGGTCGCGGCGCTGACCATGCTCGGCAATGCCGTCGCCGAGGTGGCCGTCGCCCCCGGCAACGCCGTGTTCAAGCTGCCGGACAATGTCTCGCTCGAGGCCGGTGCGGGCATTCTGTTCAACGATCTCACCGTGCACTTCTGCCTGACCAAGCGCGGCAGGCTGGCCCCCGGCGAGACCGTGCTGGTGCACGGCGCGGCGGGCGGGATCGGCACCTCCACCCTGCGCATGGCCAAGGCGCTGGGCGCGGGCCGGGTGATCGCGGTGGTGAGCACCGAGTCCAAGGCCCAGGTCGCCAAGGCCAACGGCGCCACCGATGTGGTGCTCACCGAGGGCTGGCTGGCCGCGGTCAAGGAGCTCACCGACGGGCGCGGGGTCGACATCGTGCTGGACCCGGTGGGTGGTGACCGCTTCACCGACAGCGTCCGCTCGCTGGCCGGTGGCGGCAGGCTGCTGGTGGTCGGGTTCACCGCGGGCGAGATCCCGACGGTGAAGGTGAACCGGCTGCTGCTCAAGAACGTCGAGGTCGTCGGCGCGGCCTGGGGCGAATGGGTGATGAGCCACCCCACCTACCTGGCCGAACAGTGGGCCGAGGTGGAACCGCTGCTCGCCTCCGGCGCCATCGCCGCGCCCGAGCCGGTGCTGTACCCGCTGGCGAAGACGGCCGAAGCCGTTGCGGCACTGGATGAGCGGACCGCCACCGGCAAGGTGGTCGTCCAGCTGCGCTGAGCCGTGGCCGGGTGCTCGGCGGCGTCGAGCACCCGGTACCTGTCGGTGCTCGGCGGTAGCCTCCCGTACGTCGCCAGGTCGTCGAAGGGGAGTCGCATGCCGCTGTCGAATCGGGTGCTTAATCGCACCCTGCTCGCCCGCCAGCACCTGCTGGAGCGCTCCACCCTGAGCCCCGGGCGGATGTGCGAGCACCTGATCGGGTTGCAGGCCCAGGACGTCCCGCCGCCGTTCATCGGATTGTGGAGCCGCGTCACCGATTTCGACCCGGCGACGGTGTCCACCGGCCTGGCGGACCGCTCGCTGGTGCGGATCACGTTGATGCGCGGCACGATCCACCTCGTCACCCCGCCCGACGCGCTGCGCATCGCCCCGCACATCCAGCCGGAACTGGAGAAGGTCCCGCAGCGCAAGGGTTTCAACTACGGCGCCATGGTCGGCCTGGATTTCGACGAGGTGCGCGCGCACGGCGAGCAGGTTCTCGGCGACGAGCCGATGTCCGCGGCCGACCTGCGCGCCGAGGCCGCCCGCCGCTATCCCGACCGCGACCCCGGCGTGGTCGTGCAGACCTGGCTGTACCAGCTGCCCGTCCTGCAGACCCCGCCGCGCGGCCGCTGGCGCGACAACAGCAGACCGGTCTGGTCGCGGGTGCAGCCCTGGCTCGGCGCCCCACTGGACCCGGACTACCCGGTCGCCGAGCTGATCCTGCGCTACCTGCGCGCCTTCGGCCCGGCCACCACCATGGACATGCAGACCTGGTCGCGATTACCCGCCATGAAGAAGGCCGTGGCCGAACTAGGCGATCGCGTGCGCACCTACACCGACGAGCGTGGCCGCACCCTCTACGACGCCGCCGACCTCGAACTCGCCGACCCGGACCAGCCCGCGCCGGTGCGCCTGCTCGGCTGGTACGACAACGCGCTGCTCTCCCACCAGGGCCGCGCGCGCGTGGTCCCCGAGCCCGCGTCGCCCCCGCCGACCAGCACCATGGTCTCCCCGGTACTCGTCGACGGATTCGTCGCGGGCCTGTACAAGGTCTTCGCGAAATCCGGCGTCGCGCGCCTGCGGATCAGCCCGACTCGTCCCTGGACGAAAACCGAAGCGGCACAGGTGGACGCGGAGGCGAACGCACTGCTCGCCTTCCTCGAACCGGAATCCGACGGGCGCGTCGAAATACTCGCCCCCGGTGCGGACCTGCGTCCCTGATCGCCCGAGATCTCGGGCAGGCGGCGGCCGCTGAACCCGGACGCGAAGCTGGATCCGGCAGATGCTGGAGCCTGGAGCTCAGGTCGGCGGCCCGATGACGACCGGTCAGCGCTGCTCGCGGTAGGCGGGCGCCTTCGCCGTGCCGGTGGGCGTCAGCGTGTGCAGCAGCGGCATCGTCCGCCGGGCGACCACCGTCGACAACACGATCACGCTGTGTGAGCGCACCACCGACCCGGTCCGGTCGATACTGAGCAGCACCGCCTGCAACCCCGCGTGCGAGTCGGCGCCGATCCGGCACAGCACGTCCCCGGAGCCCGTGGTCGCGTAAGCCTCCAGCACGCCGGGAATGGCCGCGAGCTCGGCGCTGACGGCGTCCAGCGCGCCCTGGGCGATCTCCAAGGTGACGAAGGCCTGCACATCGAACCCGGCCGCGGTGACATCCAGCTGCGGATCGTAGGAGGCGATCACCCCGGATTCCTCCATCCGGTTGATCCGCGCCTGCACCGTCGCCCGCGCGACCTTGGTCCGGCGGGAGAGCTCCAGGATTCCGGCCTTCTGGTAGGCGTGCATGGCGTCGAGGATGGCGAGATCGAGTTCGTCGAGTTTCGCGGGCGTGCGCATCGCGGGACCTCCGTGCTCCGGGCGCGATCGGGTGCTATTCAAATTGTCCACCATCGGGGCCGGTCCGGTGGCTTCTCGTGTCAGCATGTCCAGACCCAGCTGGTGTTGTTGCCCAGATCGCCCCGGCCGAGTTCTCCTTGGTCATGACCATTGAGCAGCAGCTCGTCGGGCTGATCGAGCACGACGACAGTGTCGATCCGTTTCCGGTGATCGGGTGGGACGCGCTGGTCTGGGTGGTGGGTAACGCGACCCAGAGCGCGCATTTCCTGCAGTCCGCCTTCGGTATGCGCCTGGAGGCCTACTCCGGGCCGGAGACCGGCAATCGCGACCACAAGGCCTTCGTGCTGCGCAGCGGGGGAGCGCGGTTCGTCATCACCGGCGCTGTCGACCCGGACAGCCCGCTGGTGGCCCATCACGACCGGCACGGCGACGGCGTGGTCGACATCGCCCTCGAGGTCCCCGATGTCGACCGCTGTATCGACTGGGCCCGCGCGCACGGCGCGACCGTCCTGGTCGAGCCGCACGACGAGAGCGACGAGTTCGGCACCGTCCGCTCGGCCGCGCTGGCCACCTACGGCGAGACCCGGCACACCCTGATCGACCGCTCCGGCTACTCCGGTCCGTACCTGCCCGGCTACATCAGCCGCGCCTCCACCCGCGCCCCGCGCGCGCACCGGCTCTTCCAAGCCATCGACCATGTGGTCGGCAATGTGGAGCTGGGCATGATGGACACCTGGGTCGACTTCTACCGCCGCGTCATGGGATTCACGAACATGGCCGAGTTCGTCGGTGACGATATCGCCACCGAGTACTCCGCGCTGATGAGCAAGGTCGTCGCCAACGGCAACCACCGGGTCAAGTTCCCGCTCAACGAACCGGCGGTGGGCCGCAAGCGATCCCAGATCGACGAGTACCTCGAGTTCTATCGCGGTCCCGGCGTACAGCACATCGCCCTGGCCACCGCCGACATCCTGGCCACCGTCGACGCGCTGCGCGCCGAGGGCGTGGAATTCCTGGCGACCCCGGCCACCTACTACGAGGACCCGGAACTGCGCGCCCGCATCGGCCACGTCCGCGTGCCGGTCGAGGACCTCCAGCGCCGCGGCATCCTGGTCGACCGCGACGAGGACGGCTACCTGCTCCAGATCTTCACCCGGCCCCTGGCCGACCGCCCCACCGTCTTCTTCGAACTCATCGAGCGGCACGGCTCACTCGGCTTCGGCAAGGGCAATTTCAAGGCCCTGTTCCAGGCCATCGAGCGCGAGCAGGAGGCCCGCGGCAATCTGTGAGTGCCGCCGCGCAGCCACTACAGTTCATGGCATGCGGATCCCCTCGGCGATCATCACCGGCATGGCCCTGGCTGTCGTGCTGACGTCGTGCGGATCGGGGGGCGACTCCGATGCGCCGACCGGATCGATGCGACCACCACCGAAGGTGGCCTCGCTCGGCCCGTTCGTCGGCGAGTGCGGTCACGTCACCGACGACGAGGTGCGCGACCTGGGCGGCCTCGGCACCATCTCGCAGGTGTTCAAGAACGCCACCGGATGCAGCTACCAGGGCTCCGGAATCGCCGGTCCCAGTGTGACCTTCGCCTCCTACCGGGGCAGCCCGATCGAGCGGGAGAAGGCCTGGGTCTCCAACTTCGGGCGGGAGCCGGAGGCGATCGATGTCGGCGGGCGGCCCGGCTTCGCGGCGCTCGACCCGGACGGCTCGATCTGCGATCTCGCGGTCCAGCTCGATGACGACTTCTTCGAATGGTCGACCAACAACGGCATCTTCGCCGCGGGCAACCCGTGCGACCGCGCCCGGGCCCTGGCCGAGCTCACCGTGGGACGGCTGGGGTGAGGGCCCGCGCGCTCGCGGCGCTCACCCTGCTGGTCGGTGTCACCCTCACCGGCTGCGGCGACAAGATCGAGGGCAACGCCCAGCCGGTGGGCAGCGGCGGCGGTGGCCAGACGATCAACACCGACTTCGACAAGCTGATGCGCGAATGCGAAGTGGTGGCCACGGACAAAATCGGCCAGATCGTCGGCGACGCCGTGTTCGTGAACAGTTCCTTCAGCGGCGCGGTCTGCATGTGGGCGATCTCCGACGCACCCGGCGGCGAGGCCATGGCCACCCTGAACTGGTACGAGATGGGCACGCTCAACAACGAGAAGACCACCAACGACAAGCTGGGCTACCTCACCGGCGACATCACCGTCCAGGGCCGCAGGGCCCTGCAGGTCCGCAGACCGAACGACAACGACTCCTGCGGTGTCACCGCACCGGCCGCCGATGTCGGCGTCATCGGCTGGTGGATCAACTACCGCCCGGGCACCGCGCATCCCGACCCCTGCGCCGCGGCCCAGAAATTGGTCGAGCTGACCTTGGATCTGGCCCGGTAGCAGCCCGGATGGCGCACCCCACTTTGACCCGGATTCGGGCACGCGGGTATCGTGGATCCCTGTGCCCGGATTGCTACGGGCAAGTTCGTGCGTGAACGTAGGCCAGCGAGAGCGGCCGGTAAGTTCCAGCGTGCCCTGAAAAGGGGCCCTGACCTGCGCGCGACACGCCCGACCGCGGGTCAAAGGAAACGTGGCTGGACGTGCAGGTTAAACGTCGACCAACACCAAAGGGTCCCTGCGCAGGCGGGGATGAGCCAGAAAGCCGGTATATGCCAACCATCAACCAGCTGGTCCGCAAGGGTCGTCGCGACAAGGTCTCCAAGACCAAGACCGCGGCCCTGAAGGGGAGCCCGCAGCGTCGTGGCGTGTGCACTCGCGTGTACACCACCACCCCCAAGAAGCCGAACTCCGCGCTGCGTAAGGTCGCGCGTGTTCGCCTGACCAGCGCAGTCGAGGTCACGGCGTACATCCCCGGCGAGGGCCACAACCTGCAGGAGCACTCGATGGTGCTCGTCCGTGGCGGTCGTGTGAAGGACCTCCCGGGTGTCCGCTACAAGATCATCCGTGGCTCGCTCGACACCCAGGGTGTGAAGAACCGCAAGCAGGCCCGCAGCCGCTACGGCGCCAAGAAGGAGAAGAGCTGATATGCCACGCAAGGGCCCCGCACCCAAGCGTCCGCTGATCAACGACCCGGTCTACGGGTCGCCGCTGGTCACTCAGCTGGTCAACAAGATCCTGCTGGACGGTAAGAAGTCCACCGCTGAGCGCATCGTCTACGGTGCCCTGGAGCAGGCGCGCGAGAAGACCGGCACCGATCCGGTCGTCACCCTCAAGCGCGCGCTGGACAACGTCAAGCCCGCCCTCGAGGTGAAGCCCCGCCGTGTCGGTGGCGCCACCTACCAGGTGCCGGTCGAGGTCCGTCCGGGCCGCGCCAACACCCTGGCCCTGCGCTGGCTGGTCAGCTACTCCCGCGCCCGTCGCGAGAAGACCATGGTCGAGCGTCTCGCCAACGAGCTCCTCGACGCCAGCAACGGCCTCGGCGCTTCGGTGAAGCGTCGCGAGGACACCCACAAGATGGCCGAGTCCAACCGGGCCTTCGCGCACTACCGCTGGTGATTGCCGCCCGGCCCGTCGCTCGTGTCGGCGCCGGAAGGCTCACAGTCGTGAGTGGCACTTCGGTGCCACTTCCGGCGTTGACATAGTGACGACCCGAACCAGGGTCGTACCAGAGAATCCCAACTAGCTACGAGCGGGGAAGATTTCCGTGGCACAGGACGTGCTCACCGACCTGAACAAGGTCCGCAACATCGGCATCATGGCCCACATCGATGCGGGCAAGACCACCACTACCGAACGCATCCTGTTCTACACCGGTGTGAACTACAAGATCGGTGAGACGCACGACGGCGCGTCGACCACCGACTGGATGGAACAGGAACAGGAACGCGGCATCACGATCACCTCCGCGGCGGTGACGTGTTTCTGGAACCAGCACCAGATCAACATCATCGACACCCCGGGCCACGTGGACTTCACCGTCGAGGTGGAACGTTCGCTGCGTGTGCTCGACGGCGCCGTCGCCGTCTTCGACGGTAAAGAGGGCGTCGAGCCGCAGTCCGAGCAGGTGTGGCGTCAGGCCGACAAGTACGACGTGCCGCGTGTCTGCTTCGTCAACAAGATGGACAAGCTCGGCGCGGACTTCTACTTCACCGTGCAGACCATCAAGGACCGCCTCGGTGCCAAGCCGCTGGTCATCCAGCTGCCGATCGGCGCGGAGGACACCTTCGAGGGCATCGTCGACCTGGTCGAGATGAACGCCAAGGTGTGGACCGGCGAGACCAAGCTGGGCGAGAAGTACGAGGTCAAGGAGATCCCGGCCGACCTGCAGGAGAAGGCCGAGCAGTACCGCCAGGAGCTGCTCGAGACCGTCGCCGAGTCGGACGAGGCGCTGCTGGAGAAGTTCTTCGGTGGTGAGGAGCTCTCGATCGAGGAGATCAAGGGCGCCATCCGCAAGATGACCATCGGCTCCGAGCTCTACCCGGTGCTGTGTGGCTCGGCGTTCAAGAACAAGGGCGTGCAGCCCATGCTCGACGCCGTCGTCGACTACCTCCCGTCCCCGCTGGACGTCGAGTCGGTCGAGGGCCACCTGCCCGGCAAGGAAGACGAGGTCGTCACCCGCAAGCCGAGCGCCGAGGAGCCGTTCTCGGCGCTGGCGTTCAAGATCGCGGTGCACCCGTTCTTCGGTGAGCTCACCTACGTCCGCGTGTACTCGGGCAAGGTCGACTCCGGTGCCCAGGTCGTCAACTCGACCAAGGGCAAGAAGGAGCGTCTGGGCAAGCTGTTCCAGATGCACTCCAACAAGGAGAACCCGGTTCCCTCGGCCTCGGCGGGTCACATCTACGCCGTGATCGGTCTGAAGGACACCACCACCGGTGACACCCTGTCGGACCCGCAGAACCAGGTCGTCCTCGAGTCGATGACGTTCCCGGACCCGGTCATCGAGGTCTCCATCGAGCCCAAGACCAAGTCCGACCAGGAGAAGCTCGGCACCGCGATCCAGAAGCTGGCGCGCGAAGACCCGACGTTCTCGGTCAAGCTGGACGCCGAGACCGGCCAGACCGTCATCGGCGGCATGGGCGAGCTCCACCTCGACATCCTCGTGGACCGCATGAAGCGCGAGTTCAAGGTCGAGGCGAACGTCGGCAAGCCGCAGGTGGCCTACCGCGAGACGATCACCAAGACCGTCGAGAAGCTCGAGTTCACCCACAAGAAGCAGACGGGTGGCTCCGGCCAGTTCGCGAAGGTCATCATCGCGGTCGAGCCGTTCGTCGGCGAAGACGGCGCGACCTACGAGTTCGAGAACAAGGTCTCCGGCGGTCGCGTGCCCCGTGAGTACATCCCGTCGGTCGACGCGGGTGCCCAGGACGCCATGCAGTACGGCGTGCTCGCCGGCTACCCGCTGGTGAACCTGAAGGTCATCCTGCTCGACGGCGCGTACCACGACGTCGACTCCTCGGAAATGGCGTTCAAGATCGCGGGCTCGCAGGCCCTCAAGGAAGCGGCCCGTAAGGCCGGTCCGGTGATCCTCGAGCCGCTGATGGCGGTCGAGGTCACCACGCCCGAGGACTACATGGGCGATGTGATCGGCGACCTCAACTCCCGCCGTGGCCAGATCCAGGCCATGGAGGAACGCAGTGGTGCCCGTGTCGTCAAGGCGCTGGTTCCGCTCTCGGAGATGTTCGGCTACATCGGTGACCTGCGGTCGAAGACCCAGGGCCGGGCGAACTACTCCATGGTGTTCGACTCCTACGCTGAGGTTCCGGCCAACGTGTCCAAGGAGATCATCGCCAAGGCGACCGGCGAGTAATTCGCTTGCCGCGGCCGAGTACGCTTGGCCGCGGCAACCGGGCGTCAGCACGACCCCCCTTAATAACCGCACTGCTGCAAAAAGCACGCACTAACTAGTCCAGGAGGACCACAGTGGCGAAGGCGAAGTTCGAGCGGACGAAGCCCCACGTCAACATCGGCACCATCGGTCACGTCGACCATGGCAAGACCACGCTGACGGCTGCTATCACCAAGGTGCTGGCCGACAAGTACCCGGACCTGAACGAGAGCTTCGCTTTCGACCAGATCGACAAGGCGCCGGAGGAGAAGGCTCGTGGTATCACGATCAACATCTCCCACGTCGAGTACCAGACCGAGAAGCGTCACTACGCGCACGTCGACGCCCCGGGTCACGCCGACTACATCAAGAACATGATCACCGGTGCCGCCCAGATGGACGGCGCGATCCTGGTCGTGGCCGCCACCGACGGCCCGATGCCGCAGACCCGTGAGCACGTGCTGCTCGCCCGTCAGGTCGGCGTGCCCTACATCCTGGTCGCGCTGAACAAGTCGGACATGGTCGACGACGAGGAGATCCTCGAGCTCGTCGAGATGGAGGTCCGCGAGCTGCTGGCCTCGCAGGAGTTCGACGAGGACGCGCCGGTCGTGCGCGTCTCGGGCCTGAAGGCCCTCGAGGGTGACCAGAAGTGGGCCGACTCGGTCCTCGAACTGATGTCCGCCGTCGACGAGTCGATCCCGGACCCGGTCCGTGAGACCGAGCTCCCCTTCCTGATGCCGGTCGAGGACGTCTTCACGATCACCGGTCGTGGCACCGTCGTCACCGGTCGCGTCGAGCGCGGCATCATCAACGTGAACGAGGAAGTCGAGATCGTCGGCATCCGCCCGGAGAAGACCAAGACCACGGTCACCGGTATCGAGATGTTCCGCAAGCTGCTCGACCAGGGCCAGGCGGGCGACAACGTCGGTCTGCTGGTTCGTGGCATCAAGCGCGAGGACGTGGAGCGCGGCCAGGTCGTCGTGAAGCCGGGCACCACCACCCCGCACACCGAGTTCGAGGGCCAGGCGTACATCCTGTCGAAGGACGAGGGCGGCCGCCACACCCCGTTCTTCAACAACTACCGTCCGCAGTTCTACTTCCGTACGACTGACGTGACGGGCGTTGTGACCTTGCCCGAGGGCACCGAGATGGTCATGCCCGGTGACAACACCGAGATGTCCGTCAAGCTGATCCAGCCGGTCGCCATGGACGAGGGCCTGCGTTTCGCGATCCGTGAGGGTGGCCGCACCGTCGGTGCCGGTCGCGTCACCAAGATCGTCAAGTGATTTCGTAATCACTGACACCGCAACGGCGTCGCTCCTCCGGGAGCGGCGCCGTTCGGCGTTTCCGGGACCTGTTGTCTCGCAAGGATTCCGCAAGCCCACCCCGCGATAATCATTCGAGTCCCCCGGCCGGACATGGCACCATGGGGGTAGCGATGTAGCGGGGGTGATGCTCATGATGCCTGGGGGAGAACAGAATTCGGGTCGGGATCCGGCCCACACGCCGTATCGCGTGCCGGATCCAGCTCGCTGGCCCACGCGTCCGCCGCCGGAGCCGTTCGTGCTGCCCTCGCAGCGCCGGTCCGAGGAGGCCTACCGCGCACAGCTGCGAAAGCCGCCCACCCGCTCCGGTTCGACGAACAGCGCCACCGTAATGGGTGCCGTCGCCATCGTCGGCATCGCCGCGGTCATCGGTGGTGCCTATCTGCTGGACCGGCCTTCGAAGCCCGAGACCGTGACGGCCTCGTGCGTGCGCGAGGAACGCAACGGGGCGCGCACCGTCGTCGCCGACAGCCAGTGCAGCGGTACGGGTTCGGGCGGGTCGTACAGCAAGACGTCCACGACGTGGCCGCAATACCGCTACTACTACGGTGGCAACGCCCAGCTGGGTCAGGCGCCGACAGGTGGTTCCACCATCAAGCCGAGCAATGTCGAGATCAAGACCAAGAGCGGCACCGTCATCCAGCGTGGTGGACTGGGGCGCGGGGGCGGCGGCAGCGGTTCTTGACCCCCGGAGTCATCGCGTAGTCACGCCGCGCCCGATAGCGTTCCGGGCACAGATGTCCGGACGGATCGGAGGCGGCGTGGCTGTGGTGCAGGGGTTCGAGGTCAGCGAGGGTGTGCTCGAACACGGAATGCCGTACCTGGCGTTCGGGCAGGGGAATCCGCTGGTGTTCCTGCGGTGGTTCATGCCCGATCACGCCAATCCGACGGGCTGGATGCGTAAGTCGGAGGTCAAGACCATGGCGCCGCTGGCCCGCCGGTTCCGGGTGTACGCGGTCAACCGGGCACCCGGCATGGCGGCCGGTACCACCATGGCCGATATCGCCCGCGAGCACGCCGAGGCCCTGCTCGCCGAGTTCGGCGGCCCGGTGGACGTGCTCGGCATCTCCTCCGGCGGCTCCCTGGCACTGCAACTCGCCGCGGACCAGCCGCGGGCCGTGCGACGGCTCGTCGTCGCCTCCTCGGGCTACCACCTCGAGGACTCCGCCCGGCAGTCGCAGATGAAGTACGCGACCGCCGCCGCCGCGGGCAAGCGCTCCCTGCAGCACCTGCTCACCCAGGGCATCGAGTCCCCGCTCAAAGCCCGCCTGGTCGGTGCCGTCGGCTGGCTCGCCGACCCTCTGGTCCGCCCGAAGAACCCCGCCGACACGCTCGCCTTCGTCCACGCCGAAGACGCTTTCGACCTCGACGGCCGCCTCGCCGACATCACCGCCCCCACCCTGATCATCGGCGGCGACCACGACGAGTACTACTCCACCGACACCTTCCGCCACACCGCCGACGGCATCCCGTCCGCCCGGCTCGAGATCTACCCCGACACCAACCACCTCGGCGCGATCAAACACCCCCGCTTCGCCGAGGACGTCACCGAGTTCCTCACCGCCGCAACCCCCTGAGAACCGCCCGCCGTTCCGTAGCGGACTCTCGCGCCCGAACATCCCCAGGCCGGTGCCGTCCTGGACCTGTTCTGCCCGTGCGCGGGACCGGCGGGTCCGTACGCGACGGGTCAGTTCTGGTCCAGGCGGACGCGGACGGAGACCTGGCCGCGGTCGTTGCGGCGGGTGATGGCGTGGCCGGGGCGGTCCACGCCGTCGAGGCGCAGGGTGATGGGGGCGCCTTCGCCGAGGAAGTTGCGCCACCAGGTCTTCTTGTCCGGCATGGCGACGCCGATGAGGTAGTCGTCGCCGGAGCGGCGGTAGTTGACCGGGGTGGTGAAGGTGCGGCCGGAGCGGCGGCCGACGTAGCTGACCTGGGTGAACGATTTGCCCAGCAGCTTTCCGATGACCGGTGCCTCGGTCAACGCGACGACTCCCGCGTTGAATCCGCGCAGCCCTCGGCGTGCCAACGATTCCTGTGCCATCGGTTCCCCTGACTCGTGGTGTGTCTGGCTGGTTCCGAGGCTACCGGCGATCAGCGAGTTCGGCCGGTCAGCGGATCCGGGCGCCGTAGACGTGCTCCACCGCCAGCGACAGCAGCACCCGCCGATCCGACACCATGACCGACCGGTACTCATCCCAGTCCGGATGTTCGCCCGCCGCGGCCCGGTAGTAGTCCACCAGCGCCTCGACCTCGGGGCCGTGCGGATCGGTTCCCGGTCCGATCAGTGTCGCCGTGCCCTCGGCCGTGGCCCAGCCCCAGCCGTCGGCGCTGGTCACCTCCAGGGCCGCGCGCGGGTCACGCCGCAGGTTCACCGTCTTCGCCCGGCCCTCGGTCATCGACACGTAGATCACCCCGGCCGCACGGTCGAAATATGGTGTCACCGGCGACAACTGGGGGAGCCCGCTCCTCTTGATAGTCGCGAGTACGCCGAGGCGGGCCTCGGCGAGCAACGCCCACGGGTCGAACTTCTCTTCGGGCACAGCGGATCTCCTTCGGGTAGGAACCGATCGACTGCAGGAACCACCGGCGCGAGCGGTTTATGCCCGGCCGGTTCGGACGGCCACTTCCATACTGCGAGTGTCGGGTTCGAGTCCGGTGGCGAGCAGGCGCAGCGCGTCGGCGGAGCTCGCGTCGCGCGGGGTGTAGACCTTGAGCCGGTGGTCGGGGCTGTCGGGTTGCAGCCAGACCTGGTAGTCGACGTCCGCCGCGGTGCAGTCGGCCACCTCGCCCTGCGCCCACAGCGTCGCGAATTCGCTACTGCGCATGGCGAGTTCGCCGATCAGTTCGGCCAGGCGCGCGTCGCGGGGATGGCGGCCAGCGGTGAGACGCAGGTAGGCCACGTGGATGCGGGCGAGCTCGGACCAGTTGCGGTGCAGGTCGCGGGCGTGCGGGTCGAGGAAGAACTGACGCGGGATCGAGGGGCGGCGCTCGGGATCGGCGGGGGAGTCGATATCCAGGTGTCCGGCGAAGAGGGCGTGGCCGGTGCGGTTCCAGGCGAGTACGTCACCGCGACGGCCCAGGATCAGCGCGGGCATGGTCTGCTCGACTTCCGCCTGTTCCGCCGCCCCCTGTTCGCCCTCGCCATTCTCACCGGCTTCCTGCCCCTGGCCGCCTGGTCGGCCACCGCCTACCTCGGCGCCACCTACCTCCAGTCCATCCTGGACCTGACCATCACCCGCGCCGCCCTGCTGACCGTCCCCGGCGCCCTCGTCCTGACCGTCACCGCCGTGCTGACGCCACTGCTCGTCGAACGCATCGGCCACGCCACCGCCCTGATCGCCGCCCACGTCTTCATCGCCCTCGGCCTGCTCGCCCTGCTCCCGACCGGCCCCACCAGCGGCCTCACCTGGTACCTGCTCGCCACCATGATCGCCGCCCCCGAATTCGCCCCCCGCCCTCCCCGAAACCCTCCAACTCACCACCGGCAAGCTCGACCGATTTCGCGCGTTACGGCTACGACGACGCGACGCTGGTGATCTCGCGCTGATGCGGGTGGATCAGATGTACGCCGAAGCGCAAGTTGTCGACTTCACCGCACGGCTGCTCGCGGGATTGATCGGCCAGCTGGGTGCTGAAGCGGTGCGGGCCGCGCTGCCGTCGGCCGTGCCCTGGGTGACATTCCTGCCGGAATCCGATCGCGAGGCCTTCCTCGCCGAACTGGTCGCTGTCGCGAACGGCGCTGCGGCACTGGAGAATCTGGCGCCGCTGGCGATCCTGCTCACCCAATGGCGACACAGCGCGGAACTGTACGCCGACCCCGCCCTGCTCGATCTCGTCACCCGCGATCCGGAAGCAGATCTGGGCCCGGTGCCGCCACCCGACATCGCCCAGTAGGGAGTCCCGAGTCTAGATGGCGAGGATGTCGGTGGACCGGCGGAGAACATCGATGACCACCGGCGCGGGATGGACGTCACCGTCCGGGTAGTCGATTTCGCCGAGGGCGGGGTCGGTGGTCCAGGCGAGTTGTTCGGGGCCCAGGGAGAATTCGGCGTGGCTGTCGGGGCGGTTGCCGCGGGGGTCTTGGCGGTGCCAGGTATCGCTCAGCCCAGGTGGGACATGCCCGCGGCGACCACCTGGGCGACGTTGAGGAGGTCGTCGGAGGTGGGGACGGGGAGGTCGTCGAGGGCGTGCAGGCGGTCGGTGCTGGCGATGGCGAACATGGCCGAGACCCAGGCGGCGGCGCAGGCGTGCAGGGTGGCGGGGCGGATGGGGGTGGGGACGCTGTCCTGCAGGACGCGGGCGGTGACGTCGAGGAGCTGATCGCGGAGCTGGCGCAGGCGGCGGCGGACGTCGGGGTGGGTGTCGGCTTCGCGCCACATGATCACCCGCAGCACCGAGGAGTGGTGGTCGCGCAGGTTGAGGGCGGTGTCGAGGTTGATCAGGCTGGCGGCGGGATCGCCGGGGGCGACCACGGTGTGCAGGTCCTCGATCGGATGCTCGGGGACGCGTTCGCGCATGAGCGCGGACAGGATCGCGTTCTTGGTGGGGAAGTAGTAGAAGACCAGGCCCTTGGGCACCCCGGCGGCCGCGGCCAGGGCCGCGGTGGGGGTGGCGTCGAAACCCTGGGCGGCGAACAGGGTTTCGGCGGCATCCAAGATGAGTTGCCGGGCGTCGCCGTCGCGTTTCGCGCTGCGGCGCCCGGCGCGTCGGCCCGGCATCAGTGATGCGGTGCCATGTTGTGCAAGCGCGCGTTCATCGCGGGCAGCGCGGCGACCGCCACCACCGCCGTCACGACCCCGACCACCCATGCGGTCCAGGATGCGCCGCGGAAGGCGGTGAAGTCCATCACCCACGGCGAGATGAACAGCAGAACGCCGAACAGGCCCATCGCGTAGTCGGCGCTGGACATGCTCGCCCGTGCCATCTGGACCAGTCCCGTCGCGGCGATGAGGACGCCGAGCACGATGAGAGTCCAGCGGGCGTTGTCGTTGGTGCTGACCCACAACGGAGACAGCGCGGTGAAAGCGCCGAGCACGACGGCGAGAAAATCCTGTGCGCGGCTGTCGGTGAACATGGGGTGTGCCTCCTAGATGAGCCGAAAAATCCTTCTGACCTCGGTCTACTCCTGATTGACCGCCCGGTCGATACCGGAATCGGCACGGTTGGGTTGCGACGTGGGTGTCACCTGTGGCGGTGCGCACTGGTACAAAGATTTCGGGGCCGTAGTGGCCCGCGACACAAGAACATGGCATGCTCGGTCAGCGCCCGGAGGCGGCAGCCTGCGTAACCACGTAGGGCGCCCGAGCATGCCGAATCGAGACAGCATGGTCCGGCTCTCGGCGGCGGTGGCTCGCGCGAGCACGCAGGGCGGGCGTGCATGCCGAGAGGACACAGTTATGAGCGCCCCCATCGTGATCGTCGGCGCGGGTCTGGCAGGCCTGCGCACGGCAGAAGAACTGCGCCGAGCGGGCTACGAGGGTGAGGTGGTGCTGCTCGGTGACGAGGCCCGCCCACCCTACGACCGCCCGCCGCTGTCCAAGCAGTTCGTCCGCGGCGAGACCGACGACACCACCCTGCGCCCGCCGGAGTTCTTCGCGGAGAAGAACATCGAGCTGCGCCTGGGGACCGCGGTGACCGGCGTCGACACCGCCGCCCGCACCGTCACCCTGGCCGACGGCAGCACCCTCGGCTACGACCAGCTCATCATCGCCACCGGCCTGCGCCCGCGCCGCCTGCCCGGCCTGCCCGAGGTGGCCGGGGTGCACGTGCTGCGCGCCCACGAGGACGCCGCCACCCTGCGCGCGGAACTCGACGGGGCCGACCGCGCCCTCGTCATCGGCGCCGGTTTCATCGGCTGCGAGCTGGCCGCCAGCTTCCGCGCCGCGGGCGTGGCGGTCACGGTGGTGGAGCCGCAGCCCACCCCGCTGGCCTCGGTGCTCGGCGAGCAGATCGGCGCCCTGGTGGCCCGCCTGCACAGCGGCGAGGGCGTCGACCTGCGTTGCGGGCTCGGCGTGGACACGCTGACCGTCGACGACGCGAACCGGGTGCGCGGCGCCGTCCTCACCGACGGTTCGGAGATCGCCGCCGACCTGGTGGTGCTCGGCGTCGGCTCGGTCCCGGTCACCGACTGGCTGGCCGGGTCCGGCATCGAACTGGCCGAGCGCGCGGCGGGGGGCGGCGTGCTCGCCGACGAGGTCGGCCGCACCTCGGCCGAGGGCGTGTGGGCGGTCGGCGATGTCGCCGCCTGGCAGCACGACACCGGCGTCCGCAAGCGCGTCGAGCACTGGACCAGCGCGGGCGAGCAGGCGAAACTGCTGGTCACCGCCCTGCTCGGCGGCGCGCCCCCGACCGCGGCCCGGGTGCCGTACTTCTGGAGCGACCAGTACGACCTCAAGATCCAGGCCCTGGGCACCCCGTCCCCGGCCGACGACGTCACGATCGTCACCGACGATGGCCGCAAGTTCCTCGCCTACTACTCCCGCGACGGCATCCTCACCGCCGTCCTGGGCGCGGGCATGACCGCCCAGGTGATGAAACTGCGCGCCAAGCTCACCACCGCGACCCCGGTCGCCGATCTCCTCGCCGCCGCGGGCTGATCCGGATTACCCTGGCGGCGTGGGGATTACGAAGTACTCGGCAGGCGATGTGGTGGAGTTCCCGTCGGGGCCGTTCGGTGGCATCTGCGGTGTCGTCCAGGAGGTCGACGCCCGGCGGTCGACGGTGCGGCTGACCTTCGCGGAGGGCACCACGCACCGCGAAGGCGGCGTGCTGCGCGAACGCAGACACACCATGACGGTCGGCTTCGACGAGATCGAGCTGGTGTGACCGTGGTCGCGGCGGGCCGACGCGGGGCCCTGTAATACGGTGGACCGGTGATCGTCGCGCTCATCGATTCCGGCCTCGGCCTGCTGCCGACGGCCGCGTGGTTGCGCAAGCTGCGGCCCGATGTGGATCTGCTGCTCCTGCTCGACCCCGACGGCGCGCCGTGGGGCCCCAAGCCGGAGGACTGGGTGGTCGAGCGGGTGCTCGGCGCGGCCCGGCAGGCGCTCGAGCTCGGTGCCGAGGTGATCGTGCTGCCGTGCAATACCGCGAGTGTGACGGCGCTGGACCACGTGCGCGCGGCGGTGGGGGAGACGGTGCCGGTGATCGGGACCGTGCCCGCGATCAAGCCGGCCGCCGCGCAGTGCCGCTCGGTGGCGGTCTGGGCGACGGCGGCGACCACCGCCAGCCGCTACCAGGCCGACCTGATCGCCCGGTTCGCCGGTGACGCCAAGGTCGTCGGCGTGGCCTGCCACGGCCTGGCCGACGCCATCGACCGCGGCGACCTGCCCGCCATCCGCGACTCCATCGCCGACGCCGCCGCCCGCACCCCCGCCGACGTCGAAGGCGTCGTCCTGGGCTGCACCCACTACCCGCTGGTCGTCGACGCCATCGTCGCCGCCCTGCCCGACGGTGTGCGCCTGTTCGACAGCGCCCAGGCCGTGGCCGCCCAGACCATCCGCAAGATGGACGAACTCGGCCGCCCGAGCACCGGCACCGGCACCGGCACCGTGCGCACCAGCGGTCGGGTGGGCGAATTGCCCGCGAGCGCCGCGACTTTCGAATCCGGCCGCCTACTCGGCGCCCTCGCAGAATAGCGCCACCCCGCGCCCGAGCCGCTGCGCGTGGGCCGCGTTGGGTAGGTGCGGTGTCGTGCGGGTGAGAGTGCGGCGCGTGGCGGGGTGGGGCCGCGTCAGCCGGGATGTCGGCGGCGGGATGTCGGTCCGTCGGTGTTGAATGCGAGAGATTCCGCCGACGTTGGGAGGGTTCGTGTCAGAACTGCCTGTCGCCGCTGACGTCCGCGCGGCGCTCGCCATGCACGCCGACCCCGCCGACGCCGAGCACCTGCGACGCTTCTTCAAAACAGGCCCCGGTGAGTATGGGGAGGGCGATGTCTTCCTCGGTGTCCGCGTGCCCGCCACCCGCAAGGTCGCCAAACAGTTCGCCACGCTGCCACTGGATCAGATCGGCGAACTCCTCGACAGCCCCGTCCACGAGGAACGCTTGGCCGCCCTGCTCATCCTGAATGCCCGCTTCGCCGCGGCCTCGAAACCGCGCACCCGCGACGACGACGCCCGCGCACGGATCGTCGAGTTCTACTTGGCCGCCGTCCGGCGGGGTCGAGTGAACAACTGGGACCTGGTCGATGCCTCCGCCGAACACATCATCGGGCCCTGGCTGCTCGACCGGGACCGTACCCTGCTGTTCGAACTGGCGCGGCGGGATTCGCTGTGGGAGCGGCGGGTGGCGCTGCTGTCTACCTTCACCTTCATCAAGGCGGGCGACCCGAGCACCACCCTCGAACTGGCGGCGACGCTGCTCGACGACCGCCGCGACCTCATCCAGAAGGCTCTCGGCTGGATGCTGCGCGAGGTCGGCAAGCGCGTCGACCGGACCGCGCTCACCGGTTTCCTCGATACCAACGCGGCGGCGATGGGCCGCACCGCGCTGAGCTACGCGACCGAACACCTGCCCCCGGACCAGCGAGCCGCCTACCGTGCGATGCGCTGACCTCGGCCTACTGCGTAGAGCGAGCGTCGCCCGCGCGATCCGGCGGCTCGGCCTAGAACTGGATCTTGAGGTGATCGGTGACCGGGCGCGCCTGGCAGCCCAGGATGTACCCGTTCTCGATGTCCTCGGGATCGAGGATCTCCGCGTTGCCCATCTCGACCTTGCCCTCGAGCACGGTGCAGGCACACGACCCGCACTCGCCCTCCTGGCAGGAGTAGGGCACGTCCAGGCCCTTGTCGAGCATGATGTCGACCAGGGTCTGCTTGCGCGGCCAGGACAGCTCGTGCACCTGCCCGTCCAGCTCCACCTCGACGGTGGCCGCGTCGGCGGCCTCCTCGTCGCTGACCTCGGCCGGGGCGTGATCGGCGAACGGGTCACCGGCCAGGGAGTTGAAGATCTCGGCGTGCGTGCGGGCGCGCGGCACGTCGAGCTGGGCCAGGGTGTCGTGCACCAGGTCCATGAACGGCTTGGGCCCGCACATGAACGCCTCGTAGGCGGTGTAGGGCGCCACCAGCCCGGCCAGCATGTCGGCCGTCGGCAGGCCCTGGAGCGGCTCGAGCCAGTGGATGACGGTCAGCCGCTGCGGGTGCTTGCCGACCAGTTCGCGCAGCTCACCGGCGAAGATCACCGAGTCGACATCGCGATTGGCGTAGACCAGCACCACCTTGCCCGAGCCCTGCGACAGCGCCGACTTCAGGATCGACATCACCGGCGTGATGCCGCTGCCCGCGCCGAACAGCAGCAGGTTCTCGTCGAGGTTCTTGGGGGTGAACACGCCCGACGGCGGCAGCACCTCGATCTCGTCGCCCGCGGAGACGTTGTCGCACAGCCAGTTCGAGCCGTAGCCACCCTCGGTGCGCTTGACCGTCACCTTGGGCAGATCGTCGGTGAACGGCGAGCTGGCCAGCGAGTAGCAGCGCGCGACCGAGCCGGTCTGCTCGCTGGGGATGCGCAGGGTCAGGAACTGGCCGGGGGTGTAGGCCATCTTGTCGCGGAGCTCGGCGGGCACCTCGAAGACCACGGAGTGGGTATCGGCCGTTTCGGCGATCACCGCGGCCACCCGCAGCACCACCGAGCGCGAACCGTGCGGAACCTCGACTGTGGTCATGTCGTCCTCTCGAACAAAACTAGAACGTGTTTCAGTTTCATGCTAGGTCGGGACGCGCCTGCACTGCAAGCTGTGCCTCGAGTCCGGCGACCAGCACCTCCATCCCGAAGTCGTAGGAGTACTTGCCGCGCAGGTCGCTCATGTACTTCGTGGCCCTGGCCACCGCCTCGGGCAGCGCGACGTCCGCCGGGGCGGAACGGTCACGCGGATTCACCCGGCTGCGGCCGAACAGGTAGGTGTGGATGGTCGCGTACGCGGCCAGCACGTTGCGGTCGCTGAAGCCCGCGTCGAACAGGATCTCCATCACCGCGTCGATCAGGTCGAGCTGCTTGCCGAGCATCTGCTCGAGCAGGATGTCGCCCAGGCCGGGATGCCTGCGCAGTTTATCGTCTATCTGATCGATGAGATCGCGCAGGCGCACCTGCCACGGCCCCGACTCGCGCGGCGGCTTGCGCACCCCGGCCAGCGCGGCGCTGGCCACCAGGTCCAGCAGTTCGCGCTTGTCGGCCACGTAGTAGTACGGGGCCATCGGCGAGACACCGAGCTCGCGCGAGAGCCGCCGCATGGACAGCTTCTCCACACCGTCCTCGCGCACCACGCGCAAAGCCGCTTCAACGATCTCCGATTCCGAGAGCGTGGAATTCGCGCCGCTCCCCGCCCCGCCGTGGTTACGCAAGCCTCTGCCTCACCTCTACTGCCACCGGGGCCCGACCGGCCCCTTCCCGTCCTGCTGTGCGAAGTCTAGAGGTGCGTCACACCCGGCGGGGGCGCTGCGGGGATCGTGCGGGCCAGGAGTGCGCGGACAGCCGGATTTTCCGATTCCGCCCCTTTATGGCAGTGACTGACGTTAAGGTCCGTGGTGACCGGCAACACACTGGAGGTAGTCATGCCCGAGAACGCCACGCGCGCGACCGTCGAGACCGAGGAAGACCTGGTCACCGAGACGCTGATCGAAGAGGTCAGCATCGACGGCATGTGCGGCGTCTACTGACCATGGAGGCAGGCGTGCTCGATCTCGACACCCGCTGGGCGCTGCATCCGCGCGTCTCGCTGCGCCCGGAATCCTTCGGCGCGCTGCTGTACCACTTCGGCACCCGCAAGCTCTCGTTCCTCAAGAGCCGCGATCTGGTCGACGTGGTGCAGTCGCTGCCCGCGCACGCCTCGGTGCGCGAGGCGCTGCGCGCCAAGGGCGTCGGCGCGTCCGACACCCACATCAAGGCGCTGGCCCAGCTGGCCGACACCGACATGATCGTGCCCGCCCCGGGCCCGGTCACCCCGGTGACGCCCGTGCGCATGCCTGCCTCCACCGACACCACCCAGGGCGGCAGGCTCATCGACCGCTTCGAATCCGGTCTGGCCGCGCCGATCTGCCTCACCTGGGAACTCACCTACGCGTGCAACCTGTCCTGCGTGCACTGCCTGTCCTCCTCGGGCCGCCGCGACCCGAATGAGCTGACCACCGAGCAGTGCAAGGCGCTGATCGACGAGTTCGAGCGCATGCAGATCTTCTACGTCAATATCGGCGGCGGCGAACCGACCGTGCGGCCGGACTTCTGGGAGCTGGTCGACTACGCGACCGCCCACCACGTGGGAGTCAAGTTCTCCACCAACGGCGTTCGGATCAACGAGGAGGTCGCCGCGCGGCTGGCCGCCAGCGACTACGTCGACGTGCAGATCTCCCTGGACGGCGCGACCGCCGAGGTCAACGACCACGTGCGCGGCCCCGGCTCCTACGACACCGCCATCAAGGCCCTGTCCAACCTGGCCGCCGCGGGCTTCAAGGACGCGAAACTCTCGGTCGTCGCGACCCGCCACAACATCGCCCAGCTCGACGAATTCAAGGCCATCGCCGACCGTTACGGCGCCACCCTGCGCCTGACCCGGCTGCGCCCCTCCGGTCGCGGCGCCGACGTCTGGGACGAGCTGCACCCGCTGCCCGAACAGCAGCGCGAGCTCTACGAGTGGCTGGTCCGCAACGGCGACGGCGTGCTCACCGGCGACTCCTTCTTCCATCTGTCCGCCTTCGGCTCTGCACTGCCCGGCCTGAATATGTGCGGCGCGGGCCGGGTGGTCTGCCTGGTCGACCCGGTCGGTGACGTCTACGCCTGCCCGTTCGCCATCCACGACCGGTTCAAGGCCGGAAACATCGTCGCCGACGGCGGTTTCGACGCGGTCTGGACCACCTCGGAACTGTTCGGCGAGCTGCGTGAGCCGGTCGACGGCGGCGCCTGCACCAAGTGCGACCACTACGACGCCTGCCGTGGCGGCTGCATGGCCGCCAAGTTCTTCACCGGTCTGCCCGCCAACGGACCCGACCCGGAATGCGTGCAGGGCTACGGCGAAGCGGCGCTGGCGATGCCGGGCCGCACGATTCCGCGCCCGGCGGTGGATCATTCGCGCCCGGTGCGCACCCGTGGCCGACTGTCACTGCCCTTGACAGTCAAGCGCGCGCCAGCCAAGGCCTGCAACGAGAGTCCGCTCGGGTAGACACGCCGGTTGCCGAAAGTGCGCTGCCGATCTTGTTCGCCTGTCCGGCAACCGGTCACGGGCGGATTTCAGGCGGACTTTCCTCCTTTTTTGTGGGGTGATGATGTCTGGAAGCCCAACTGCGCATAGCATGCGAGGAATGCGCCATGATCGTCTGCCCGACGGCTTCGGGGTACGGATCGATCCACGGGTACGCGCATTTTCCGGGGGCCGGATCCTGATCGGTGGAACACCGGCCCGGATGCTGCGCCTGGCCCCGGAGGCCGCCGAGCTGATCGGCGACGGGTACCTGGAGGTCACCGACACCAAGTCCGCGATGGTCGCGCGCCGGCTGCTCGACTCCGGCGTGGCGAACCCGCGTCCGCGGCTGCTGCCCTCGCTCGACGACATCACCGTCGTCATCCCGCTCTACAACAACGCCGACGGCGTACTGCGGCTGCTGGCCACCCTGCGCGGCCACAATGTGATCGTCGTCGACGACGGCTCCGACGAGCCGGTGCGCATTCCGCCGCGCCAGGGCCGCGGCCAGGTGACGGTGCTGCGGCACGAGTCCCCGCTCGGTCCCGCCGCCGCCCGGAATGCCGGGTTGCGGGCGGCGACAACCGAGTTCGTCGCCTTCCTGGACTCCGATGTGGTGCCGCGCAGCGGCTGGCTCGAGGTGATGCTCGGGCACTTCAGCGATCCGCAGGTGGCGCTGGTCGCGCCGCGCATCGTCGCGCTGGACAAGGCGTCCAACGCGCTGGCCCGCTACGAGCACACCCGGTCCTCGCTGGATCTGGGGCGGCGTGAGTCGGCGGTGCACGCGCGCGGCATCGTCTCCTATGTGCCCAGCGCCGCGCTGCTCGCGCGCCGGGCGGCGCTGCTGGGCGAGGGCGGGTTCGACGAGTCCATGCAGGTCGCCGAGGATGTCGACCTGTGCTGGCGGCTGGAACGCGCGGGCTGGCGGCTGCGCTACGAGCCCGCCGCGCACGTGGCCCACGACCACCGCGTCGCCTTCCGCGCCTGGTTCGGGCGAAAGCTGTTCTACGGCACCGGCGCCGCACCGCTGGGCAAACGGCATTCGGGCCTGGTCTCGCCGCTGTCGGTGCCGACCTGGACGGTGCTGGCCAGCCTGTTGTTCGCGACGCTGTCCAAATGGGGACTGCTCGGCGGCCTGGTGACCCTGTGCTCGGCGCTGATCAAATTGCGCCGCGTGTTCACCGAACTCGACAACCCCACCCGCATCGCGGCGGTCTATCTGGCGCGCGGCTATTTCGCGGGCATGTGGCGGCTGGCCTCGGCGATGTGTCGCGACTACTGGCCGGTGACGTTGCTGGCGGTGCTCGCCTCGCGCCGGATCAGGAAGATCGCGATCACCATGGCCCTGGCCGACGGCCTGGCCGACTGGTTCACCCACCGCGACGCGGGCGGCCTGGACCCGGTGCGCTACGTGGCCTACAAGCGCATCGACGACGTCGCCTACGGCACCGGCCTGTGGCTGGGCGCCGTGCGCGCCCGCAGCTTCGAAGCGCTCAAGCCGAGTACCTCGTCGAACTGAGTCCCGCCCCGTGACGCGCACGCTCGTCGTCGGCGCGGGCTCGGCCGGGTGCGTGCTCGCGGCCCGGCTCAGCGCCGACCCCGGCCACGAGGTGCTGGTCCTGGAGGCCGGACCGGTCTGGCCCACCGCCGCCCAGATCCCGGCCGCCCTGCTCGACCCCGGCCATCTCCCGCTCGGACCGGAATCCGCCGTCGTGTGGCGCTACCCCGGAAACCTGGTGCGTGGCAAGCTGATCGGCGGATCCGGCGCCATCAACGGCAGCTACTTCATCCGGCCGCCCGCTACCGACCTCGCGGCCTGGAGCGCGGTGGCGCACAGCGCACGCTGGTCGTACGACACGATCGCGCGCTATTTCCGCGAACTCGAACACGACCTGGACTTCGGCACCGAGCCCGGCCACGGCGACCACGGCCCGATCCCGGTCCGGAGAGTCGCCGACCCGGCCCCGTTCAGCACCGAGTTCGCCGAACGCTGCGTCGCAGCCGGTTTCGCCGAGATCCCCGACCTCAACGCCACCGCCGAACCAATGCGCGCCTACGGCCGAGCCAGCGCACCGCCTGCCGACGACGCGGCGGGTGCCCGAGGACACGCGCGCCTTTCCCCGGACCGGGCATCTTCGGGCGCACGGTCACGAGGTCATGCGCCGGTCGGCTTCGGCCGGGTGCCGCTGGCCATGTCGAACGGACAACGCCGCGGCCCCGCGCTCACTCATCTCTATCCCGCGCTGTCCCGCCCGAACCTGACGGTCACCGGTGCGACCACGGTGACGCGCGTGCTCGTGCGCGGAACCAGGGCAATCGGGGTCGAGTGGTCGCGCGGCCGCGAGCGCGGCACGGCCTACGCCGACCGTGTGGTCCTGTGCGCGGGGGCGATCGAATCCGCCGCGCTGCTCATCCGCTCCGGCATCGGCCCCGAGCGACAGCTCCGCTCCCTCGGCCTGCGCGTGGTCCGGCCCGCCCCGGTCGGCCGCTGGTGCACCGACCATCCCGAGATCGGTCTCGAGTTCCCCGGGCAACCCCCCGCGCGGCCCACCGCTGCCCTCGAATACGTCCTCGAACTCGACGACCTCGAGCTGCGTCCCTATACCCCCGCGTTCACTCCCGGCCTGTGCAGGCTCGGGGTGGCCCTCATGCGCCCGGAATCCTCCGGCGAACTCACCCTGACCTCCGCCGACCCAGCTGTCGCACCCCGGATCGATCAGGGCTACTTGAGTGCCGCCGATGACCGGGAACGGCTGCGCGCGGGTGTCGAGATCGCGGCGGAACTGTTCGGTCTGCGGCCCGGATCAGTCGATGACGCCTGGCTGCGCGGGCACCTGGGAACCTCCCAGCATCTTTCCGGCACCTGCCGGATGGGACCCGCGAACGACGAGCGCGCGGTGGTCGACGAGGGGGCTCGCGTGCACGGCATCGACGACCTTATGGTCGTGGACCTGTCGATCGTGCCGGTGCCGCTCAGCCGCGGACCGCAGGTCACTGTAGTGACGCTCGCCGCAGCGATAGCCGATCTGCTCGCGATGTGACGAAGTGACATCTGATACCACGATGTGACCTGCCGGACAAACCCCCGCTTCTGACAGTTGTTGCCATATGTCACCGGTACAGTTTGTATCGGGAAAGAAAGGCAAATGGTCAGCAATCTTGCAGGTGGGCGGCCCCCACGGCAGGCGGCGGAGTCGGGCGCACAGCTCGGAGCTCTGGAAGCCTATGCCGCACAGGCCCATGGATTTCTCAGTGCCGGTGGTGAACAGCTGACTCAGCTGGCCGGCCTGTTGCGTCCGCTCGTTCTCGAATCCTGGTTGCGCAGTGTGCGCGGTGGTGTCGATCCGACGGATGTAGTCGACGGTCGCGGTCTGCGCGGCGCCGACCTGGTGCGGTATCGCGATGCCCATCCGATCGCGGCGCTCATGCCGCTGATCGACAAACTGCTGGTCCAGGACGCGGCGCGGGCTGGACTCATTGTGACGGTGGCCGATCAGTTCGGCCGGGTGCTCTCGGTGCACGGTCATCCCGAGCAGGTCGCGGCGGTCGCGGAGATCGGCGTGCGCGAGGGCGACGACCTCAGCGAGCGCCGGGTCGGTACCAACGCGGTCGGCCTCGTCGTGCGCAGCGGCCGCGCCACCTGGATCCACGGACCCGAGCATTTCCTGCATCGCATGCACCAGATCACCGGCGCCGCGGCCCCCGTGCACGAGCCGGACGGCCGGTTGATCGGCGTGCTGATGATTGCCGGGGGAATGCGGGTGGCCAAGCCGGAAATCCTCGCGCTGGTGAAAGCCGCGGCGACGGCCGCCGAAATGGACCTGGTCCTGCGGGCCATGCGCGCGGGCCGCGAGGTCCCGGCGCCCGCGCCCGATGCCACCGATCCCGCCGACAACCCCCCGGCCCGGCTCGGCCTCGATGTCCTCGGGCTCGGCCAGCCGCAGCTGAGTGTGGCGGGGGAGCGGGTGTCGCTGTCGCAACGGCATGCCGAGATCCTGCTGTTGCTCACCGAGCATCCGGAGGGGCTGGGCGCCGATCATCTGGCGCTGCTGCTCGACGACACCGATCTGGACAACGGCACCATCCGGGCCGCGATGTCGCGGCTGCGGTCGGTGGTCGGCCCGAGTGTGGTCGGATCGCGCCCATACCGTCTGCGCGTGCATGTCGCAACCGATGTGGAGGCCCTGCGGGCCGCGCTCGACACCGGTGATATCGAATCCGCATTGCGCTTGTACGCGGGGCCGGTGCTGCCGCGCTCCGCCGCGCCGGGCATCTGCGACATCCGCGACGAGCTGCGGGTGCGCTTGCGGACCGCGGTGCTCGCCTCGCGCGACGCCGCCGTGCTGCGCCGGTGGACAGCGGGGCCCGAGGGCCGCGACGACGCCGCCGCGTGGGCCGCCTACCGGTCCACCGTCGACCGCGATTCGCCCCTATATGCGCAGATCGAAGCCAAGATCCGGGTGCTCGACCGGCGCCTCGGTGCCGATGCAACGCAGATGCAACGTTTCGGCTCATAGTCTCCCGTTCTGAAAGTGTGGTAGCTCACACAGCGCGAGCGAATGTGTTGGAGCCCACACTCATGTCCAGGTCGTGGGCGGAGTACGGAAGAGACTGGTCGCCCGTCCGGATTTTTTAGCGGAAAAAGTTTCTTTTTATTAACCGACCGCCTAGTGTCTGCAATGCATGGACAGGCAGCCATGTGATGTAAGTGACAGAGCCGAGGCGGGATCTTCCCGTCGCGGCCGCGATGTTGGAGGAACGATCATCAGTTAGACACCCCGCGGCAGGCCCCTCGCCCGCCGCCGTCGACGGCCTCGTCGGGTCGTCGCTCTCGTCCACATGATCTGTCGGGGATCTCGCGCTGGTGCGGCGTCGCGCCCACCGCGCTCCTACCGAATTCTCGGTCCACGAAGCACGCGGGTGTCTTCGTCGTGCCCGAAAAACGTTCGGTCTGCTGTTTTTTCGCGATTCGAGGAGGCTCTGGTGCACGGTACGGAGTTGGGTGGGTTCAGCGCGCGACCGCAGGATGCGCAGGCGCGCACCGCGTCGCCACGATTCCCGCTGACCCCCGCCCAGCTGGGTGTCTGGTACGCGCAGCTGCTCGACCCCGACGTTCCGGTCACCATCGCCCAGTACGTCGACATCACCGGCGAGCTGGATGTGGCGGTGCTGCAGCAGGTCACGGCCGAGGCGGCGCACGCCTACGGTTCGCCGCTGGTACGCATCGGCGAGGCCGACGGTGTGCCGTATCAGTACGTCGACCACACCATCCGCATCCAGGACGAACTGCCGCTGATCGATCTGCGCCACCACGACGACCCGGTCGCCGCCGCCCAGGAATGGATGCGCGCCGAGTTCGGTGCCCCGCTCGACCTGCTCACCGACCGACTGGTCGGCGGCGCGGTGCTGCGGGTCGGCGAGGACCGCTGGTTCTGGTACCTGCGCGGCCACCACATCGTGCTCGACGGCTACGGCGCCTTCACCAATTCCCAGCGCATCGCCGAGCTCTACTCCGCGCGCATGCTGGGCACCCCCGCCCGCGAGGTCGTGCCCGGGGACCTGGCCGACCTGGTCGAGGGCGAACAGCGCTACCGCGAGAGCACCCGCTTCGCCAACGACCGCGAGCACTGGGCCGAGCGCATCGCCGGGCTGGACAGCCCGACCGGGCTGGACAGCCGGACCGCGCCCCGCGCGGCGATCAACCTGGTCACCGGTGGCAGGCTCTCGGAGAAGCTGGTCTCGCGCCTGGAAACCATTGCCGCCAGCGACGATTCGACCTTCTCGGCGGTGCTGCTGGCCGCCTTCGCCGCCTACCTAGGCCGGTTGACCGACCGGCCCGACGCGGTGCTGAGCCTGCCGGTGACCGCCCGCACCACCGCGGTGATGCGGCGCTCGGCGGGCATGCTGTCCAATATCGTGCCGCTGCGGCTACCCACCGGCGCGGCGGGCGCCGAGACCACCTGGGGTGAGCTGCTGCGCGCGGCCCGCGTCGAGGTCGCCGGGGCCCTACGGCACCAGCGCTACCGCGCCGAGGACATCCGCCGCGACGCCGAGGACGACGGCCGCCCCGCGCGGCGCGCGCTGTTCGGCCCGCTGGCCAACTTCATGCTCTTCCGCAGCGACCTGACCCTGGGCACCACCACCGGCCGCTACCGGGTGCTGTCCACCGGTCCGATCGAGGACCTGAGCCTGAATGTGTACTACGGCGACCGCGACCGCGTGCACGTCGATTTCGAGGCCAACCCCAACCTCTACGACGCCGACACCCTGGCCCGGCACCACAGCCGCTTCCTGCGTTTCCTGGAGCGCCTGGCCGCCGCGGATCTGGACACCCCGATCGGCGCGATCGAGGTGGCGACCGAGCTGGAACTGCAGGTCAGCACCAAGATCTGGAACGCAACCCGCTTCGATGTGGACGCCGCGCTGAGCGAGCGCGCGGTGCCGGTCGCCACGCTGCCCGCGATGTTCGAGGCCCAGCTCGCGCGCACCCCCGACGACATCGCGGTGCGGATGGCCGGTGCCGACACCGCCACCCTGACCTACCGCGAACTGGCCGCCCGGGCACACCGCCTGGCCCGGCACCTGCGCGCCCAGGGCATCGGCCCGGAATCGCTGGTGGCCCTGAGCATCCGGCGCTCACCGGAGCTGGTCGTCGCCATGTACGCGGTGCTCGCCGCCGGTGCCGCCTATGTGCCGATCGATCCCGATCACCCGGCCGAGCGCATCGCCCACATCCTCGACACCGCCGCCCCCGCCGCGGTCCTCACCACCACCCGCGACGGCGCGCCCGGCGCCGACCCGGCCACGGTGCTGGCCGTGGACGCGCTGGACCTGAGCGGCTATGCCGACACCCCGCTGACCGACGCCGAGCGCACCGCACCGCTGCGCCCCGGTCACCCGGCCTACGTCATCTTCACCTCCGGCTCGACCGGCCTGCCCAAGGGCGTGGCCGTCGAGCACGCGGCGATCGTCAACCGGCTGGTCTGGATGCAGCACAGCTACCGGCTGCACGGGGTCGACGTGGTGCTGCAGAAGACCCCGATGACCTTCGATGTCTCGGTCTGGGAGTTCTTCTGGCCCTTGCAGATCGGCGCCACCCTGCTGCTCGCCGAGCCGGACGGCCACCGCGATCCCGCCTACCTGCGCCGGGTCATCGCCGACTACGGCGTCACCGTCGCGCACTTCGTGCCGTCCATGCTCGAGGCGTTCCTGGCGCAGCAGGAGATCGCCGAGCGCACCTCGCTGCGGCTGGTCTTCGCCTCCGGTGAGGCGCTGCCCGCCGCGCTGGCCCAGCGGCTGCGGCTGCTCACCGGCGCGCGGCTGCACAATCTCTACGGCCCGACCGAGGCGGCCGTCGACGTCACCTTCCACGAGGTGAACGACGCCGACCGGGTCAGCGTGCCGATCGGCGCGCCGGTGTTCAACACCCGGCTCCATGTTCTCGACTCGCGGCTGCGGCCGGTACCGGTCGGGGCTCCGGGTGAGCTGTATCTGTCGGGGGTACAGCTCGCCCGGGGTTATGTCGGACGCCCCGAGCTCACCTCTGGACGCTTCGTCGCCGACCCCGATGAGCCCGGCGCGCGGATGTACCGCACCGGCGACCTGGTCCGCTGGACCACTAACGGCGAACTGGAATACCTGGGCCGCACCGACTTCCAGGTGAAGCTGCGCGGTCTGCGCATCGAGCTCGGCGAGATCGAGGCCGTGCTGGAGAGTGTCGACGCGGCCGCGCGCGCGGTCGTGGTGGTGCGTGACGACGCGGGCGTCGGCGAACAGCTGGTCGCCTATGTGGTGGAGGCCGAGCCGGGCGCCGTGGTGGTCGAGGAGTTGCGCGCGGCGGCGCTGCGCGCGCTGCCCGGATACATGGTGCCCGCGGCCTTCGTGCTGCTGGACGCGCTGCCGGTGAACGCCTCGGGCAAGCTCGACCGCAAGGCGCTGCCCGCGCCGGACCGGGTGGTCACCGCCTACGCCGCGCCGGTCGGCCCGGTCGAGGAGACGGTGGCCCGGGTGTTCGGCGAGGTGCTCGGCCTGGAGCGGGTCGGCCGCGACGACGACTTCTTCGCCCTCGGCGGCAACAGCCTGGTCGCCACCCAGGTGGCCGCCCGCCTCGGTGCCGATCTGGGCTGCCGCCTCGGCGTGCGCGACCTGTTCGCCGCCACCACGGTGGCCCGGCTGGCGGTCACCGTCGCCGAACGTGGGGAGGCGGGCGTCGCCGCGCAGCTGCCGGTGCTGGCCGCCCGCCCGCGCCCCGAGCTGATCCCGCTCTCGCCCGCGCAGCAGCGCATCTGGTTCCTCAACCGCTTCGACCCGGCGGCTCCCGGCTACAACATGCCGTTCGTGGTGCGGCTGCGCGGCACCGCTGATCTGCCCGCCCTGGTCGCGGCCCTGCACGCGGTCGTCGCCCGGCACGAGGCGCTGCGCACGGTGTTCCCCGCCGTCACCGTGCCCGGCGGCGAGGTCGCCGAGCAGGTGATCCGCCCGGCCGAACAGGTCACCATCCCCGCACCCACCGAGATCGCCGCCGCCGATCTCGATGCCGAGCTCACCCGATTCGCCACCGCCGGTTTCGATCTCGAACACGAACCGCCCTTCCGCGCCCGCGTCTTCGTCGCCCCGGGCGAGTGCGCGATCGCGGTCGTGCTGCATCACATCGCCGCCGACGGTGTTTCGCTGCGGGTGCTCGTGCGTGACGTGCTCACCGCCTACCGTGCCGCGGTCGACGGTGTCGAGCCCACCTGGGCGCCGCTGACTGTGCAGTACGCCGACTACGCCCTCTGGCAGCGCGAACTGCTCGGCGCGGAAGCCGATCCCGAATCCCTGGCCTCGCGCGAAATCGCCTTCTGGGAACAGACCCTGGCCGGTCTGCCCGATCAGCTCGAGCTTCCGGCGGCACGGCAGCGGCCGGTCGAGCCGAGCCTGCGCGGTGCCCGGTCCACCTTCACCATCGACGCCGACCTGCACCGGCAGCTCACCGCGCTGGCCCAGCAGGCGGGCGCGTCGCTGTTCATGGTGCTGCACACCGCCCTGGCCGTCCTGCTCGCCCGCCTGTCCGGCAGCACCGATATCGCCATCGGCACCGGTGTCGCGGGCCGCGGCGACCGCGCGATCGACGACCTCATCGGCATGTTCGTCAATACCCTGGTGCTGCGCACCGAGATCGACCCCGCCGCCAGCTTCGCCGCCGCCCTTGAGCACACCCGCGAAACCGACCTGGCTGCCTTCGCCCACGCCACCGTGCCCTTCGACCGCCTGGTCGACGTGGTCAACCCGGCCCGCAATGCCGCCCGGCACCCGCTGTTCCAGGTGGCACTGAACTTCCAGGACCTCCTGGACACCAGCTTCGAGCTATCCGGCGCGCCGGTGTCGGTGCACGAGATCGAACTCGACCTCACCAAGTTCGATCTGCAGATCACCCTCGCCGAGCGCCGCGACGACACGGGCGCGCTCGCGGGGATCGAAGCCGAAACCCGATACGCGACAGACCTGTTCGACGACGCCGACATCCAGGCGATCAACGCCCGCTTCGTCCGCCTGCTGGCCGCCGCCGTCGCCGCCCCCACCACGCCCGTGGGCGACCTGCCACTGCTCTCGCCCGCCGAGCACGCCCAGCTCACCGAGATGCGCGGCGCCCCGGTCACCGCCACCGGCCTGCTGCCCGACCTGCTGGCCGCCGCGGTCGCCACCGCCCCCGAGCGCGAAGCCGTCGCCGACGGCGAGCGCCTGCTCACCTACCGCGAACTGGACCGCGCCTCCTCGCGGCTGGCCCGCGTGCTCATCGACGCCGGTATCGGCCCCGATGACATCGTCGCCGTGGGTATTCCGCGCTCGATCGACTCGGTACTCGCGGTCTGGGCCGTCGCCAAGGCCGGGGCGGCCTGGCTGCCGGTCGACCCGAGCTACCCGCTCGACCGCATCGCCCACATGGTCACCGATTCCGGTGCGCGCCTCGGCCTCACCGTCGCGGGCTCCCAGGACGCGCTGCCGGGCCCGATCGACTGGCTGGTCCTCGACGAGCTCAAGCTGATGGCCGAATGCGCCGCCCGCTCCGGCGATCCCGTCACCGACGCCGATCGGGTGCGGCCGCTGCGCGCCGAGCACCTGGCCTATGTCATCTACACCTCCGGCTCCACCGGCCTGCCCAAGGGCGTGCTGGTCACCCAGGCAGGCATCGCCGGTTTCGCGGCCGAGGAGACCGACCGCATGTTCGGCGCCCCCGACGCGCGCGTCCTCCAGGTGGGCTCACCCTCCTTCGACATCTCGGTCATGGAATTCCTGCTCGCGGTGGACTCCGCCGCCACGCTGGTGATCGCCCCGCCCGGGCAGCACGTGGGTGCCGACCTCGAGCAGCTGCTGGCCGAAGAGCACGTCACCCACGCGCTGATGACCCCCTCCGGCCTGGCCGTGCTCGACCCCGAACAGCTCGACGACCTGCGCATGGTGATGGTTGGCGGTGAGGCCTGCCCGCCCGACCTGGTCGCCCGCTGGACCGACGGCCCGGTACCGCGCGCCTTCGTCAACGCCTACGGCCCGTCCGAGACGACCGTCGCCACCAATATCAGCGCCCCGCTGACCGCCGATTCCCCGCTGACCCTGGGCCGCCCGCTGCGCGGCATCGCCCAGTGGGTCCTCGACGACCGCCTCCAGCCCGTCCCCGCCGGTGTCGCGGGCGAACTGTACGTGGCGGGTGCCCAGCTGGCCCGCGGCTACCGTGGCCGCCCCGCGCTCACGGCGGGCCGCTTCCTCGCCTGCCCGTGGGCCCCCGGCGCCCGCATGTACCGCACCGGTGACCTGGTCCGCTGGACCGCCGAGGGCACCCTGGAATACCTGGGCCGCAATGACGACCAGGTGAAACTGCGCGGCTTCCGCATCGAGCTCGGCGAGATCGAAGCCGCCCTGCTCGCCCAGCCCGCGATCCGCCGGGCCGTCGTGCTCATCCACACCGATCCCCATCGCGGCGACCAGCTCGTCGCCTACCTCGTCCCCGAGACGGCGACCGATTCGCGGGCCCTCGACACCGATGCCATCGCGGTGGCCCTGCGCGCGAGCTTGGCCGCGCACATGGTGCCGTCGGCGTTCGTCGTCCTCGATGCCCTGCCGCTCACGCCCGGCGGCAAGCTCGACCGCCGCGCCCTGCCCGCCCCGGTCTTCGCCGCCCGCGCCTTCCGCGCCCCCGCCGCCGGGACCGAGACCGTGGTCGCGGAGGTATTCGGCGAGGTGCTCGGCGTCGAACGCGTCGGCGCCGACGACGACTTCTTCGCCCTGGGCGGCAACTCCCTGATCGCCACCCAGGTGGCCGCCCGGCTCGGTGCCGCGCTCGGGGTGACGGTGCCGCTGAAGACCCTGTTCGAGACCTCGACGGTGACCGCGCTGGCCGCCCGGCTCGGCACCGCCGAGCCCGCCGCGACCCGCCCGCCGCTGGTGGCGACCGAACGGCCGCACCATATTCCGCTGTCCTACGCCCAGCAGCGCATGTGGTTCCTCAACCAGTTCGACGCCGACTCGGTCGCCGACAATATCGCCGCCGCCATCCGCCTCTGGGGCGCCCTCGACCAGGTCGCGCTGGCCGCGGCCGTGGCCGCCGTGTTCGCCCGGCACGAGGCCCTGCGCACCCGCTACCCGTCGGTCGACGGCATCCCGTTCCAGCAGATCGTGCCCGCCGACGAGCTGCCCCGCGCGCTCACCCCGGAAGCGGTCGGCCCCGCCGGGCTCGACGATCGCGTCCGCGCGCTGGCCGCCGTGCCGTTCGCGGTCGCCGACGAGCCCCCGGTCCGCCTGCACCTGCTGCGCACCGGCACCGACGAGCACGTTCTCGTGCTGGTGCTGCACCACATCGCCGCCGACGGCTGGTCGGTCGCCCCGCTCACCCGCGACCTGATGCTCGCCTACGCCGCCCACCAGGCCGGGACCGCACCTCAGTGGACCCCGCTGCCGGTGCAGTACGCCGATTTCGCGCTCTGGCAGCGCGACGCCCTCGGCGCCGAGGACGACCCGGACTCGCCGCTGGCCGAGCAGATCCGCTTCTGGACCACCGAACTCGCCGACCAGCCCGACCTGCTGGCCCTGCCCACCGATCGTCCGCGCCCCGCTATCGCCTCCGGTCGCGGCGCCCGCCACCACTTCCGCGTCCCCGCGGCGTTGGGCGAACGGCTGCGCGAGCTGGCCACCGACGCGCAGGCCTCGCTGTTCATGGTGCTGCACGCCGCCTTCGCCGCCACCCTGGCGAAACTGTCCGGCCAGCAGGACATCTCGATCGGCACCCCGGTCGCCGGTCGTGGCGACCAGGCCCTCGACGAGCTGGTCGGCATGTTCGTCAACACGCTGGTGCTGCGCACCGAGGTCGACCCCGCCGCCACTTTCACCGGCCTGCTCGACACCGTGCGCGAGCGCGACCTGCGCGCCCTGGCCCACACCGAGGTCACCTTCGACCGCCTGGTCGAGGCCATCGCCCCCGCGCGCTCCACCGCCCGGCACCCGCTGTTCCAGGTGATGCTGGACTTCCAGAACACCGCCACCGCCGAACTCGAACTGGCCGGGCTGACCGCCACCGAACTCGAGATCGACACCCACACCGCCAAATTCGACCTGCACCTGACGCTGCGCGCGTCCGGCGACGCGCTCTACGGCCGTATCGAGTACGCCACCGACCTGTTCGACGCGCAGACCATCACAGATTTCAGTACCCGCCTGCTGCGGGTGCTAGAGACGGTGAGCGCCGATCCCAACGTCGTGATCGGCGACATCGACCTGCTCGGTACCGCCGAGCGCACCCGCATCCTGCGCACCTGGAACGCCACGGACTACCCCGCTGACGAGCGGATGACCCTGGTCTCGCTGTTCACCGCCCAGGCCGCGCGCACCCCGCACGCCCTCGCCCTCACCGCCGACGGCACTTCGCTCACCTACGGTGAGCTCGCCACCCGGGTGAATCGTCTCGCGCGCCTGCTCCTCTCGATGGGCGTCGGCCCCGACCGCACCGTCGCGCTCGGCCTGCGCCGTTCGGTCGATCTGGTGGTTGCCATGTACGCGGTGCAGGCCGCGGGCGGCGCCTACGTCCCGCTGGACCCCGAGCACCCCGCCGACCGCATCGCCCACGTCCTCGAGGCGGCCCGCCCGGTCTGCGTGCTCACCCGCGCCTCTGACGAACTCGACCTCACCGCAAGCGATTCCGTGCGGGTGGTCGACCTGTCGACCGTCGACACCACCGCGTGGTCGCCCGCCCCGATCACCGACGCCGAGCGCCCGGCCGCGCTGACCCGCGACCACGCCGCCTACCTGATCTTCACCTCCGGCTCCACCGGCAGGCCCAAGGGTGTCGTTGTCACGCACGCCGCCATCGTCAACCGCCTGGTGTGGATGCAGGACGCCTACCGCCTGACCCCCGCCGACACCGTCCTGCAGAAGACCCCCGCCACCTTCGATGTCTCGGTGTGGGAGTTCTTCTGGCCCTTGCAGATCGGTGCCCGCCTGGTACTCGCCGCCCCCGACGGCCACCGCGACCCGGCCTACCTGGCCGAGCTGATCGAGGCGGAGTCGGTCACCGTCGCGCACTTCGTCCCGTCCATGCTGTCGGTCTTCGTCGGCGCGCTCACCGGCACCGCGGGCCGCTGCGCGACGCTGCGCATGGTGTTCGCCTCCGGTGAGGCCCTGCCACCCGCCCCTGCCCAGCAGCTGCGCGCCCGCACCGGGACGGCGGTGCACAACCTGTACGGGCCCACCGAGGCAGCCGTCGACGTCACCTTCCACGAGGTCACCGACGCCGACACCGTCACCGTGCCGATCGGCGCTCCGGTGCACAACACCCAGGTCTACGTGCTGGACAGCCGCCTGCGCCCGGTCCCCGCGGGCGTCCCCGGCGAGCTCTACCTGGCCGGTGCCCAGCTCGCCCGCGGCTACGCCGGTCGCGTCGATCTCACCGCCGACCGCTTCGTCGCCAGCCCATTCGCCTTCGGCGCGCGCATGTACCGCACCGGTGACCTCGTCACCTGGACCGCCGACGGCGAACTGGAATACCTGGGCCGCACCGACTTCCAGGTGAAGCTGCGCGGTCTGCGCATCGAGCTCGGCGAGATCGAGGCCGCCCTGGCCGCGCGCCCCGAGATCGCCCAGGCCGCCGTGCTCGTCCGCGACGACACCCTGGTGGCCTACCTGGTCGGTGCCGGAATCGACATCGACGCGGTGCGTACCGCGCTGACCCGCACCCTGCCCGCCTACATGGTCCCGGCCGCCTTCGTCGAGCTCGACGAGTTCCCGCTCAACAGCTCCGGCAAGCTCGACCGCAACGCCCTGCCCGACCCGATGTTCGAGGCCGCGGTGTTCCGCGCCCCGGTCACCGAGGCCGAGCGGATCGTCGCGGGCACCTTCGCCGCGGTGCTCGGCTTCCCAGCCGACCGGGAAGTCGGCCTCGACGACGACTTCTTCGCCCTCGGCGGCAACTCGCTCAACGCCACCCAGGTCGCGGCCCGGCTCGGCGCCGCGCTCGACACCCAGATCCCGGTCCGGCTGCTCTTCGACGCACCCACCGTCGCCGACCTGGCCCAGCGCTGCGCGCCCCTGCGCGGCACCGGCGGCCGCCTGGAACTCACCCCGCGCGAACGGCCGCGGGCGATCCCGCTCTCGGCCGCCCAGCGCCGCATGTGGTTCCTCAACCGCTACCTCGCCGACGCCGAGGGCCCCGGCGACGCGGTCGACAACATCCCCGTCGCCCTGCGCCTGTCCGGCGATCTCGATATCCCCGCCCTCGCGGCCGCCCTCACCGCGGTGATCGCCCGGCACGAGACCCTGCGCACCAGCTACCCCGAGGGCCCCGACGGCGCCGAACAGCGCATCGCCGAGCCCACCGCCGTCACCCTGCGCGCCGAACCGGTCAGCGAGGCCGAGCTGCCCGCACGCCTGCTGGCCTGCGCCGCCGTCCGCTTCGACCTGACCACCGAGATCCCGCTGCGCGCTGACCTTTTCGCGGTCGGTGCCGACCACGTGCTGGTCCTGGTTGTCCACCACATCGCCGCCGACGGCTTCTCCCTCGGCCCGCTGGCCGCCGACCTGATGACGGCCTACGCCGCGCACCGAGCGGGCACCACCCCCGCCTGGACGCCGCTGCCGATCCAGTACGCCGACTACGCCCTCTGGCAGGACGAGAACCTCGGCGACCCCGCCGACACCACCTCCCTCGCCCACGTCCAGCTGGCCTTCTGGCGGCGCGGCCTGGCCGGTCTGCCCGAACAGCTCGACCTGCCGACCGACCGCCCCCGCCCGGCCGAATCCAGCTTCCACGGCGGCGTGCACCGCTTCCAGATCGACTCCGACCTGCACAGCGAACTGCGCGAACTGGCCCGCAAGCACGAGGCCACCCTGTTCAGCACCGTGCACGCCGCACTGGCCGTGCTGCTGGCCCGCCTGTCCGGCGGCAGCGATATCGCCATCGGCACCCCGGTCGCCGGTCGCGGCGAGGCCGCCCTCGACGGGCTGATCGGCATGTTCGTCAACACCCTGGTCCTGCGCACCCAGATCGACCCACGGGTCGAGTTCGAGACCGCGCTGGACGCCGTCCGCGCCGGTGACCTCGACGCCCTCTCGCACGCCGACATCCCCTTCGAGCAGGTCGTCGACGCCGTCGACCCCGCCCGCGCCCGCAACCGCCACCCGCTGTTCCAGGTGGCGCTGGTGCTGCAGAACTTCACCGTCCCGGCCCTCGAGGCCGCCGGGTTGCAGGCCGCCCCGGTCGACTTCGACGCCGCCGTCGCCAAATTCGACCTGCAGTTCACCCTGCGCGAAGCCGACGATGTCGACGGCCGCGCCGACGGCATGGCCATCGAGATCGCCTACGCCACCGACCTCTACGACGCGAGCAGCATCGCGGTGCTGGCCCGCCGGTTCACCCAGGTGCTGGCCGCCGTCGTCGCCGATCCGACCGTGGTGGTCGGTGACATCCAGCTGCTCAGCGCCGAGGAACAGCAGCGCACCCTGCACGACTGGGCCACCACCGGTGTCGCGGTCACGCCGTCGACGTCGACCATGGTCGACCGCTTCGCGCGCGCCGCCGCGCTCGACCCGGAGGCCGTCGCGGTGAAGGCGGGCGATGTCACGCTGACCTACGGCGAACTCGACGCCTGGTCCAACCGGCTGGCCCGCCGTCTCGTCGGCGCGGGCGTCGGCCCGGAATCACTGGTGGCCGTAGCCCTTCCGCGTTCCGTGGAACTGGCCGTCGCGCTGCTGGCCGTGCTCAAGGCCGGTGGCGGCTACCTGCCGATCGACCCCAACTACCCGGCCGACCGGATCGAGTACGTCCTCGACGACGCCCGCCCGCTGTGCGCGATCGCCAACGAGGCCACCGGCCTGGCCCGCGACTGGTTCGGCGGCCCGGTGATCGATCCGGTCTCGGCCAACCTGACCGACTTCGCGGCCACCCCGCTCACCGACGCCGAGCGCCGCGCCCCGCTGACCCCCGCCAACACCGCTTACGTCATCTACACCTCCGGCTCCACCGGCCGCCCGAAGGGTGTGGTGATCCCGCACGCGAATGTGCTGGCCCTGCTGGACAACACCGCCGACCGCTTCGGCTTCGGCGCCGACGACGTGTGGACGATGTTCCACTCCTACGCCTTCGACTTCTCGGTGTGGGAGCTGTGGGGCGCGCTGCTGCACGGCGGTTCGGTGGTGCTGGTCGACTACTTCACCTCGCGCTCGCCCGAGCAGTTCCGCGAGCTGCTGCTGGCCGAGCGGGTCACCGTGCTCAACCAGACCCCGTCGGCTTTCTACCAGCTCATCGCCGCCGACCTGGCCGCCGAACCCGCCGACTACGCGCTGCGCACGGTGATCTTCGGTGGTGAGGCGCTCGAACCGCAGCGCCTCGACGGCTGGTTCGCCCGCTACCCCGAGTCGCCGCGGCTGGTGAACATGTACGGCATCACCGAGACCACGGTGCACGTCTCCTACCGCGAGATCACCCCGGAGGTGGGCTCGGCCAGCGTCATCGGCGGCGCCATCGCCGGACTGGCTGTGCGCGTGCTGGATTCGCGGCTGCGGCCGGTTCCGGTCGGTGTGCCCGGCGAAATCTATGTCTCCGGTGCGCAATTGGCGCGCGGCTACCTGGCCCGTCCCGACCTCACCGCGAGCCGCTTCGTCGCCGACCCGTACGGCGCGCCCGGCACCGTGGCCTACCGGTCCGGCGACCTGGCCCGCTGGACCGCCGACGGCGATCTGGAATACCTGGGCCGCGCCGACCAGCAGGTGAACCTGCGCGGCTTCCGGATCGAGCTCGGCGAGATCGAGGCGGCGCTGCTGCGCAGCTCGGTCGCCCCGCGCGAGGTCGCGGTGCTGGTGCGCACCGACCTGGTCGACGAGCCGCGCCTGGTCGCCTACCTGGTCACCGGCACCCCGCGCGTCGATACCGCCGCCCTGCGCCAGGAACTCGCGCACACCCTGCCCGAGCACATGCTGCCCGCCGCGGTCGTCACCGTGGACCACATCCCGCTGACCGTCAACGGCAAGCTCGACCGGGCCGCGCTGCCCGCGCCGGTCTTCGAGACCACCGTCTACCGCAAGCCGGTCACCGTGAGCGAGGAGATCGTCGCCGCGGTCTACGCCGAGGTGCTCGGCAGCGACCGGCCGATCGGCGCCGACGACGACTTCTTCGCCCTCGGCGGCAGCTCGCTGCTCGCCGCCAAGGCGGTCGCCCGGATCGGCGCCGCGCTGGACCGGCGCGTCGGCGTGCGGACACTGTTCGAGGCGCCCCGGGTGGCCGAGCTGGCCGCCGCCGCGGACGCGCTCGGCCGGGTCGACCGGCCCGCGCTGGTCGGCCGGGCCCGCCCCGAGCTGCTCCCGCTCTCGCCCGCCCAGCAGCGCATGTGGTTCCTCAACCGCTTCGATCGCGACTCGGTGGCCTACAACATCCCCTTCGCGCTGCGCCTGACCGGCGAGCTCGACATCGCCGCGCTGCGGGCCGCACTGGCCGACCTGGTCGCCCGGCACGAATCGCTGCGCACCGTGTACCCGGAGATCGACGGGTCGCCGGTGCAGTCGATCGTGCCCGCGGCGGAAGCGATTCCGGCGCTGGACCCGGTGATCGTCACCGACTCCGAGCTGCCCGCCGCCATCCGCGCGCTGGCCGGGACCACCTTCGATGTCACCACCGAGATCCCGGTGCGGTTGCGCCTGTTCCAGGTGAGCGCCACCGAGCACGTGCTCGCCGCCGTGCTGCACCACATCGCCGCCGACGGCTCGTCCATCACCCCGTTCGTCGCCGATCTCCTGCGCGCCTACACCGCGCGCCTGGCCGACTCGGCCCCGGGCTGGACCCCGCCCGCCGTGCAGTTCGCCGACTACGCGCTGTGGCAGCGCGAACTGCTCGGCGACGAATCCGACCCGGAATCGGTGGCCGCCCAGCAGGTGTCCTACTGGACCGAGCAGCTCGCCGGTCTGCCCGACCAGCTGGCCCTGCCCACCGACCGCCCGCGCCCGGCCCGCCAGAGCCTGCGCGGCGACACCGTCCGCTTCACCGTCGATGCCGACCTGCACGCCGCGCTGCTCACCCTCGGCCGCGGCGCCGGTGCCACGCTGTTCATGGTGGTCCACGCGGCCTTCGCCGCCCTGCTGGCCCGGCTGTCCGGCACCGCCGATATCGCCGTCGGCACCCCGAACGCGGGCCGCGGCGAGGCCGAACTCGACGAGGTCATCGGCATGTTCGTCAACACCCTGGTGCTGCGCACCGAGGTCGCGGGCGACGCGCCCTTCACCGAACTGCTCACCGCCGCCCGCACCGCCGACATCGCCGCCTTCGCACACGCCGACGTGCCCTTCGAACGCCTCGTCGAGGTGCTCAACCCGGCCCGCTCGACCGCACGGCACCCGCTGTTCCAGGTCGGCTACTCGTTCCAGAACCACGACCGCGCCCAGCTCGACCTGCCCGGCCTCACCGTCGCGCCGATCGAATTCGACTCCGGCGTAGCACAGTTCGACCTGCATCTGTTCGCCCTGGACAACTACACCGCCGACGGCGCCCCCGCCGGGATCGACATGGCACTCGGCTACGCGAGCGACCTGTTCGACGCCACCACCGCCGAACGCTTCGTCACCCAGCTGCGCCGGGTCCTCGAATCCGTCACCGCCGCACCGGAGATCGCCGTCGGCGACCTAGACCTGCTTGGTGCGGACCGCACCCTGCTGCTCGAAAGCTTCAATGCCACCGCACATCCCGTCGCCCCGGCCACCCTCGCCGACCTGGGCGTGCGTCAGGCCGCGCTGACCCCGCAGGCACCCGCCCTGATCGACGGCGAGTCCGGCGAGACGCTCGACTACGCGGCGTTCGAGGCCAGGGTCAACCGCGTCGCCCGGCTGCTGATCGCCGAGGGCGTCGGCCCGGAAAGCACCGTGGTGCTGGCCATGCGCCGCGGACTCGATCTGGTCATCGCCATGCACGCGGTGGTGCGGGCGGGCGGCGCGTACGTGCCGATCGACCCCGATCACCCGGCCGAGCGGATCGCCTACATCGTGGCCACCGCCGCGCCGCTGTGCGTGCTGACCACCGCCGCCGACGGCGTGCCGATCCCGGTCGACGTGCCCGTCTTCGAACTCGATCACCGCATCCTGGCCGAGCTGTCGGACCAGCCGGTGACCGATGCCGAGCGCCTGGCCCCGCTGCGGCCCGAGCACCCGGCCTACGTCATCTTCACCTCCGGCTCGACCGGCCTGCCCAAGGGCGTCACGGTGCCGCACGCGGCGATCGTCAACCAGCTGGCCTGGCTGCGCGAGCGCTTCACGATGACCGGCACCGACCGCGTCCTGCTGAAGACCCCCGCCACCTTCGACCTCTCGGTCTGGGAGTTCTGGTCCCCGCTCACCTCCGGCGGCGCGCTGATCGTCACCCGCCCCGGCGACGAGCGCGATCCGGATCGATTGCGCACCAACATGGCCCGGCACGGTGTCACCGTGCTGCACGCGGTGCCCTCGCTGGTCGGCATGCTGCTGGCCGCCGAAACCACACCGGCGCTGCCCGATTCGCTGCGCGCGGTGCTGGCTATCGGCGAGGCCCTGCCCGCCGCCCTGGCCGGGCAGTTCCTGGCCAGCGGCACCCACGTCCGGCTGCACAACCTCTACGGCCCGACCGAGGCCGCGGTCTCGATCACCGAATACGAAGTGGCACAGGACCCCACGCACGTGGTCCCGATCGGTACCCCGGCATGGAACAGCGCGCTCTACGTGCTGGACGCGCGCCTGCACCCGGTCCCGGTCGGCGTCGCCGGTGAGCTGTACCTGGCCGGTGCCCAGCTGGCCCGCGGCTACCACGGCCGCCACGCCCTGACCGCCGACCGCTTCGTCGCAGACCCCTTCGCCCGGCCCGCCCTACCGGCCGACTCGTCGATGACACCAGGTGCCGAGACCGGACACACCGCCACCGACGGTGTGGCGTCGGCGCCCGGCGCCCGGATGTACCGCACCGGTGACATCGTCCGCTGGCGGGCCGACGGCACTCTCGAATACCTCGAGCGCGCCGACTTCCAGGTCAAGATCGGTGGCTTCCGGATCGAGCTCGGCGAGGTCGAAACCGCCTTGCTGCGCTGCGCCGGTGTCCGTGCCGCCGTCGCCATCGCCAAGACCGACGAGCACGCGGGTGCCCGGCTCATCGCCTACGCGGCCGTCGCCGACCTGGTGTCCGGTGACGAACAGACGGTCGCCACCCGCCTGCGCGGTGAACTCGCCGCCGCATTGCCCGCCTACATGGTGCCCGCCGCGCTGGTGGTGCTCGACGCTCTGCCGCTCAATGCCAATGGCAAGGTCGACCGGGCTCGACTACCCGAGCCCGCCTTCACCGAGGCTACCTTCCGCGCCCCGGTGACCGCGCTCGAACAGCTCGTGGCCCAGACCTTCGCCGAGGTCATCGGCTGTCCCGGTGCAGGCCTGGACGACGACTTCTTCGCCCTCGGCGGCAACTCGCTCATGGCCACCCGGCTGGCGGCCCGCCTCGGCGCCGCCCTCGACGCCCAGGTACCGGTGGCCGCGGTCTTCGACACCCCGACCGTCGCGGCCCTGGCCGCCCGCCTGGCCGACGCCGACCGCGCGAGCGCCCGCCCGCCGCTGACCCGTCGCACCGGCGACGGACCCGCCGTCCTCTCGCCCGCCCAGCAGCGCATGTGGGTGCTGCACCAGCTCGCCCCCCAGTCGGCGGCCTACCACATCCCCGCCGCCCTGCGCCTGACCGGCGACCTCGACCTGCCCGCCCTCCGCGCGGCCATCGCGGATCTGCTGGCGCGCCACGACACCCTGCGCACCCGCTACCCGGACACCGACTCCGGCCCGGTCCAGCAGGTCATGCCCGCCTGGTCCAGCACCGTCGACCTGACCCCCATCCCGGTCGCGCCCGCCGATGTCGAGTCCCGCATCGCCGCCCTGGTGGCCCAGCCGTTCGACATCACCGCCGCACCGCCGGTCCGCGTCGCCCTCTACGACCTGGGGACAGACGAATACGTCCTGGTCATGGTGGTGCACCACATCAGCGCCGACGGCTACTCCGTCGCCCCGCTGACCCGGGACCTGGTGCGCGCCTACGTCGACCGCAGCGAAGGCCGCGAACCCGGCTGGGCCCCGCTCGACATCCAATACGGCGATTTCAGCGTCTGGCAGCGCGACCTGCTCGGCGCCGAATCCGACCCCGACAGCGTGCTCGCCCAGCAGCTCACCTACTGGACGCGCGAACTGTCGGGCGCGCCCGAACTACTCGCCCTGCCCACCGACCGGCCCCGCGCCGCCCGGCGCGAGATGCGCGGCGCTGGTATCGAATTCGAGATCGACGCGACACTCACCCGCCGCCTCGATGACGTCGCCCGGGCCAATGGCACCACCCTGTTCACCGTGGTGCACAGCGCGCTGGCCGTGCTACTGGCCAAGCAGTCCGGCAGCGCCGACATCACCATCGGCGCCCCGGTCGCCGGGCGCGGGGCCCGCGAACTCGACGATCTGGTCGGCATGTTCGTCAACACCGTCGCCCTGCGCACCGAGGTCGACTCCCGCGCCCCGTTCACCGACCTGCTCGCCCAGGCCAAACGCCGCGACCTCGCCGCCCTCTCGCACGCCGACGTCCCGTTCGAGCAGGTCGTCGACGCGCTGGGCCGCACCCGCTCCGGCGCCTACACCCCGCTGTTCCAGGTGATGCTCACCTTCCAGAACATGCCACCGGGCCGGATCGAGCTCCCCGGACTCCAGGTCCGCACCCTGGACCCGGGCCTGACCGAAGCCAAGTTCGACCTGCACCTGACCGCCCTGCAGCGCTACGACGCCACGGGCGAGCTCGACGGGCTGGACCTGCACTTCGGTTACGCCACCGACCTTTTCGACGCCTCCACCATCCGCACCATGGCCGACCGGTTCCGCAAGGTTCTCGACGCCGTCGCGGCCGACCCGGCCGTGCTGGTCCGGGCCATCGACGTACGCACCGACGCGGAGCTCGCTCCGCGGCGGCGTACCTACACCGTCGCCGATCTGCCGAGCCTGGTCGGCTCGGCGGCCCGGCTCGCGCCGGCGACCGTGGCATTCGCCCACGGCGAGCACGCCATCTCGTTCGGTGCACTCGACGCCAAGCTCACCGCGGTGAGCCGGGCCATGGGTGCGGCGATGAAACCCGAAGCGCTGGTGAACGTCGCGCTGGCCGGGCTGGTGCCCGGCGTGCTCGCCGCTCTCGGTGCCTCCGGCCTGACCTCCACCCTGCAAACACTGGTGACCGATGCCGCCGCGGTGATCGCCGGGTCGGGGTCGGCCGACGACTCGGAAGGACAACTCTGATGTCGCACACGGATTCGGTCACGGCCGCTGTCTCGCTGGACGCGCTGCTGCGCGATCAGGCGCGAGAACGGCGACGTGACCCGGCGACTCTGCTCGCCGCCTTCACCACCCAGGCCACCCAGCACGCCGAGGCCGTCGCCGTGCGCGACGGCGCGGTCGAGCTGAGCTACGGCGAACTCGCCGAGCGGGTCGACGCCCTGGCCGCCGTCCTCGCCGACCACGGCGTGGGTCCGGAAACCACTGTCGCGGTGTCACTACCGCGCTCGATCGAGCTGGTCGTCGCCGTGCACGCGGTGATCACCGCGGGCGGCGCGTTCGTCCTGCTCGATCCCGACGCCCCCGCCGACCGCCAGCAGCGCACGATCGACCTGGCCACCCCGGTCCTGCTGCTCGCCACCCCGGGCGTACCGCACCCGAGCGGGGTGGCGGTGCTGGGCACCGATGCCACCGACGTGCCGCCCGCCGATCTGCCCGGCCCGGGCGCCGACAACCCGGCGTACCTGGTGGTCGATGTCGAGGCCGCCGCCGCGGTGGTCATCGGACACCGTGCCGCCCAGGCGAATTCGGTCTGGCGCCAGCGCCTCTGCGGCATCGGCACCGACGATTCCGTGCTCTGGCACGCCCCGCTCACCGGCCAGGCCGCGGTGGGGGAGATGCTGCTGGCCCTGCAGACCGGTGCCGCCCTGGTCGTCCCCACCAGCCCGGTACTGGCCACGGCGATCGCCGAAACCCGCGTGACCACCGCCTGTTTCGACCCGTCGGAGCTGGCCGAGCTAGCCGCCCTGCCCGATGCCGAGGAGCGGCTGGACTCGCTGCGCGTGGTGCTCGGCTGCGGCAGCCTGCCCGCCAAGACCGCCGCCGCGCTGCGCTTCGTCAGCGGCGCCACGCTGTGGCACGTGTACGGCAGGCCCGAGACCGCCGGGGAGGTCCTCGCCCACGAGGTGACCGGCGCCGACCTCGAGGTGGTCCCGATCGGCACCGCCGCCGACGACGTGGAACTGCTCGTCCTCGACGAACACCTGTGCCCCGTCGCCGACGGCGAAGTCGGCGAACTCTATGTCTCCGGTGTGCAATTGGCGCGCGGCTACCTCGGCCGCCAGGCCACCGCCGCCACCTTCCTGGCCAACCCCATCGGCCCCGTCGACGACCGTATGTTCGCCACCGGCGACCTGGTGCGCCGCAGGCCCCCGGTCGACGGGTGGGCCGCCGAACTCGAATACGTCGGCCGCGTCGACGACCGCACGGACCCCTACGCCACCGCACCCCGCCAGGGCGGCCTGCCCGGCGAACTACTCCTCGACGAGTTCGAAGCCCAGGCCGCCGCAACACCTTTCGATCCGGCCGTAGTCTACGCGCCGGGCGAACACGCGACCTCGATCATCACCTACGGCGACCTGGACCGGCGCACCAACCAGCTGGCCCGCCACCTCCTGGCTCTCGGCATCGGGCCGGAATCCACGGTGCTCGTGGCTGTTCCGCGCTCGATCGAGCTGGTCGTGGCCACCTACGCGGTGCTCAAGGCGGGCGGCGCGGTCGTCCCGGTCGGGTCTACGGTGCTGCCGCCGGTCGCCGATCCGGCGCTGGTGCTGACCCTGTCCGAACACGCCGCGGTGTACGACATTCCGGCCGTGCGCGTCGACCAGGTGCGGTTATCGGACTACTCCGACGAACCGATCACCCGCGCCGACCGCCGCGCCCCGCTGCTGGCCCAGCACCCCGCGTTCGTGCTCTTCCCGCCGGGCGCCACGCAGGGCATCACCGTCAGCCACGCCGCCGCCGTGCACCGGGTCACCGCCATGCAGGGCAGGCACAGCTTCACCGGTCGCGATGTGTACCTGCACCAGGCCTCCGGCGAGGTCACCGAATGGCACGGTTACCTGCTGCCGCTGCGGGTCGGAGCCACGGTCGTGCTCACCGAGCCGCCCGATCCCGGCCGGTTAACCGAGCTGGTCGCCGCCCACGGCATCACCGCCGCCGACTTCACCCCGCAGCGCCTGGCCGCGTTCACCGACCACGTGTACCGCAATGCCCTGCGCGCGCGGGTCACCTCGCTGCGCAGCGTGGTCGTGCTCGGGGCGCCGCTGTCCGCCGCCGACGTGCGGGCGTTCGGCACGATCAGCGACGCGCGCCTGCACCACGACTACGGGCGCGCCGAAGCGACCGTCACCCTCACCTATCCCGCTGTGCCGCCGACGGATTCGGGCGAGACGCCCGCCGTGCGGGTCCGCGAATGGAACCGCCGCGTCTACGTTCTCGGCGCCGACCTGCGCCCCACCGATCCCGGCGTACCCGGCGAGCTGTATCTGGCGGGCACCCAGCTGGCCCGCGGCTATCTCGACCACCCCATCCCCACCTCCGGCCGGTTCGTGGCCAATCCGTTCGGGATCCCCGGCGAGCGCATGTTCCGCACCGGTGAACTCGCGCGCTGGGAGGTCGACGGCACCACCGCGGCCCTGGTCCGCCTCGGCGACCTGATGAAACCTCCTGTGGCCGTGCCGAACACCGCGCGGGCCGCCAGCATGCGGGCCCGGATCGGCGCGGGCATCGGCGCCCGCGTCGCCGAGCTGGCCCGCCGTCACGCGGTGCCGCCGTTCGCGGTGGTCCGCGCGGCCATGACCGTGGTGCTCGCCTGGCAGGCGGGCGCGGCCGTCGCCGGAGCCACCACACTCTCGGAAATCCTCTGCGCCGAACCGGACCCGGTGATCTCCTCGGCCACTGCCGCGACCAGCGAATCCTGCGCGGGCCCACACGGACCCATCACCCTCAGCTACCTCGATTCCGGCAGTTTCCCCGTCCCCGCCCTGGAACTCACCCCGCTGCGCTTCGACGGGCCCGCCGCCGATGGCGTGCACTTCATCGTCTCCGCCCACCCCGACCCCGACGGCCACCTCGGCCTGGAGATCGAATACCGCACCGACCGCGTCGACGACCACACCGCCGCCACCCTCCTGCGCCGCTTCTCCCGCGCCCTCGGCCTGCTCACCGCCGACCCCGACGCCCCCAGCCACACCCTCGACCTGCGCACCCCCGCAGAACGCACCCAGTGACCCCCACCCGGAAGGCCCCACCATGACCAACCCGTTCGACGACGACAACGCCCAGTTCTACGTCCTCGTGAACGCCGAAGGCGAACACTCCCTCTGGCCCACTTTCGCCGCCGTTCCCGGCGGCTGGACCGTGGCCTTCGGCGCCGCCCCCCGAACCTCCTGCCTCCACTACGTAGAATCCCACTGGCTCGACATGCGCCCCAACTCCCTCATAGCCGCCATGGCCAACGACTCCTGACCTCGACCCCGGGCGGCCCGGCACCACCACCGAGCTCGAAAACGAGAAGGCCCGCTTCGCCGGGGAGGGCGAAGCGGGCTGATCGGGGTTGGATCAGGACTGGGCTTGCCGGACGCCCTGTTCGATGCGGGTGCCTACTTCGGGATCGATGTTCTTCCAGTACTCGAAGGCCCGGAGGAGGACCGGTTCGGTGACTCCGTTGAGGAGGTGGCCGACGACGTTGGAGACGAGGCGGTCTCGGGCGGCGTCGTCGAGGACGTCGCGGACGAGGGTGTGGGCCTGGCCGAAGTCGGAGTCGTCGGGGCGGAGGGTGTAGGCGGTGCGGACCATCTCGCCGTCGGTGTGCCAGCCGATGACCGGGCCGGAGGCCTGGGGGTCGGCGTGCGGGCCGCCTTTGGAATTGGGGACGTAGACGGGGTCGGTGACGTTGGTGTAGCGCATGGCGCCGTCTTTGGTGTAGGTGTGCACGGGGGCGGCGTGCGGTGAATTGACCGGGAGCAGGGCGTAATTGGCGCCGATGCGGTGGCGGTGGGCGTCGGGGTAGGAGAACCAGCGGCCCAGCAGCATCTTGTCGGGGCTGGGGCCGGTGCCGGGTACCGCGTTGCTCGGTTCGAAGGCGGCCTGCTCGATCTCGGTGTGGTAGTCGGTGACATTGCGGTTCAGCGTCATCCGGCCGACGCGGATGAGCGGGTAGTCGCCGTGCGGCCAGACCTTGGTCAGGTCGAAGGGGTTGAAGCGGTAGGTCTTGGCCTCGTCGAACGGCATGATCTGCATGTGCAGGGTCCAGCTGGGGAATTCGCCGTCGCGGATGTGCTCCCACAGGTCACGGATGTAGTGATCGGTATCGGTGGCGGCGTAGTTGTCGCCCTCCTCCTGGGTGAGGAAGTCCACGCCCTGATCGGACTTGAAATGGTATTTCACCCAGAACCGTTCGCCGCTCGCGTTGTACCAGAGATAGGTGTGGCTGGAGTAGCCGTTCATGTGCCGCCAGGTCTTCGGGATGCCCCGATCCCCGAGCAGCCACGCCACCTGGTGGGCCGATTCCGGCGACAGCGTCCAGAAGTCCCACTGCATATCGTTGTCGCGTAAGTTGTTGTCGGCGCGGCGTTTCTGCGAGCGGATGAAGTCCTGGAACTTCATCGGATCCCGCATGAAGAACACCGGGGTGTTGTTGCCGACCAGGTCGAAATTGCCCGCGGTGGTGTAGAACTTCAGCGCGAAGCCACGCGGATCACGCCAGGTGTCCGGGCTGCCGCGCTCCCCTGCGACCGAGGAGAACCGCGCCAGCATCTCGGTCTTCGTGCCGGGCTGGAAGACATCGGCGCAGGTGTAGGCGCTCACGTCATCGGTCACCTCGAAGACGCCGAAAGCCCCGCCGCCCTTGGCATGTGGCTGGCGCTCCGGCACCCGCTCGCGATTGAACTGTGCCATCTTCTCGATCAGATACGCGTCGTGCAGCAGGATGGGGCCGTCGGGCCCCACGGTCAGCGAGTGTTCGTCACTCGGTACCGGAATGCCCGCATCCGAGGTCGTGAAATTGCTGTCGCTCATGTCCTCTCCTATTCGTCGCGTTCCATCGGTGGTGGCGACCACTGTCCTTCCAGCGCGGTCTCTTTCGGGGCGTACAGGCGCAGGGTGAGGGAGAACTCGCCGGTGGCCGGGATCGGCAGCCAGTTTCCGGCGGGGGTGTCCGGGCGCGGATCCGCGTTCTGGATGACGATCTCCACCGACCCGTCGCGGGCGGGAACCACCCGGGGGATATGCCCGACCGAATAGATCTGGTCGGGATTGGGCACCAGGAACCCCTGGGTGTCGTAGGCGGTGATCGAGGAGAACGCGTGGGTCGGCGGCCACTGCCCGGGGGCGAAGCGGATGCGATAGCGCAGCGGGTTGCCCGCGTCGTCAGTGGTCGGCGCGGACCAGATGGTGCCGTAGAGGACATCGCGCACTGGCGCGAAACCGGGGGAGCGCATGGTGAGCGCGGCGCGGCGCAGATAGTCGGTGCCGAAGTCGCTGAGCTGAGTGGGGATGTCCCAGCCGTTGACCTGGCGGGCGGTCGGGTCCTGCCAGGTGTCGATGCGGTGGTGGGCCTCGCGGACGGCGTCGTCGAGGGGTCCGTCGGGCAGCTCGTCGACATTGCCGCCCGGCTGGATCCCGATCGTGGCCAGCTGCCGCATCAGCGGGGCGTCGTCGGTGGCGGGCGGATTGGTGAGCATGAGCCTGCACATCCGGTTGAAGTAGGTGCGCCCGTCGAGCGCGGCGATCCGCTTCACCGGTGGCTCGGTGCCCCGGTCGATCTGATGCACCCGGGTGAGGGTGGCGTCGAAGCGGCCCTGTTCCCACGCGCGCAGCGGGACGAGCTTCATCTGCCGCTGCAATTCGCCGATGCGCGGGGCGTCCTCAGGCCCGTTGATCTGGACGCGGCCGACGATCGTGGACAGCGCCGTCGGGATGCGCAGCTCCACCATGTGCGCGGGCGCCGGGCCCGACCACTGTGGCCCGGCGATCAGATAGGTGTAGGGCGGGCCATCGGCGTCGACGGTGGTGCGCGGATCCTTGCTGGTCAGGTCGTGCACGGTATTGCCCCAGCCGTCGAGCAGCTGGAACACCCAGTACCGGTCGTCCTCGACCCCGGGCAGTTGCAGCACCATCGGCTCCACCGACAGATCCAGCCAGGCCTGGGTGTAGACCATGTCGTGACTGAGCCGGGCCACCCCGCGATCGTGCGGATCGGGCAGGGTGCTGTGGTCGAGCACATTGGTCGGCGCGCTGACCGCCCGCATGATGTCGAGCATGATCATCGGATACCCGAAGACATAGGCGTCGGCCGCGGTGGCGACCACATCGGTCGGGCCGGTCGTCGGGGCCGGGGTGGGGAGGGGGTCGCCGCGGCCGCAGCCGGGGAGCGCGACGACGACCGAGGCCGCCGCGCCGAGGCCGAACAGGGCGCGTCTGCTCAGCTCGTGTCGACCGTCCACCCACCCTCCCTTCGATGGCATCGAGCGCCACCCTAGCGCGGGGCCGATCCGCGCCGCCTCACACGCAACGGGTGAAATCCGCAGGTCGGCGCTCAGCCGAGCAGCACGCGCCGCATCAGGAAGCCGGTCCGGGCCCGGCAGGCGACTGGATCGTCACCGAAGGCCTGCCCCAGATCGATCACCATGGCGAAGGCCGCGTGCACCAGGAACCGGGCCTCGGTGGCCGAGAGCGTGGGCCGCACCTCGCGCACCAGCCGGGCCCACTCCTGCACGCTGAGCCGCTGGATATTGCGCAGCACCGCGCGCTCGTCGGCGGGGACGTGCCCGAATTCGGCGTAGTAGACCACGGCGAGGGCCCGCTCGTCGAAGGTGTCGGCGACGAACTGCTCGATCAGCTGATCCAGCGCGGCGCCGCTGTCGCTGGTGGCCGCCACCGCGCGCCCGATCGCCCCGGAGACCCGGTCGGCCGCGCGCCGGAACGCGGCGGCGAGGATGTCGGCCTTGCCGCGATAGAACCGGTAGACCGCCGAGGCCGCCGACAGCCCGGCCGCCGCGGCGATGTCCTCCACGCTGACATTCGGGTACCCGCGCTCGTGGAACAGCTCGACGGCCTTGCGCAGCAGCAGCTCGTGCTTGAACGCTTCCGGGATCTGGATCCGGCTCGACCGTTCGCCGGGGGCGGCGGGCGGCAGACCGGGGCCGCTCAGGCTCAGGCAGGCGGTGCCGAGCAGCTTGGTGAGGGTGCGCGCGGGTAGCGCGGCGTGATGGTCGGCGATGCTGGTGATCACGCCGAGCATGGCGGTGGCGAGCATGCGCAGGTCGGCGGGGGTGAGTTCGGGACGGAGCACGGCGAGCTGCTCGGTGAAGGCGACCAGCACCGCGCCGCGATGATCGTCGAGGACCTGGCGGTCGGCGGGTTCGAGGTAGCGGCCCTCCCAGCGCACCAGGGTGACGGTGGCGCGGTTCTCCACGGTGGCCCCGGTGAGCCCGGTGAGCATGTGCCGCAGGCGTTGCGCCGCGTCGAGCGAGTCGTCGGCGCCCGCCGCGATCGAGGCGGTGAACGCCTGACCGACCCGCAGCAGCTCCTCCCGGAACAGCGCGTACTTGCTCGGGTAGTGGCGGTACAGCGCGGCCGAGCTGATCCCGAGCCCGGAGGCGATGTCCTCCATGCTCACCCCGTGGTACCCGGCGGCCCCGAAGGCCATCGCGGAGGTGGCCGCGATCTGAGCTCGCCGATTCTTCGGCCGCCTGCGCACCCCTTCCCCCGCCGTACCGTCGACTATCGACCCACGCGCCCCACGAGACTCGCCGATATTCATACGGGAAGTGTATTAGCCCTTGTGAGGAGGGCTTATCCGGGCATACCAGTCCAGCAGCGCCGGGTCGTCGACAGCGCTGCGATCCACCACCCTGGCCGCGTCCGCGCCCTGGAACAGCTTCTTGATCGGCACTTCCAGCTTCTTGCCGGTGCGGGTGTGCGGTACGCCGGGTGCCGCGCGGATCTCGTCGGGGACGTGCCGCGGGGACACCTCGGTGCGAATCGCCGTGGAGATCCGCGTCTTCAGGTCCTCGGTGAGTTCGGCCCCCGGCGCGAGCACCACGAACAGCGGCATCCAGTAGCCGCCGTCGGGCTGCTCGGCGCCGATCACCAGCGCCTCGGCGATCTCCGGGAACTGCTCGACCACCTGGTAGATATCGGCGCTGCCCATCCGGATGCCGTGCCGGTTGAGAGTGGAATCGGAGCGGCCGTGCACGACGATGCTGCCGTGCTCGGTGAGCGTGATCCAGTCGCCGTGCCGCCAGATGTCGGGGTAGGTGTCGAAATAGGCGTCGTGGTAACGCTTTCCGTCATCGTCGTGCCAGAAGGCGACCGGCATGGACGGCATCGGCGCGGTCACGACCAGCTCGCCGACCTCCCCGCGCACCGGCGCGCCCGCCTCGTCGTAGGCGTCCAGCGCCACGCCCAGATACGGCGCCGACAGCTCACCCGGCCACACCGGCACGGTCGGCACCCCGCCGATGAACGCCGACACCACATCGGTGCCGCCGCTGATCGAGTTCACCTGCACGTGCTCGCCCGCGTTCTCGTTCAGCCACAGCGCACTCGACACCGGCAGCGCGGAACCGGTGATACCGACGGTGCGCAGCGCGGATAGATCGTGGTCGGTCTTCGGCACCGATCCGGCCTTGATGCAGCCCAGCACATATCCGGGACTGGTGCCGAGCACGGTGGCGCGCACCTGGGCGGCGAGGCGCCACAGCGCATCCGGTGAGCCCGCCGCCGGGCTGCCGTCGTAGGTGACGATGGTCGCGCCGGTGAGCAACCCGGCGACCTGGAAGTTCCACATCATCCAGCTCGGGCTGGTGAACCAGAAGAAGGTGTCCTCGGGCCCGATATCGGATTGCAGCGCGACGGCTTTGAGATGTTCGAGCAGCACGCCGCCGTGGCCGTGCACGATGCCCTTGGGCAGGCCGGTGGTGCCGGAGGAGAACACGATCCACAGCGGATGATCGAAATCGACAGCGACCGTGTCGATCACGCCGAACTCGTCGTCGGTCACCGCCGTCGTCCAGGGCAGTGCGCCGGGCACCGCGTGCCCGAGCCGCGACACCGCGACCGTCGCGCGCAGGGTGGGCAGCCCCGCCTGGATCTCGGCGATATCGGCCCGCTTGTCGTGCTGCTTGCCGCCGAAGCGGTAGCCGTCGGCGGTGACCAGCACGACCGGATCGAGCTGGCCGAGCCGATCCAGCGCGGCCTTGGCCGAGTAGTCCTGGCCGCAGGCGCTCCACACCGCGCCGATACTCGCCGTGGCCAGGAACGCGACCACCGCCTCGGGGATATTGGGCAGGTAGCCGATCACCCGGTCGCCCGGTTCGACGCCGTGCTCACGCAGCGTGCGCGCGAAAACGGCCACCTGCTCGATCAATTCGGCCCAGGAGATCTCCCGAGGCTCGGCGTCCTCGTGCAACGCGATGATCGCCGGACGGTCCGGCCGGGCCATCCGGATGATCTGGTCGACGTAGTTGAGGCGGGTGCCGGGGAACCAGGAAGCGCCGGGCATCGCGCGGGATCCGAGCACCTCGCCCGCGGTCTCGCCCAGCTCGAAGTAGTCCCACAGCGCCTGCCAGAAACCGGCGATATCGTCCACCGACCACTGCCACAGGGACTGGTAGTCGGGGTACTGCTCGCCGGTCCGGCGGCTGACGAACGCGGCGAAGTCGGTGATCCGTGCCGACGCGATGTCCTGGGCGCTCGGCTCCCACTGCGGTTGCACCGGATGTCCTCCTCGTTCTGGTCGCGCGGGTGGCGACTGCCCGCGTGGTGATGTCCCCGGCGCGCGCCGGATGGTGTTCAGCTGGTCGGTTCGGCCCGGCGGACGATCCGCTCGGCATGCCGCAGTACCGGTGCGTCGACCATACGTCCCTCGAACGCGAAGACACCACGGTGATTCGGCACCTCGGCGAGCACGCGCCGCGCCCACCCGAGTTCGTCGGGGTCGGGCGCGTAGCCCTCGCGGATCACCGCGACCTGACTCGGATGGATGGCGACCTTGCCGTCGAAGCCGACCGCGACCGCGTCGAGTGTCTCGACCGCCAGGCCATCGAGATCCTTGATGTCCAGATACACCGAGTCCAGGGCGAAGCGGCCGAAGGACTTGGCCGCCAGCAGACTCGCCGAGCGCACGTGCCGGGGCACATCCCGGTAGCTGCCGTCGGCGTGTCTGCTCGAGTTGCCGCCCAGCCCCGCCACCAGGTCCTCGGCACCCCACATCACGCCGATCGCGTTCTCGGCGGCGACCGATTCGGTGACCCGCACCGCGCCCAGCGGCGACTCGATCAGCACGATCACCTCGTAGCCCGCCAGGCTCCGAACCTGCTCGGCCGATTCGCATTTGGGCAGCATGACACGCCGATAGCCGGTCTCGGCGAGGGCGGCCAGATCGGCCGCGTACTCGGCGGTGTCGGCGGCATTGACCCGGATCACGGTGTGCCGCGGGTCCAGCCGCGTCTCGATCAGCGCCTTCCTGGCCGCGGCCTTGTCGGCGGCGGCGACACCGTCCTCGAGATCGAGGATCACCACATCGGCCGCGGCGGCGGCCTTGGCGAACCGCTCGGGACGGTCGGCTGGGCAGAACAGCCAGGCGGGTCCGCTGGGCTCCCAGGCGCTCACGCGACCGGCGCCTTCCGCACCAGGCTCTGGCGGACCGCCTTCGCCACGATCACGCCGTGCTGGTTGCGCGCGGTGTGCGTCAGGCTGACGATGCCCTCGCCCGGACGGCTCTTGGACTCGCGCTTGTCGGTGACCAGCGTCTCGGCGTACATGGTGTCGCCGTGGAACAGCGGCGCGGGCAGCGACATCTCGGAGAACCCGAGATTGGCCACCAGCGTGCCCTGGGTGAGCTGGGCGACCGACAGACCGACCAGGGTCGACAGCGTGAACATCGAGTTCACCAGCCGCTGGTTGAACGGCGGCTGCTCGTCGGCGAAGGCCGCGTCCAGGTGCAGCGCCTGGGTGTTCATGGTCAGCGTGGTGAACAGGACATTGTCGGCCTCGGTGATGGTGCGGCCCGGCCGGTGCTCGTAGATCGTGCCGACCTCGAACTCCTCGAACCACAGTCCCCGCTGGACAACCCGCCGAGGTTCGCTCACAGCCCCAGCTCCCTTGCGATCAGCATCAGCTGCACCTCCGTCGTGCCCTCACCGATTTCCAGGATCTTGCTGTCACGGTAGTGCCTGGAGACCGGGTATTCGTTCATGAAGCCGTTGCCGCCGAAGATCTGGGTGGCGTCGCGCGCGTTGTCCATGGCGGCCTCGCTGGCGACCATCTTGGCGATCGAGGCGGCCTTCTTGAACGGCTTGCCCGCCAGCATGAGCGCGGCCGCGTCGTAGTAGGCGGTGCGGGCCACGTGGGCGCGCGCCTCCATCCGGGCGATCTTGAACGCGATGGCCTGATTGCGGCCGATGGCCTGGCCGAACGCCTGCCGCTCACCCGCGTAGCGCACGCTCTCGTCGACACAGCCCTGCGCGGCACCGACCGCCAGCGCGGCGATGGCGATGCGGCCCTCGTCGAGAATGCGCAGGAAGTTGGCGTAGCCGCGGCCGCGCTCGCCGAGCAGGTTCTCCCGGGGCACGCGGACGTCGGTGAAGCTGAGCGGATGGGTGTCCGAGGCGTTCCAGCCCACCTTGTTGTAGGCGGGTTCGGCGACGAAACCGGGCGTGGAGGTCGGCACCAGGATGGTGGAGATCTCCTTCTTGCCGCCGGTCTGCCCGGTGACCGCGGTGACGGTGACCAGCCGGGTGATGTCGGTTCCGGAGTTGGTGATGAACTGCTTGGCGCCGTTGATCACCCAGCTCTCGCCGTCCTCCACGGCGGTGGTGCGGGTGCCGCCCGCGTCGCTGCCCGCGTCGGGTTCGGTGAGACCGAAACCGGCCAGCGCCCGCCCGCTGGTGAGCTGGGGCAGCCATTCGGTCTTCTGCTTGTCGTCACCGAAGCGGTAGATCGGCATGGCACCCAGCGAGACGCCCGCCTCCAGGGTGATCGCCACGCTCTGGTCGACCTTGCCGAGTTCCTCGAGCGCCAGGCACAGGGCGAAGTAGTCGCCACCCATGCCGCCGAACTCCTCCGGGAACGGCAGACCGAACAGGCCCATCTCGGCCATGCCCGCGACGACCTCGTACGGGAAGCTGTGCTCGGCATCGTGTTTCGCCGACACCGGGGCGACCACCTGCTGGGCGAAGTCGCGCACGGTCAGGGCGAGCTGACGGTATTCCTCCGGCAGCGAGCCGGTGGACAGGTAGTCGGTCATGCGGGCGTTCCTTCGCTAACGGTCTCGGCGACAACGGTTTCGGTGGACTGGGCGAGCACCCGGACCAGCACCTGGTCGAGTCTCACCTGGGCGCCGGGCGCCACCAGCACCTCGACGGTGCCCGCGACGGGGGCGGTGAGCGCGTGCTCCATCTTCATGGCCTCGATGACGATCACCGGGTCGCCCGCGGCGACGGTCGCACCGTCCTCCACGGGCGCGGCGATCACCGAACCCGGCATGGGGCTGCGGATCTCGGCGTCACCGACATGGCCCGCCGCCCCGCGCACACTCGCCTCGGCGACCTCGCGCAGCACGGCGACCCCGCCACGGGTACTCACCCACAGCTGGCCGTCGGCCTCGGCCACGCGCGCGGTGCGGCGCAAACCGTCGATGGTGAGGGTGAGAACGTCGCCGGTGAGAGTGGCGGTGAGCGAGCGGGTTTCGTCATCAGTGGACGCGCCCGGCTCGATCGCCGAACCGGCGGAGGCGCCCGGCTGGGTCGCCGACGCGACGGACGCGCCCGGCTGGGTCGCCGACGCGGCGGGCACGCTGCCGGGGGCAGGCCGGGTGCCACCGGCGGGCTCCGCCGCCCCGGCCGCCGATGCGGATACGGTGGGCGGCGTGCTCGCGGCGTCATCCGACAGCCGGACGGTCGCGGATTCCGGTGTGCCCGTGAGGAAGACGTGGCGCGTACGGTCCCCGGCGGCCAGTCGCAGCACGGTGGGTGCCGGGGTCCCCAGGCGCCAGCCCGAGGGCACCGACCACGGGTCGCCGTCGGCGGCGGGCCAGCGGCGCAGCCAGCGGTAGGCCGCGGCGGCGAGGAATTCGTCGTCGGTGACGGTGGCGGGGTGGAAGTCGGCGACGCGCCGGTCGAGCAGGGCGGTGTCCAGGCGGCCCGCCTGCACGTCCTCGTCGGCGAGCAGGAAGCGCAGGAACTCGATATTGCTCGTCACGCCGAGCAGCACCGTCTGTTCCAGCGCGCGATCGAGCCGGGCCAGCGCGTCGGCCCTGGTGTCACCGCGCGCGATCACCTTCGACAGCATCGGGTCGTAGTCGCTGCCGACCACGGTGCCTTCCAGTAGGCCCGAATCCACCCGCACCCCAGCACCTTCCGGCTCCGACAAAGCGAGCACAGTGCCGCCCGTAGGCAGGAACCCGCGGCCCGGGTCCTCGGCGTAGACGCGCGCCTCGATGGCGTGGCCCACCAGATGGATCTCGTCCTGTGCGCGCGTGAGCTGCTGGCCCGCGGCCACCCGCACCTGGCATTCCACCAGGTCGACCCCGGTGACCAGCTCGGTCACCGGGTGCTCGACCTGGAGCCGGGTGTTCATCTCCATGAAGAAGAACTCGCCGGGCCGGTCGGCGGAGACGATGAACTCCACGGTCCCCGCGCCCACGTAGTCCACGCTGCGCGCGGTATCGCAGGCCGCGGTGCCGATGCGCGCCCTGGTCTCGGGGTCCAGCAGCGGCGAGGGCGCCTCCTCGATCACCTTCTGGTGCCTGCGCTGCAGGCTGCACTCACGTTCGCCCAGATGCACCACATTGCCGAACTTGTCGGCCAGGATCTGCACCTCGATATGGCGCGGCCGCACCACGAAACGCTCCAAGAACAGGGTGTCGTCGCCGAAGGCGGCTCCGGCCTCGCGGCGGGCGCTGACCAGGGCGGCGGGCAGGTCCTCGGGCCGGTCGACCCGGCGCATGCCCTTGCCGCCGCCCCCGGCCGAGGGCTTGACCAGCACGGGATAGCCGATCTCCGCGGCGGCGGCGATCAGCCGCGCGTCGTCGAGTCCGGGCTCGGCGATGCCGGGCACCACCGGCACCCCGAACGCGGTGACGGTGTTCTTGGCGGTGATCTTGTCGCCCATCACCTCGATCGCCTTGGCGGGCGGGCCCAGAAACACGATGCCCGCGTCGGACAGCGCGGCCGCGAAGGCCGAATTCTCCGACAGGAAGCCATAACCCGGATGCACTGCCTGCGCGCCGGTGCGGATGGCGGCGTCGACGACCTTCTCGATCGACAGGTAGCTCTCGCGCGCGGGCGCGGGGCCCAGCCGCACCGCGATATCGGCCTCACGCACGTGCCGGGCACCGGCGTCGGCGTCGCTGTAGACCGCGACCGAGCGAATGCCCATGGCGCGCAAGGTCTTGATCACACGCACCGCGATCTCGCCGCGATTGGCAACCAGCACGGTGTCGAATTCGACAGGGGTGGAGTTGTTCAGCATGTCGCTCACATCCGGAAGACGCCGTAGGAAACGGGTTCGAGCGGCGCCTGCGCGCACACCGAAAGGGCAAGGCCGAGCACGGTTCTGGTGTCGGTGGGCGCGATCACGCCGTCGTCCCAGAGGCGCGCGGTGGCGTAGTACGGGTTGCCCTGGGTCTCGTACTGGGCGCGGATCGGGGCCTTGAACGCCTCCTGATCCTCGGCCGACCACGGCTTGCCCGCGCTGTCGAGCTGATCGCCGCGCACCGTCGCCAGCACCGAGGCGGCCTGCTCACCGCCCATCACCGAGATCCGGGCGTTGGGCCACATCCACAGGAAGCGCGGCGAATACGCGCGCCCGCACATGGAGTAGTTGCCCGCGCCGTGCGAGCCACCGATCACCACGGTCAGCTTGGGCACCCGCGCGCACGCCACCGCGGTGACCATCTTCGCGCCGTGCTTGGCGATGCCGCCCGCCTCGTAGTCGCGCCCGACCATGAAGCCGGTGATGTTCTGCAGGAACAGCAGCGGGATCTCGCGCTTGTCGCACAGTTCGATGAAATGCGCGCCCTTCATGGCGGATTCGGCGAACAGCACGCCATTGTTGGCGACGATGCCGACCGGATGACCATGGATCCGCGCGAACCCGGTGACCAGCGTCTTGCCGTATTCGGCCTTGAACTCGGTGAATCCGGTGCCGCCGTCGACGATCCGGTCGATCACCTCGTGCACGTCGTAGGGGGTGCGCGAGTCGACCGGCACCACGTCGTAGAGCTCGTCGGTGTCCTTGGCGGGCGGGGTGCTCGGCAGCACCTCCCACGGCGCCTCGGGGCGCGGGCCCAGGGTCGAGACGATCTCGCGGACGATGCGCAGCGCGTCGCGGTCGTCCTCGGCGAGGTGGTCGGTGACCCCGGAGGTGCGCGAATGCAGCAGGCCGCCACCGAGTTCCTCGGCGGTGACCTCCTCGCCGGTCGCCGCCTTCACCAGCGGCGGGCCGCCCAGGAAGATGGTGCCCTGGTCGCGCACGATGACGGCCTCGTCGGCCATCGCGGGCACATAGGCGCCGCCCGCGGTGCACGAACCCATCACCGCCGCGATCTGGGCGATGCCCCGGGCGCTCATGGTGGCCTGGTTGTAGAAGATGCGGCCGAAGTGCTCGCGGTCGGGGAACACCTCGTCCTGGTGTGGCAGGAACGCGCCGCCGGAGTCGACGAGGTACACACACGGCAGGTTGTTCTGCGCCGCGACCTCTTGCGCGCGCAGGTGCTTCTTCACGCTGATCGGGTAATAGGTGCCGCCCTTGACCGTCGCGTCATTGGCCATGACCAGGCATTCGCGCCCGGCCACCCGGCCGATCCCGGCGATGATGCCCGCGCCGGGGCAGTCGTCGTCGTACATGCCGTTGGCCGCCAGCGGGGCCAGCTCGAGGAATGGGCTGCCGGGGTCGAGCAGCTGGTCGACCCGCTCGCGGGGAAGCAGCTTGCCCCTGGCCACGTGCCGTTCGCGCGCCTTCTGCGGGCCGCCGAGCGCGGTGGTCGCCAGCCGCTGCCGCAGGTCGTCGACCAGGGCGCGGTGGGCGTCCCGGTTGCTCGTCGCGGTCGCGGCACCGCTGTCGAGGTCGTGCGTCACCGTCATCACGCCATCCTGCCATCCGGTTAATCGCCAATAACTGAAATTCAGGTTAGTCTTGGCTAACCGAATTGTCCAGAGTCAAGGGGAGCGCCCGGATGTCCAGTACCGAATCCGTCCCGGCGACCCGGCGCGAAATGCTCAAAGCCCAGCGTCGCGAGCAGTTGCTCGCCGCCGGTGCCCGGTTGATCGCCGATCGCGGATTCCTCGGCGTGCGCCTCGACGACCTCGGCGCGGCCGTCGGCATCAGCGGACCGGCCGTCTATCGACACTTCGCGAACAAGGAAGCGCTGCTGGTCGAGCTGCTGGTCGGCGTCAGCGAGCGCCTGCTCGCGGGCGGCCGCGCGGTCGTCGCCACCGCGCCCACCCCCGCCGAGGCCCTCACCGGCCTGGTCGACTTCCACCTCGACTTCGCCTTCGACGACCCCGAACTAATCCGCATCCAGGACCGCGACCTCGACAACGTCCCCGCCCCCGAGCGCCGCACCCTGCGCCGCCTCCAGCGCCAGTACGTGGAGGTATGGGTAGGCGTCCTGCGCGACCTCGACCCCGCCCTGACCGAGGAATCCGCCCGCATCCAAGCCCACGCAGCCTTCGGTCTCCTGAACTCCACCCCGCACAGCGCCACCTCCGCGAGTGCGGGCAGGGCGCGGCCGGTGCTTCGTCAGATGGCGCTGGCTGCGTTATTCGCCGAACTCGACGCGGTGAATCGCCAGAACTAGCCATATATGGCTACAATGAAACGATCAATTGTGGCCACATTGGAGGTTGTGATGGAAATCGGTGTGCGGGACCTCAGGGACCATCTCAGCCGCCATCTGGCGGATGTCCGCTCCGGGCGCACGGTGACGATCACCGACCATGGGAAGCCGATAGCCCGGATCGTCCCGGTTGATCGGTTGACCGCGTTGGAACAACTGCGCAACGAGGGACGGATTCAGCCCGCGCGTCAGCGTAAGCAGTCGACGGTCGAGCCAGTTCACAGCGTCGGGACAGTCTCCGACCTGATCGACGAACAGCGCCGGTGATCGGCTATCTGGATACCGCGGCGTTCATTCCACTTCTGGTCGTCGAGCCAGGTAGTGCTGCGTGCCGCCGGTTTTGGGATCTCGCCGACGACGTAGTGTCGTGCCGGTTGCTCTACGTAGAATCGGCGGCGGCGCTCGCGCAGGCGCATCGCATGGGGAGGCTCGACAGCGCCGGGTTCGCCGCGGCCAAGCAGCTGCGTGACGACTACTGGGCTCAGATCAATGTCACCGAGGTGGACGAAGCACTGATCCAGACGGCGGCGGAGTTCGCCGAGGAGCACGCGCTGCGCGGCTACGATGCTGTCCATTGCGCGGCCGCCGCGCAGGTGGCGGATACCGACTTGGTCGCGGCGTCGGGCGACCGGAAGTTGCTCACCGCGTGGAAAGAGCTCGGCGTCGCGACCTTCGACACGAATACGCCAGAGCCGTAGCCGAGTTCTCTCAGCTGAGCTGGTCGCGGAGCCAGGACGGGCCGACGGGGGTGGCGTTGTGGGTGGTGACGCGGGTACGGAGTTCGCGGTCGGCGGTGACGACGGTGATGTCGGGGTAGGTGGTCGCGGCGGCGACGGCTTCGACGATCTTGTCGTCGCCGGAGCCTTCGGCGAGCAGGACTTTCAGGCGCGGGGGTGTCGGGGTGTCGGCGGCCGGTTTCGCGGCGCCTTCGAGGACGACGGTGATGTCGGTGGTGTCGGGCAGGCGGGTGGTCAACTCCGCCAGCTCGCCCAGCAGGCGCCGAGCCGCGCCCGCGCGGTCCTTCCACCAGCCGTCGGCCCGCGAGCCGATGACATTGGCCGCGTCGACCACGATCAGCTGTCTGGGATCGGTCACCGGCTCAGTGTGCCCGTCGACCCGGGTGCGGGTGGTAGCGGGCGCGCCGGGGTGTGCGGTCAGACGTGCGCGGCGGTGGTGTCCGCGGTGGTGAGGTGGCCGTCGGTCATCCGGTGGACCGCGTCCATGCGGTGCAGGTGGGTGGGGTCGTGGGTGACCAGGACGGTGGCCGCGTGGTGTTGCCGGGCGATGCTGGTGATCAGGTCGAGGATGGCGGCGCCGCGTTCGGAGTCCAGGGCGCTGGTGGGTTCGTCGACGAGGAGCAGGGCGGGGTCGTTCATCAGGGCGCGCGCGATATTGACGCGCTGACGCTGACCGCCGGAGAGCTGGGCGGGGCGCTTGCCCGCGTGCTCGGCCAGGCCGACGGCGGCGAGCAGTTCGGTTGCGCGGGCGCGGGTTTCGCCGGTGCGCCGGGAACGTCCGCCGAGGTGGGCGGTGACCTCGAGCTGTTCGCGTGCCGTCAGCGCGGGAATGAGATTCGGCTGCTGGAACACGATCCCCATCGCGGTGCGGCGCATCGTGGATGCCGCGCGCCTGCTCAGCGTCGCGAGATCGATACCGCCGGTGTCGGTTTCGAGGACGACGCGGCCCGAGTCCGGGCGGATGAGCGTGGCCGCCACCGCGAGCAGACTGGACTTGCCCGAGCCCGACGGGCCGGTGATCGCGGCGATCGTGCCGCCGGGGACGTGCAGGTTCACGCGGTCGAGCGCGGTGAGGCGGTCGGCGCCGTCGGGATAGGTGAGGGTCACGTCGGTGAGAGTCAGTGCCATGGGGAACTTCTTCCTCGGGTGATGCGAAATGGGGGATGCGGGCCTGCGTTGGGGAGGCTGCCGGTGCCTCAGCGGACGGCGCCGAGCGCGGTCAGGGGGTCGGTGGTGAACAGGAAACGCAGGGCGACCGCGGCACCGGCCAGGCCGAGGGTGATCAGAGCCAGCGCGGGAATGAGCGTGGTCGACGGCGAGAGCACGAACGGCACGGCGTCACCCAGGAAGAGCGAGGTCACCGCGGTGATGCCGAGCCCGGCCGTCACCCCGGTGACCAGCACGATCGCGGCCTGTGCCAAGGCGTCGAGTGCCAGCGAACCGGTGGTCGCGCCGAGGGCCTTCAAGGTGGCGATATCCGGCTGACGCTGCACCGTCCACACCGTGAAGAAGGCCCCGATGACCAGGGCGGAGATGGCGAACAGCAGCAGCGTCATCAGGCTGAGCGAGCTGTTCTCGGCCTGGTAGGAACCGATCGCCTGGACGGCGTCGCGGGCGGGCAGGGTGCGGGTGCCTGCCTCGGTGTCGAGGTCGGCGGACGAACCACTCACCGCGAGAACGGTCGCCGCGCCCGAGCGGGGGCTGGCGGCCTGCCAGTCGCCCAGGCTCGTCCAGACAACCGGGGTGTGGCTGTACCACTCGTCCCCGGCCACCGCGGCGACGGCGAACTCGTGGCCTGCCAGCACCACGGTGTCACCCGCGCCCGCCGACAGTTCGCGTGCCGCGGCCGCGCTCAACACCACCGCGCCCGGGGCGGTAGCAGGGTGATTGCTAAAGGCGGACGCGTCGCCGCCGAACAGGGCGACCTGGACCGGGCTGGCCCCGGCGTGCTCGGCCCTGGTGCGCGAGATCCCGATCGGGTCCACCCGCACGCCGTCGGCCGCCCGCCACCGCGCGATCTGCTCCTCGGTGAGGACCGAGGAATCGAAGGACGGATCGGTCCCGGTCTCGGCGAACACCACCCGCTCGCCCGCGATGCCCTGGACGGCGGAGATGTTCTGGTGCGCCAGCCCGGCGGTGAGCCCACTGAGGAAACTGACCAGCACCGCCACCAGCACGACGACGAGGGTGATCAACAGGAAGCGGCCGCGGGCGGCCCGCAGATCTCGGAGTGCGACGAACATGCCTCCACTCTCGCCGCGCACCCCGCCCCGGCCATCGCACCGGCGCACGAATCCCGCTCCACCCAAGGTCGGCCCGCGATTACACCTTTCGATGGATGCCGCACCGGTTGCCGCACATAAGCTGGTCGAGTGCACTCGTCCCCGCTGACGCCCGTCGTCACCACCCTGCGGCTCGGCCTGCACGTGCTGGTCACGGTGCTGGCCGTGGTGGTCGCCGTGCGCGCGATGCTGCCCGGCGGTGGGGGACACGGGATCGCTGTGGTCACGCTGACCGCCATCTGGTTACTGGTCTACTTCGCGGGCACAGAACTGCCCCGGCGCACAGGCGGCCGGTTGACGTCCTCCGCGCCGACCGCCGTCGCCGAGCCGCGCTTTCGCGACAAGTGGCCTTCCGCGTCGAAGGACACGGACGCAGCGTCGCCTGGCGCGCGGGGCCCCGCCGAGATCTTGCCCGGCGCGCGGGATACAAGCGAGGCGTCGCCCGGCGCGCGGGACACAGCCGTGGCGTTGCCCGGCGCGCGGGACACAGCCGTGGCGGTGCCCGGCGCGCGGGACGCAAGCGAGGCGTCGCCCGGCGCGCGGGGTACCGCCGAGGCGTTGCGCGGCGCTCGGGACACGGCCTTGACGTCGCCCGGCGCGTGGGACACAGCCGTGGCGGTGCCCGGCGCGCGGGACGCAAGCGAGGCGTCGCCCGGCGCGCGGGGTACCGCCGAGGCGTTGCGCGGCGCTCGGGACACGGCCTTGACGTCGCCTGGTGCGCCGGGCAGCGCAGCGGCGTTGCCTGGTTGGCTGGGTGATTCCGGAGAATCGCCTGGCTCGCGGGGCGTTGCCGAAGATTTGCCCGGCGCGCGGGACACGGCCTTGACGTCGCCTGGTGCGCCGGGCAGCGTAGCGGCGTTGCCTGGCTGGCTGGGTGATGCCGGGGCGTCGCCTGGCTCGCGGGGCGTCGTCGAAGCTCTGCCCGGTGGGCGGGGTACCGCCGACGTGTCTGCTGGTCGGTGGGCGCATACGCCGGTGGTGTGGGGGTGGCTGGCCGCGTTGACGGTGCTGTGGCTGGCTCTGCTCGGGCTGACGCCGGATGCGGTGTATCTGGCGTTCGGGTTGTTCTTCGTCTATTTGCATCTGCTGCCCCGGGTGTGGGGATTGACAGCGGTGGTGCTGGCGACGGCCGTTGGTGTGGTGGGGTTCGCGGCGCATCGCGGATGGTCGGCGGGCGCCGTGGTAGGGCCGGTCCTTGGGGCGGCAGTGGCCATCGGGATCGGGCTGGGGTATCAGGCGTTGTACCGGGAGGCTGTCGAGCGGGAGCGGTTGATCAGCGAATTGCTCAGCACCAGAGCGACTCTCGCCGAACAGGAACGCACGGCGGGCAAGCTGGCGGAGCGGGAGCGGCTGGCCAAGGAGATCCACGACACCGTCGCGCAGGGGCTCAGCAGTATCCAGTTGCTGTTGCACGCGGCCGAGCAGGCGGCGCCGGATCACCCTGCGCTGGACCGCATCCGGCTCGCCCGCGAAACGGCCGCCGAGGACCTGGCCGAAACCCGCAGGCTCATCGACGAATTGGCGCCCGCCGCGCTGGACGGGCAATCGCTGGCCGAGGCGCTGGCCCGGATCTGTGAGCGCGCGCAGTCACCCACCCTATCCACCCAACTGCTGGTGGAGGGCGAACCGGAGCGGCTGCCGATGCCGGTGGAGGCGGCGCTGGTGCGCATCGCGCAGAGCGCGGTCGCCAATGTGGTGCAGCACGCCCAGGCGGCGCGGATGCGGGTCACCCTCACCTACGACGACACCGACGTGCACCTCGACATCGTCGACGACGGCATCGGTATCGACCCCGCGGTCCTGCGCGACTCGCGGATGCCGGGTGTGGCAGCACCCTCGGCGGACACCGCCGTGCGCGACTCGCGGATGCCGGGTGCGGCAGCGCCCTCGGTGGACACCGCCGTGCGCGGCCCGTGTGTGCCCGGTGGGGCACCGCCAGCGGACACCGTGCGCGGCCCACGCGCCGGTGCGTTCGGCCTGCACGCCATCCGCAGCCGGGCCGAACAGCAAGGTGGTGCGATGACAGTCGAATCCGAGCCGGGCCACACCGCCGTCACGGTGACCTTCCCCTTGGGGTCGGCCGAATGATCCGCCTCCTGCTCGCCGACGACCACGCCATCGTGCGCGCCGGACTGCGCGCGCTGCTCGAGGCCGCCGAGGACATCACCGTCGTCGGCGATGTGCCCGATGCCGACGCGGCCGTCTCGTTCTGCGCGACCACCCCGGTCGACCTGGTCCTGATGGACCTGCGCTTCGGCGACGGCCGTTCCGGCGCCTCGGCCACCGCGGGCCTGCGCGCGCTACCCGACCCGCCGAACGTCTTGGTCGTCACCAATTACGACACCGACGCCGACATCCTCGGCGCCATCGAAGCGGGCGCCGTCGGCTACCTCCTCAAAGACACCCCGCCCACCGAACTCCTCGCCGCCGTGCGCGCGGCCGCCGCCGGGGAGAGCGTGCTCTCACCCACCGTCGCCTCCCGCCTGATGACCCGGGTCCGCCGCGCCGACACCACCCTGAGCCCTCGCGAAGTGGAGGTCCTGCGCCTGGTGGCGGAGGGCCTGTCGAACCGCGATATCGCCAAGCGGCTCTTCCTCAGCGAGACCACCGTCAAATCCCACCTCGTGCACATCTACGCCAAACTCGGCGTCAAATCCCGCACGTCCGCCGTCGCCACCGCTCGGGACCGAGGCGCCATCTGACCCGATCCAGGCTCCGGTGGTGGCGCCTTCTCGGCGTTCACGCACCTGAGCGCGTGGTGATCAACCGTCCAGCCCGAGGTGGCCTACGCTGGGCTTATGGCAAATCTCGCTGATCCCAAGGTTCGCGAATTTCTGTCTCGGGGCACCCGCACGGGGAAGGTGGCCTTTGTCGCCACCGACGGCAGGCCCATGGTCACGCCGGTCTGGTTCATCGTCGATGGCGACGAACTGGTGTTCAACACCGGCAAGGACACCGCCAAGGGCCGCGCCTTCGCCCGCGATCCGCGCATCGCCCTGTGCGTGGACCTCGAGGAACCGCCCTACGCCCTGGTATCGGTGCAGGGCACGGTCACCCTGTCCGAGGACCCCGAGGAACTGGTCCGCACCGCCACCGCGATCGCCGCGCGGTACATGGGCCCGGACAAGGCCGAGGAATTCGGCAAGCGCAACGGGGTGCCGGGGGAGCTGGTGGTGCGCGTGCGACCGGCGAAGGTCGTCGCGCACTTCGACATGACGGGTTAGCCGTCCATCGGCACCGCGTCCGGGCCGGGTGCGGTGGGATCGAACGGCGGCGGATCGGCGCGGTCGAAACTCGGTGACGAGCAGGTCGCGCCGACTTCCGGTGTGGTGTAGGGGTTCTCGCGCAGGGCGGTGATGAACTGGTCGATCCGCTCGTCCTCGGCGCTGTCGAGCTTCAGCTGATGGCCCCAGGATTGCAGCGAGATCGGGTCGGCCATATCCGGGATCGGCGACATCACCGTGTACTGCTTGTCGATCACCTTGGCGCGCAAGGTCTCCTGGTCCTGCGCGCTCACCGTCGCCGGGTTGTAGGCGATCCACACCGCCCCGTGCTCGAGCGAGTGCACCAGATTCTCGGTGCGCACGGCCGTGTCGTAGACGACACCGTCACACGCCGCCCACCGGGCATCGTGCGGACCGCCCAGCGGCGGGATCTCCGGATAGGCGACCCGCTGGTTGCTGGTCACGTGCAGACCGGGCGGAAGCTCGACGGTGACGATCCCGGGGATCGTGAGCGACGGGTCCTGGTTGTCCTCGGTCGGCACGAACTCCGCCATCGAGGAGGTCGGGTTTCCCGTGATCGGGGTGGGGCCCCCGCAGCCACTCGCAGCAGCCAACGCGGCCAGCACGATCGCCGCACCCATCGCTCGCCTGGTCCTCGATCGTGGCACCGCGCCCCCTCGTCCGTGGTCGGCACGCGCCGACGGACTCAGAACATACTTGCTCCACCGGCTTCCGGTCGGCGCAATGCGCTGACCAGCGGTCCGCACCGCCGGGCCGGGACGCGACCGTCGACCGTAGACTCGCGCCCATGACGGTGCATTTCATCGGGGCGGGCCCCGGCGCGGCCGACCTGCTCACGGTGCGCGCGGTCACGCTGCTGCGCGAGAGCCCGGTCTGTCTCTACGCGGGCACCTATCTCGACCCCGAGGTCCTCGCGCACTGCGCGCCGGGCACCGAATTGATCGATACCCAGCACCTCGACCTGGATCAGATCATCGAACGGCTCGTCGCCGCCCACACGGCCGGGCAGGACGTGGCCCGCCTCTGCTCGGGTGACCCGTCGATCTACTCGGCCCTCACCGAACAGACCCACCGCCTCGACGCCGCGGGCGTCCCGTGGGACATCACCCCCGGCGTCCCCGCCTACGCCGCGGCCGCCGCCCTCCTCGGCACCGAACTGACAGTGCCCGAAGTAGTCCAATCAGTCGTCCTGACTCGTACCCAGGCCCGCTCCACGGCGATGCCCCCGGGCGAGGCGCTGACGAACTTCGCCGCCACCGGTGCCACCCTCGTCCTGCACCTGGCCATCACCCGCATCCGCGGCCTCGCGGAGGAACTGGCCGACGAGTACGGCGCCGACTGCCCGGTCGCGGTCGTCTACCGAGCCAGCCAGCCCGAGCAACGGATTCTGCGCGGCACCCTCACCGACATCGCAGACCAGGCCGAGGCCGCCAACCTCCGCCAGGCCGCCGTCATCCTCGTCGGCCGAGCCCTCACCCCGTCGATCTCCTGCACCCAGTCCCACCTCTACGACCCGGCCCGGGCGCGGGGACAGGCCGGGTAGAACTCGGCCGTCAGGCGGGCAGGGTGCCGTGAGTGACCCAGGTGGACATCGCCGGAAAGGCGCCGTAGGAGGCCAGAATCGTCGCGGCGGGAATATAGCTCAGGCTCGTCCACTGAGAGCCCGGCTGCACATCCAAGTCCATCCGTGCCCGATCGGTGCGATCGGGCGCCGCGTCGACGCGCACCGACCCGAACCGCATCATCGGGTTCTGCTGATCGTTCCACGTCGCGCCCAGGGTGGCCGAGCAGTGCGTTGGCGCGGGCAACCCCGGAACGGTCGACCGGATTCCCAGCGGTTCGACGAAAGCAGCCTGTCTGCCGTCGGGCTGGTCCTCGATCGTCAGCCGCACGTCGATGAAGCAGTTGAGCGAGTCACCCATGAAGTAGCTGGTGGCAGGCCCAGGCTCGGGGGGAACCACCGGGGCGGCGTCGGCAGTGGTCGCCGTGACGGCCCCGATTGCGGTGCATCCCGCAAGGGCTGTCGCCAACATCAGCGAACGGGTGGTGAACATGCGAACTTCCTGCTTCCTTCTGAAAACTCCCTGGCAGTGCAGGCTAGTGCTTGCAGAATAAGGCTGTCGAATCGATGCCCTGGACGGATCAGCGCCCTATTGGCTACCGATTGGCCGCCGGAAGGGTCGTCTGTGCGGGGCATGCCGGTCGTCGGGTGCCCGTCTCCGGCACCTAGTTGCTGTGATCCACAACTCATCGGCGGTGGCGCGAGGGGGCTCGCGTGGGGATGTGATCGTCCAGACAAGCGTCAGCTAACCGGCCGCTCTCGGTTTACCAGGGGCTATGTCGTGCGGCTATGGACGTGGTTGGTTGCCGGGCGACCTCACCGGTAGATTGGTGCGATGGTTTGCGAAGAGCACACCGGCGCTGCCGGGCCGTCGATCACGAGCATGGTCTCAGCCATGTAACAAGATCGGCCGGGCCGACAGATAGTGCCAATGGACATTTTTTGCCTGATTGATTTCGAGAATTGAACCCGAGACGCAGGCGCCACGCTGGTTCGGCTGAGGCGCCTGCGTTCCGGTGTCGTCGGGGAGCGCCTGAACGGGTGTTCCGGAAGCGAGGTTTGGGTTGGACCGGCTGGATTTCGGCGGAAACGGCGAGGAGTACTTCCCGCTCTCGCCCGCACAGCTGGGTATCTGGTACGCGCAGCACGTCGACCCACAGGTGCCGATCAATATCGCCCAGTATGTCGATCTGCGCGGCGACCTCGACGTCGCGGTGCTCGAGCGGGTCAGCTCCGAGGCCGCCGCCGAGCAGCAGTCGGGCTTCCTGCGCGTCGTCGAGATCGACGGCGAACCGATGCAGACCGTCGACCTCACCCAGGACGACACCCTGATCTATGTCGACCTGCGTGGCGAGGCCGACCCCGAGGCCGCCGCCGCCGAGTGGATGCGCCAGGAGTACAGCCGCCCGCTCGACATCGTCGCCGACCGCCTGGTCCAGGCCGCCGCGCTGCAGCTCGAGGACGGCCGCTGGTACTGGTACGCCCGCGTCCACCACATCGTGCTGGACGGTTTCGGCGCCAACAACTTCGTCAACCGCACGGCACAGCTCTACACCGCGGCCGTCACCGGCGTGGAGGCCCCGGCCAACAAGGCCACCGATCTGCGCGCCCTCTACGAGTCGGAGATCGCCTACCGCGACAGCTCCCGCTTCGAATCCGACAAGGCGCACTGGGCCCAGCGCGTCGAGGGCCTGGAAGAGGGCAGCAGCCTCACCGGCCGCTCCGCGCCGCCCTCGCCGGTCAACGATGTCACCAGCGCGGCGCTGAGCCCGGCCCAGGACGCGGTGTTCGGCGAGGCCATCGCCCGGCACGACACCACCTCCGCGCCGCTGCTCATCGCCGGTTTCGCGGCCTACCTGGCCCAGATCACCGGCACCGAGGACGTGATCCTCAGCCTCCCGGTCACCGGCCGCACCACCGCCGTGATGCGCCGCTCGGGCGGTGTGACCTCCAATATCGTGCCGCTGCGCCTGCGCGTGGGCCACGACACCACCGTGGCCGAACTGCTGCGCGCGGTCACCACCGAGGTCTCCGGCGCGCTGCGCCACCAGCGCTACCGCCACGAGGACATCCGCCGCGATTCCGCCGGTGACGGCATGGTCGCCACGGAGTTCTTCGGCCCGTGGGTCAACATCATGCTCTTCGACAACGCGCTGCGCTTCGGCGAGATGGACGGCACCCTCAATGTGCTGTCCACCGGCTCGATCGAGGACCTGGGCGTCAACTTCTACCAGTCGCACGGCGGCACCCGCTCGCACATCGACTTCGAGACCAACCCCAACCTCTACACCGCGGCCGAGGCGGCCACCCACCACGCCCGCTTCCTCGAGTTCTTCGAGCGCTTCCTGGCCGCCGACGCCGCGCTGCCGGTCTGGCGGCTGCCGGTCACCGGCACCGCCGAGCTGGAACGCTCGCTGACCGAGTGGAACGACTCGGCGCACGAGGTCCCCGCCACCACCCTGCCCGCGCTGCTGGACGCGCAGATCCCGCGCACCCCGGACGCCATCGCCCTGGACTTCGAGGGCGAGACCCTCACCTACGCCGAGTTCGGCGCCCGGGTCAACCGCCTGGCCCGGTTCCTGATCGCCGACGGCGTCGGCCCGGAATCGCTGGTCGCGCTCGGCATGCGCCGCTCGCTGGACCTGGTCATCGGGATGCACGCCGTGCTGCGCGCCGGTGGCGCATACGTGCCGATCGACCCGGACCACCCGGCCGACCGCACTGCCTACATCCTCGAGTCCGCGGCACCGGTCTGCGTGCTGACCACCACCGGTGACGACCTGGACCTGCCCGAGACGGTGGCCCGTGTCGAGATCGACACCCTCGACACCGCCGCCTTCGCCGACACCCCGGTCACCGACGCCGACCGGCTCGCGCCGCTGCGCCCGGACAACACCGCCTACGTCATCTACACCTCGGGTTCCACCGGCCGCCCCAAGGGCGTGGCCGTCACCCATCACGCGATCGTCAACCAAGAGCTGTGGATGCTCGACGAGTACGCGCTGACCGCCGATGACGTCTACCTGCAGAAGACCGCCACCACCTTCGACGTGTCGCTGTGGGGCTACTTCCTGCCGCTGATGGTCGGCGCCAAGCTGGTTATCGCCTCGCCGGACGGTCATCGCGACCCGCTCTACGTCGCGGACATGATCGCCCGCCACGGCGTCACCGTGACGGACTTCGTCCCGTCCATGCTGACGGTCTTCGTCGCGCACGCCACCCAGGCCCAATGTGCCACGCTGCGTGCGGTTTTCGTGATCGGTGAGGCGCTGCCGCCGGAGACCGCCGCCGGTCTGCGCGCGATCTCCACCGCCGGGCTGCACAACCTGTACGGCCCCACCGAGGCCGCGGTCTCGGTCACCTACTGGGAGGCCACCGAGGCCGACACCGTCACGGTGCCGATCGGTATCCCCGAGTGGAATGTCGAAGTCTACGTGCTGGATTCGCGGCTGCGCCCGGCCGCGATCGGCGCCCCGGGCGAGCTGTACCTGGCGGGTCGTCAGCTGGCGCGCTGCTACCGCGGCCGCCCCGACCTGACCTCGGACCGCTTCGTCGCCAACCCGGTCGGCGGCCCCGGCGAGCGCATGTACCGCACCGGTGACCTGGTGCGCTGGAACGCTCAGGGCGTTCTGGAATACATCGGCCGCACCGACTTCCAGGTGAAGTTCCGTGGTCAGCGCATCGAGCTCGGTGAGATCGAGACCGACCTGCTGGCCCACCCGACCCTGAGCCAGGCCGCCGTGCTGGTGGTCGACACCGCCACCGGCCAGCAGCTGGTCGCCTACGTGGTGCCCGCGCCGGGCCAGTCCGCCGACCCGGCGACGCTCACCCGTTTCGTCGCCGAGAAGCTGCCCAGCTACATGGTGCCCGCGTCGATCATGGTGCTCGACGCCTTCCCGCTCAACACCTCCGGCAAGCTGGACCGCAAGGCCCTGCCCGAGCCCGTGTTCAGTGCCGCCGCAGGCGATTTCCGCGCCCCGCGCACCCCGTCCGAGCAGATCGTGGCGGGCATCTTCGCCGATGTGCTCAGCCAGGAACGCGTCGGCGCCGACGACAACTTCTTCGAACTCGGCGGCAACTCGCTGGTCGCCACCCAGGTGGTGGCCCGCATCGGCGCCGCCTTCGGCATCCAGCTCGGGGTGCGCGCGCTGTTCGAGACCCCGACCGTGGCCGGACTGGCCGCGCGGGCCGAATCCGTCACGCCCGCGGACATTTCCGAGAGCCGTCCCGCGCTGGTCGCGCTGCCGCACCCCGACCAGGTGCCGCTGTCGCTGGCCCAGCAGCGGATGTGGTTCATCAACCAGTTCGACCCCACCGCACCGACCTACAACCTGCCGTTCGTGGTGCGGATGAAGGGCCGCGTCGAGGTCGACGCGCTGATCGCCGCGCTCGACGACGTGGTGGTGCGCCAGGAATCGCTGCGCACCGTCTTCCCGGACGCCGACGGCGGGTTCCAGCAGGTGCTCGGCGCCGACGAGTTCGACCTGGGCATCACGGTGACCCCGATCGACCAGTCGCTGCTGCACGACGAACTCATCAACTTCGCCTCCACCGGCTTCGACGTCACCCTGGAACTGCCGATCCGCGTGCGGATCTACCAGGTCACCGGCGGCACAACCAACGGCACACCCGAATTCGCCGTCGCCTTCGTCGTCCACCACATCGCCGCCGACGGTTTCTCCTTCGGCCCGCTGGCCCGCGACGTGGCCACCGCCTACCTGGCCCGCTCGGCCGGGCAGGCGCCCGCGTGGACGCCGCTGCCGGTGCAGTACCGCGACTACACGCTGTGGCAGCGCGAATTGCTCGGTGCCGAAAGCGATCCCGCGTCGATGGCCGCGCGTCAGCTCGACTACTGGCAGCGCACTCTCGACGGCCTGCCCGACCAGCTGGACCTGCCCAGCGACCGTCCGCGCCCGCAGCAGCAGAGCTTCCGTGGCGCGCGCGTCGGCTTCGACATCGACGCCGAGACCCACGCCCAGCTCGCCGCGCTGGCCCGCGCCAATGGCGTCACCCTGTTCATGGTGGTGCACGCCTCGCTGGCCGTGCTGCTCGCGCGCCTGTCCGGCACCACCGATATCGCCGTCGGCACGCCCATCGCGGGACGCGGTGAGCAGGCCCTCGACGACCTGATCGGCATGTTCGTCAACACCCTGGTGTTGCGCTCGGATGTCGACCCGGCCCAGCCGTTCAGCGAGTTCCTCGCGCGCACCCGCGAGACCGACCTGTCGGCCTTCGCCAATGCCGATGTGCCGTTCGAGCGGCTCGTCGATGTGCTCAACCCCTCCCGCTCGCAGGCGCGCCACCCGCTGTTCCAGGTGGTGCTCTCGTTCCAGGAGATGTCGCACGGCACGCTGGAGCTGCCCGGTCTCACGGTCAGCGCCGACGAGGTCGAGGTCGACATGGCCAAGTTCGACCTGCAGTGGACGCTCACCGAGGAGCACACCACCACCGGCTCGCTCTCGGGCCTGACCGGCGTGCTCACCTACGCCGTCGACCTGTTCGACCAGGCCACCGTCGAAGAGCTGCTGCTGCGCTGGCGGCGCGTGCTCGACGCCATCCTGGCCGACCCGGCGGTCACCGTCGGCGCCATCGACGTCCTCGACGACGCCGAACGCACCGACCTGGTCACCCGTTACGGCGCCCCCGCCGCCGTCGCGCGCACCCTGCCGCAGCTCATGGCCCAGGCCGCGCTCGACACCGAGGCCACCGCCGTGGTGTTCGAGGGGACAGCTGTGTCCTATGGCGAATTGGATCGCCGCTCGAACCAGCTGGCGCGCTTGCTGATCCAGCAGGGCCTCGGCGCCGAGGATTTCGTCGCCGTGGCCGTGCCGCGCTCGCTGGAGTCGGTGCTGGCGGTGTGGTCGGTCGCCAAGACCGGTGCCGCGTTCGTGCCCGTCGACCCGAACTACCCGGCCGACCGTATCGCGCACATGATCGCCGATGCCGGTGTGTCCGTTGGCATCACGGTCAGCGCCGAGATCGGCGAGGTACCCGACACCGTGCGCTGGCTCGAGATCGACGACATCGATCTCGACGACATCTCCGACGCCCCGCTGGCCCCGCGCGAACTGGTCCGCCCGACCGACCCCGCGCAGCCCGCGTACCTGATCTACACCTCCGGTTCCACCGGTGTGCCCAAGGGCGTCGTGGTCACCCATGCCAGCGTCGCCAACTTCTGCGCCGAGCAGATCGACCTGTACTCGCTCGACTCCGGCACCCGCGCACTGCATTTCGCCTCGCCGTCATTCGACGCCTCGGTGCTGGAGCTGCTGCTCGCGCTGGGTCGCGGCGGCACCCTGGTGGTCGTGCCGCCGGGTGTGTACGGCGGTGAGGAACTGCGCGACATCCTCATCACCGAGCAGGTCACCCACGCGTTCGTGACCCCGGCCGCGCTGGCCACCTTCGACGCCCGCGGCCTCGATCACCTGCGGGTGCTCGCCGCCGGTGGTGAGGCGGTGCCGCCGGAGCTGGTCACCAAGTGGGCGGTGCCGCTGCCCGACGGCTCGCGCCGCATGCTCGGCAATGTCTACGGCCCGACCGAGACCACCATCGCCTCCAACCTGTCCGAGGGCCTGATCCCGGGGGAGCGGGTCGTTATCGGTGGACCCATCCGTGGCGTCCACACCCTGATCCTCGACGACCGCCTGCGCCCGGTGCCGGTGGGCGTGGCCGGTGAGCTCTACATCGGCGGCGTCGGCATGGCGCGCGGCTACCACGCGCGCCCCGCGCTGACCTCGGATCGTTTCGTCGCCAACCCGTACGCGCCCGGGCAGCGGATGTACCGCACCGGTGACGTGGTGCGCTGGACCGCCGACCGCAATGTCGAGTACGTCGGCCGCTCCGACTTCCAGGTCAAGGTGCGCGGTTTCCGCATCGAGCTGGGCGAGATCGACTCGGCGCTGGCCTCGCACGAGACCGTCGACTTCGCGGTGAGCATCGGCCACAAGAACAAGGGCGGCAGCACCTCGCTGGTGTCCTATGTCGTTGCCGTGCCGGGCAGTTCGATCGACGTGTCCGCGCTGACCGACCATGTCGCCCAGCGCCTGCCCGCGTACATGGTGCCCTCGTCGATCATGGTGCTGGCGGCGATCCCGCTGACCGTGAACGGCAAGCTCGACCGCCGCGCGCTGCCCGCGCCGGTGTTCGAGGTGCGTGAATTCCGCGCGCCCACCACCCCGATCGAGCAGATCGTCGCTCAGGTCTTCGCCGACGTGCTCGAGCTGAGCCGGGTCGGTGTCGAGGACGACTTCTTCGAGCTCGGCGGCAACTCGCTGATCGCCACCCAGGTGGCCTCGCGCATCGGCATCGCCCTGGACACCCGGGTGCCCGTGCGCATGCTGTTCGAGGCGCCCACCGTCGCGGCACTGGCCGCGCGGGTGGAGTCGCAGGCCGGGGACGGTGCCCGCAAGGCGCTGGTCGCGCGGGAGCGGCCCGACCTGGTGCCGCTGTCGCTGGCCCAGCAGCGCATGTGGTTCCTCAACCGCTTCGACACCGCCTCGGCGGTCAACAACATCCCGGTCGCCATCCGGCTCTCCGGCGAGCTCGATGTGGCCGCGCTCCAGGTCGCCGTTATCGACGTGATCGACCGGCACGAGTCGCTGCGCACCGTGTTCCCCGAATCGGGCAACGGCCCGGTGCAGGTGGTGCTCGACGCCGCGCAGATCGTCCCCGACCTGACCCCGTACCGGGTCACCGAGGACAACCTCATCGACCACCTGATCGACCTGGCCTCGATGGCCTTCGACGTGACCAGCGAAGTGCCGCTGCACGCACGGCTTTTCGAGATCAGCGAGACCGAGTACGTGCTCGGCATGGTGGTGCACCACATCTCCGCCGACGGCTGGTCGATGGCGCCGCTGTCGCGCGATGTCATCGTGGCCTACGCGGCACGCACCTCGTGGGAGGCGCCGACCTGGGCCGAATTGCCGGTCCAGTACGCCGATTACGCGCTCTGGCAGCGCGAGGTGCTCGGCTCCGAGGACGACCCCAAGTCGCTGATCTCCTCCGAGATCGACTACTGGGCCCGCGAACTCGCCGACCTGCCCGACGAGCTGGTGCTCCCGGCCGATCACCCGCGTCCGCCGGTGGCCACCTATCGCGGTGGCACCTACAGCTTCGTCATCTCCGGTGACACCCAGCGCGCCCTGGTCGAACTGGGCCGCCGCTACAACGCCTCGCTGTTCATGGTCATGCACAGCGCGCTGGCCGTGCTGCTGGCGCGCGCCAGCGGCACCAGCGACATCGCCATCGGCACTCCGGTGGCGGGCCGTGGCGACCAGGCCCTCGACGACCTGGTCGGCATGTTCGTCAACACCCTGGTGCTGCGCAGCCAGGTCGAGGGCGCGACCCCGTTCGCCACCCTGCTCGACCAGGCCCGCGAGACCGACCTGCAGGCGTTCGCGCACGCCGACGTGCCGTTCGAGCGGCTCGTCGAGGTGCTCAACCCGCCGCGTTCGCAGGCGCGTCACCCGCTGTTCCAGGTGATGCTGTCGTTCCAGAACAACAAGCAGGCCTCGCTGCAACTGCCCGGCCTGTCGGTCAGCGGGATCGACTACGACTCCCAGCTGGCCAAGTTCGACCTGCAGCTCACGCTGACCGAGGTGCAGGACACCGACGGCGAGGCAGGCGGCATGTCCGCCGAGTTCTCCTACGCGCTGGACCTTTTCGAGGAATCCACCATCGCCGCCTTCGCGCGGCGCCTGGACAATATCTTCGCCGCCATCGTCGCCGATCCCGAAGTGGCCGTCGGTGACATCGATCTGCTCGCGCCCGAGGAGCACGCGCAGGTCCTCGTCGACTGGAACGACACCGCCCGTGCCGTGCCGGAGGCCACCCTGGTCTCGCTGTTCGACGCGCAGGTCGAGCGCACCCCCGACGCGGTCGCGCTGGTCTTCGAGAACGAGGAACTGAGCTACCGCGAGCTGCAGGAGCGCGCCAACCGCATCGCCCGCAAGCTCATCGCCGAGGGCGTCGGCCCGGGTTCGCATGTGGCACTGGCCATCCGGCGTTCCACCGAACTCGTCGTCGCCATGTACGCGGTGCTCCAGACCGGTGCGGCCTACGTGCCGCTGGACCCGGACCAGCCCGCCGACCGGATCGGCCACATCCTCGAGACCGCGCAGCCGCGACTGGTGCTCACCAGCCGTCGCGACGGGTTCGAGGCCGACGGCGCGACCGTGCTGGCCGTCGAGAACATCGAGCTGCCCGCCGATTTCAGCGCAGCGCCGATCACCGACGCCGAGCGCACCCGCCCGCTGCGGGCAACCAATACCGCCTACGTCATCTTCACCTCGGGTTCGACCGGCCGCCCCAAGGGTGTGGCCGTCGATCACGCGGCGATCGTGAACCGCCTGCTGTGGATGCAGCACGAGTACCCGATCGACGCCGCCGACGCGGTGCTGCAGAAGACCCCCGCCACCTTCGACGTGTCGGTGTGGGAGTTCTTCTGGCCCTTGCAGACCGGCGCGCGCCTGGTCGTCGCCAAGCCCGACGGGCACCGCGATCCGGTGTATCTCGCGCAGGTCATCGCCGAACGCGGCATCACCACCGCGCACTTCGTGCCGTCGATGCTGTCGGTGTTCGTCTCGACACTGGGCAACAACGGCAACGGCAGTGCGGTGCGGCTGCGTCAGGTGTTCGCCTCCGGTGAGGCGCTGCCCGCGCCGACCGCGCAGCGCCTGCGCGAGCTGACCGGTGCCCGCCTGCACAACCTGTACGGCCCCACCGAGGCCGCGGTCGACGTCACCTATCACGAGGTCGTCGACGCCGATGTGGAGTCGGTGCCGATCGGCCGCCCGGTGTGGAACACCCGGGTGTTCGTGCTGGATTCGCGGCTGCACCCGGTTGCCCCCGGTGTCGCGGGTGAGCTGTATCTGGCGGGCGAACAGCTCGCCGTCGGCTATCTCAACCGCGCCGACCTCACCGCCGACCGCTTCGTGGCCAACCCGTACGGGCAGGCCGGGTCGCGCATGTACCGCACCGGTGACCTCGTCACCTGGACCCGCGACGGCGAACTGAACTACTTGGGCCGCACCGACTTCCAGGTGAAGCTGCGCGGCCTGCGCATCGAGCTCGGCGAGATCGAGGCCACGCTGCTGGCCCAGCCGGGTGTCGCCCAGTCGGTCGTGGTCGTGCGCGCCGACGCGCACGCGGGCGATCAGCTCGTGGGTTACGTGGTGCCCGAACCGGATTCGGGCCTGGACGTGGCCGCGGTGAAGGCGGGGATCACCGCCGAACTGCCCGCGTACATGGTGCCCTCGGCGCTGGTGGTACTGGATGCCTTCCCGCTCAACGCCTCCGGCAAGCTCGACCGCAAGGCGCTGCCCGCGCCGGTGTTCGAGGCCAAGGTGTTCCGCGCGCCCTCGACACCGATCGAGGAGATCGTCGCGGAGATCTTCGCCGAACTGCTCGGCGCCGACCGCGTCGGCGTGGACGACGATTTCTTCGCCCTCGGTGGCAACTCGCTGGTCGCCACCCAGGTGGCCGCGCGCCTGAGCAAGGCCCTCGATGCCGAGGTCGGCGTGCGAACCCTGTTCGAGGCGCCCACCGTCGGCGCGCTGGCGGCGCGGGTGGAATCGCACGCGGGCACCGGTCTGCGCGCCGAGCTCACCGCGCGGCAGCGTCCCGAGCACCCGCCGCTGTCGCTCGCGCAGCAGCGCATGTGGTTCCTCAACCGCTTCGACCTGGCCGACTCCGGCGACTCCGGGACCTACAACATCCCGGTCGCGGTGCGCCTCCAGGGCCTGCTCGACCTGCCCGCCCTGCGCGGCGCGGTCGCCGATGTGATCGCCCGGCACGAGTCGCTGCGCACGGTGTACCCGTCGCACGACGGCACGGCCTACCAGAAGGTCCTCGCGGCTGCGGTCTCGATTCCCGATGTGGAACTGATCGAGGCCGACGAGACCGATATGGCGATCTCGCTCTACGAGTTCGCCCGTCGCGGTTTCGATGTCACCGCCGCCGCGCCGGTGCGCCTGCGCGTCTACGAGCTCGGCGAACGCGAGCACGTGCTGGTGATGGTGGTCCACCACATCGCCGCCGACGGTTTCTCGCTGCGCCCGCTGGTGCGCGACCTGATGACCGCCTACGTCGCGCGCACCGCCAATGCCGAGCCGGGCTGGCCGCCGCTGGAGGTGCAGTACGTCGATTACGCGCTGTGGCAGCGCGAGACCCTCGGCGACGAGAACGACCCCACCTCGCTGATCTCCGAGCAGCTCGACCACTGGCGCGACGCGCTGGCCGACCTGCCCGACGAGCTGCGCCTCGGCCACAAGTCGCGGCCCGCGCAGGCCACCTACCAGGCGGGCACGCACCGCTTCGAGGTGCCGGGCGAGCTCGTGGAAGCGCTCAACCAGCTGGCCCACCAGCGCGGCACCACCCTGTTCATGGTGGTGCACAGCGCCTTCGCCGTGCTGCTCGCCCGCCTGTCCGGCACCGCCGACATCGCCATCGGCACCCCGGTCGCCGGTCGTGGTCAGCAGGCGCTCGACGACCTGGTCGGCATGTTCGTCAACACCCTGGTGCTGCGCGCCGAGGTCGACCCGGCCGCCTCGTTCACCGAGCTGCTCACCCAGGTCCGCGAACGCGACCTGGCCGCCTTCGCGCACGCCGACGTGCCGTTCGAGCGCCTGGTCGAGGTGCTCAACCCGGCGCGCTCGCAGTCGCGGCACCCGCTGTTCCAGGTGATGCTCTCGTTCCAGAACCTGGGTCGCACCACCCTGGAACTGCCCGGCCTGACGGTCTCCGAGCTGGGCATCGACCAGCACACCGCCAAGTTCGACCTGCAACTCGCGCTCAGCGAGGTCCCGGCCGACGACGACAGCCACCTCGATGCCGAACTCGTCTACGCCACCGACCTTTTCGACGCGAGCTTCGCGGCGACCTTCGGCGCGCGCCTGCTGCGCGTGCTCACCGCCATCGTGGCCGATCCCGCGGCCGCCGTCGGTGACATCGAACTGCTCGACCCGGCCGAGCGCACCCTGGTGCTCGACCGCTGGAACGACACCGAATTCGCTACCGACGCCGCGCTGAGTACCCCCAGCGAGGACGACCCGGCCACCCTGCACGCCCTCTTCGAGGCCCAGGTCGCCCGCACCCCCGACGCGACCGCCCTCACCTTCGAGGGGACAAGTCTGTCCTACGCCGAGTTCGCGGGCCGGGTGCGTCAACTGGCGCGCTGGCTCAAGGACGCGGGTGTCGGCCCGGAAAGCTATGTGGCCCTGGGCATGCGCCGCTCGATCGACCTGCTGGTCGGCATGTACGCGGTCTCCGCCGCCGGTGGCGCGTACGTGCCGCTGGACCCCGATCACCCGGCCGAGCGCATCGAGCACATCCTCGACACCGCCCAGCCGGTGTGCGTGCTCACCTCCGGCGAGAGCCTGCCCGCCGCCGCCGGGCGCGAGGTGCGCATCGACGAGCTGGACCTGTCCGGCCACTCGGCCGAGCCGGTCACCGATGTCGACCGGCACCGTCCGCTGCGCTCGGGCAATACCGCCTACGTCATCTTCACCTCGGGCTCGACCGGCCGCCCGAAGGGCGTGGCGGTGAGCCACGCGGCCATCGTCAACCGCCTGGTGTGGATGCACGCCGCCTACGGCCTGGCCGCCGACGACGTGGTCCTCCAGAAGACCCCCGCCACCTTCGACGTGTCGGTGTGGGAGTTCTTCTGGCCCTTGCAGGTCGGCGCGCGCCTGGTGGTAGCCAAGCCCGACGGCCACCGCGACCCGGCCTACCTGGCCCGGCTCATCGCCGCCGAGCAGGTGACCACGGTGCACTTCGTGCCGTCGATGATGGCCGTGTTCGTCACCGAACCCCTTGCCGCCGAGTGTGTCTCGCTGCGCAATGTGTTCGCCTCCGGTGAGGCGCTGCCCGCGCCCACCGCGCAGCGTCTGCGCGAGCTGACCGGCGCCGCCCTGCACAACCTGTACGGCCCCACCGAGGCCGCCGTCGACGTCACCTTCCACGAGGTTACCGACGCCGACCTCGACACCGTGCCGATCGGCGCCCCGGTCTTCAACACCCGTCTCTACGTGCTGGATTCGCGGCTGCGGCCGGTGCCGGTGGGTGTCGCGGGTGAGCTCTATCTGGCGGGCGTGCAGCTGGCCCACGGGTATGTCGGCCGCCCCGACCTCACCATGGACCGCTTCGTCGCCGACCCGTTCGCACCCGGCGAGCGCATGTACCGCACCGGTGACCTGGTCACCTGGACCCCGGACGGCGAGCTGGAATACCTGGGCCGCACCGACTTCCAGGTCAAGCTGCGCGGTCTGCGCATCGAACTCGGTGAGATCGAGTCCGCGCTCACCGCGCTGCCGTCCATCGCCCAGTCGGTGGTCGTGGTCCGCGCCGACGAGCGCACCGGCGATCAGCTGGTCGCCTACGTCATCCCGGAGCAGGGTGCCACCGTCGACACCGACGCGGTCAAGGACGCTCTTGGTGCCGAACTGCCGGTGTACATGGTGCCCGCCGCCTACGTGGTGCTGAATGCCTTCCCGCTCAACGCCTCCGGCAAGCTCGACCGCAAGGCGCTGCCCGCGCCGGTGTTCGCCGCGCGCACCTTCCAGGCGCCGGTCACCCCGGTCCAGCAGATCGTGGCCGCCACCTTCGCCGAGGTGCTCGGCGCCGGTCAGGTCGGCCTCGACGACGACTTCTTCGAGCTCGGCGGCAACTCGCTGATCGCCACCCGGGTCGCCGCGCGCCTGTCCGAGGCCCTGGACACCCAGGTGCCGCTGCGCGCGCTGTTCGAGGCCTCGACCGTGGCCGCGCTGGCCGCGCGGGTGGAGACCGCCACCGGACGCGGCGGGCGCGTCCCGCTCGCCGCCCGGACGCGCCCCGAGCTGGTGCCGCTCTCGCAGGCCCAGCAGCGGATGTGGTTCCTCAACCGCTTCGACAACCGCACCGCCGTCAACAACATCCCGGTGGCCATCCGCCTCACCGGCGAGCTCGACGTGGCCGCGCTGGAAGCCGCCATCGCTGATGTGACCGCGCGGCACGAGTCGCTGCGCACCTTCTATCCCGAAATGGAAGGCGCTGGTTACCAGCAGATCCTGCCCGCCGACGAGGTCCGCTTCGCGCTACCCGCGCAGCCGGTCGCCGCCGGTGACGTGGTCGCCCGCGTGGTGGAATTGGCGAGCGTGCACTTCGACGTCACCCGCGAGGTGCCCTTCCGCGCGAGCCTGCTGCGCATCGACGAGCGGACCCACGTTGCCGTGCTCGTCATGCACCACATCAGCGGTGACGGCTTCTCGCTGCGCCCGCTGCTGCGCGATGTCGTGGTGGCCTACACCGAACGCGCCCGCGGCGAGGTGCCCGCGTGGGCGCCGCTCGAGGTGCAGTACGCCGACTACACGCTGTGGCAGCGCGAGGTGCTCGGCGAGGAGAGCGATCCGGAGTCGGTCGCGGCGAGCCAGCTCGGCTACTGGACCGAGCAGCTGCGCGATCTGCCCGACCAGCTCGAGCTGCCCGCCGACCGGCCGCGCCCCGAGATCGCCACCAATGCCGGTGACCTGTACCGCTTCTCGGTCGACGCGCCCCTGCACCGGGCGCTCACCGAGATCGCCAAGGCCCGGGGCGTCACGCTGTTCATGGTGATGCACGCGGCGCTGGCCACCTGGGCCGCGCGCCTGTCCAACAGCACCGATATCGCCATCGGCACCCCGATCGCCGGGCGCGGCGAGCGTTCGCTCGACGACCTGGTCGGCATGTTCGTCAACACCCTGGTGCTGCGCAGCGAGGTCGACCTCGGCGGCAGCTTCGGTGACCTGCTCGATCAGGTCCGCAAGGTCGACCTGTCGGCCTTCGCCAATGCCGACGTGCCCTTCGAGCGCCTCGTCGACGTGCTCAGCCCCACCCGCTCGCAGGCGCACCACCCGCTGTTCCAGGTGGCGCTCACCTTCGAGGCGGCCACCGCCGCCGACGCGGGCACCGTCGCACTGCCGGGCCTCGACCTCGATGTCGTCGACTTCGACCCGGGCACAGCCAAATTCGACGTGCAGCTCACCGTGGGCGAGGCCGCCGACGGCTCGCTGGCGCTGTCCTGGAACTACGCCACCGATCTGTTCGACGCCGAGACCGTCGCCGCGTTCGGTGACCGCCTGGTGCGCGTCCTGCGGAGCGTCGCGGAGAACCCGGACGTGATCGTCGGCGATATCGACCTGCTCGGCGAGGCCGAACAGCGCGATGTCGCCCAGCGCTGGGTGTCCTCCGGTGCCGACGCCATCGGTCTGCCTGTCGTGCACGACGCCACCACCCCGGCGGGTCACCGCCGCGGCCTGTTCGGCAACAAGCACACCACGCTGGTCGACCTGTTCGACGCCGCCGCGGTGGCCTACCCGGACCGCATCGCCGCCAAGTTCGGTGTCGAGTCGCTGACCTACGCCGAGCTCGACCGGCGCGCGAATGTGCTGGCGCGCAGGCTGATCGCCGACGGCGCCGGACCGGAATCGCTGGTCGCGGTGATCCTGCCGCGCTCGCTGGACCTGGTCGTGGCGCTGCTCGCCGTGGTCAAGACCGGCGCCGGTTACGTGCCCGTCGACCCGACCTACCCGGCCGAGCGCATCGCCTACGTGCTCGAGGACTCCCGGCCCACCAGCGTGGTGCTCGACTCCACCGTCCAGGTGACCGTGCCCGGCCACCTGCCCTCGGTGGTGCTCGACGGGTTCGCCGTGGAGACCGGCAATGTCGAGGACGCCGACGATCTGCCGATCACCGACGCCGACCGCATCGCGCCGCTCTCGCCGGACAATGTCGCCTACGTCATCTACACCTCCGGCTCGACCGGCCGCCCCAAGGGCGTCGCGGTCGCGCACCGGAATGTGGTGCGGCTGTTCGCCAATACCGATCGCGACTTCGGCTTCGGCCCGCGCGATGTGTGGACGCTGTTCCACTCCTACGCCTTCGACTTCTCGGTGTGGGAGCTGTGGGGTCCGCTGCTGTTCGGCGGCTCGCTGATCGTGGTGGACTACTACACCTCCCGCTCGCCCGAGCAGTTCCTGGAACTGCTGCGCGTCGAGCAGGTCACCGTGCTCAACCAGACCCCGTCGGCGTTCTACCAGCTCGCCGAGGCCGACCGGAACGCCGGACCCGACCTGGCGCCGCTGGCGCTGCGCTATGTGGTCTTCGGTGGCGAGGCGCTGGAACTCCGCCGCCTGTCGGACTGGGTGGCCCGCCACGGCGACAGCTCGCCGACGCTGGTCAACATGTACGGCATCACCGAGACCACGGTGCACGTGTCGTTCCGCGCGCTGGACGCGAAAACCATTGCCGCCGCGGCCGGTTCGGTCGTCGGCCGGGCCATCGCGGGCCTGGGCGTGTACGTGCTCGACAACCGGCTGCGGCCGGTGCCGGTGGGTGTCGCGGGCGAGATGTACGTCGCCGGACCGCAATTGGCGCGCGGCTACCTGGGTCGCCCCGATCTCACCGCCACCCGCTTCGTCGCCAACCCGCTCGCGGGCCCGAACCAGGCCGGGTCGCGGCTCTACCGCTCCGGTGACCTCGCGCGCTGGAACCGCTTCGGCGAACTCGAATACCTGGGCCGCGCCGACGATCAGGTCAAGGTGCGCGGTTTCCGCATCGAGCTCGGCGAGATCGAGGCCGCCGTGCTGGCCCAGCCGGGCATCGCCCAGGCCGCGGTCATCGTGCGCGAGGACCAGCCGGGTGACCAGCGCATCGTCGCCTATGTGGTCGCCGACGGCGAGGCCGAGCCCGACCTCGACGCCGTGCGCAGCGGGGCGGCCGAACAGCTGCCCGCGTACATGGTTCCGGCGGCCCTGGTCCGCCTGGAATGGATCCCGCTGACCGTCAACGGCAAGCTGGACCGCCGTGCCCTGCCCGCCCCCGCGGTGCAGGCGCGTGCCTTCCGCGCCCCGGTCACGCCGGTGCAGGAGACCGTGGCCGCGGTCTTCGCCGAGGTGCTCGGCCTGGACCGGGTCGGCGTCGACGACGACTTCTTCGACCTCGGCGGCAACTCGCTCATCGCCACCCGCGTGGTCGCCCGCATCGGCGCGGCGCTGGGTGCCACGGTGCCGGTGCGCGCGCTGTTCGAGGCCTCCACCGTGGAAGCCCTCGCGACCCGGGTGGAATCGCACACCGGCGGCACCGCTCGCGCGGCGCTGGTCGCCCGCGAGCGCACCGAGGGTGAACTGGTGCCGCTGTCGTTCGCGCAGCAGCGCATGTGGTTCCTCAACAAGTACGACACCACCTCCGCCGCCTACAACCTGCCAGTGGCAATCCGCCTCACCGGCGCCCTCGACACCGAGGCGCTGGCCCTGGCGCTGGCCGACCTGGTGCGCAGGCACGAGTCACTGCGCACCCGCTACCCCGAGCACGGCGGCACCCCGGTGCAGCAGATCGTCGCGGCCGAACGCATGTCGCTGGACCTGCGCCCGGTCACCGTCGCGCCGGAGCGGCTGTTCGAGACCGTCACCGAGTTCGCCTCCGCCGGATTCGATGTGGCCGAAGAGGTTCCGCTGCGCGCCCGCCTGTTCCGGGCGAGTGCTGTGCTGAACGGCGGCGTTCCCGAGGGCCCTGCGTGGTCACGCTCCGCTACCTCCTCCGGGCCCGCCGGTCACGCCGCGGACGAGCACGTCCTCGTCGTGGTGGTCCACCACATCGCCGCCGACGGCTTCTCCATCGCGCCGCTGACCCGCGACGTGATGCTGGCCTACACCGCCCGCGCCCAGGGCACCGCGCCCGGCTGGGCGCCGCTGCCGGTGCAGTACGCCGATTTCGCGATCTGGCAGCGCGCGGTACTCGGCACCGAGGACGACACCGACTCGCTGATGTCGCGCCAGGTCGGCTACTGGCAGACCCAGCTCGCCGGTGTCCCCGACGAACTCACCCTGCCCTTCGACCGCGCCCGCCCGGCCATCGCCTCGCATCGCGGCGCCACCGTGCACCGCGAGCTGTCGCCGGAACTGATCGGCGAGCTCGACGAGCTGGCCCGCCGCCAGGGCACCTCGCTGTTCATGGTCATGCACACCGCGCTGGCGGTGCTGCTGGCCCGGCTCTCCGGCTCCGACGACATCGCCGTCGGCACGCCCATCGCGGGCCGTGGTGAGCAGGCCCTCGACGACCTGGTCGGCATGTTCGTCAACACCCTGGTGCTGCGCACCGGCGTGCGCCCCGGCGAGTCGTTCACCGACCTGCTCGAGCAGTCCCGCAAGACCGACCTCGACGCCTACGGCAATGCCGATGTGCCCTTCGAGCGCCTGGTGGAACTCCTCGCGCCGGAGCGCTCGCAGTCGCGCAACCCGCTGTTCCAGGTGATGCTGGCCTTCCAGAACCTGGACCGCACCACCCTGGAACTGCCCGGCCTGGCGGTCTCGGCGCTCGACCTCGAGGAGAGCGTCGCCCGCTTCGACCTGCAGTTCACCCTCTCCGAGCTGGGCGAACCCGGCAGCGGCGGGATGGCGCTGGCCCTGAACTACGCCACCGAACTGTTCGACGAGGCCACCGTCGACACCATCGCCACCCGCTGGGAGCGCGTGCTGGCGGCCGTGGCCGCCGACGCGTCGGTGACCGTCGGCGCGATCGATGTCCTCGATGCCGCCGAGCGGGCCGACCTGGTGTTCCGGGTCGGCGAACCGCCGGTGCCCGCGCGCACCCTGCGCACCCTGCTGGCCGAGGCCGTCGCCCAGAACCCGACCGGCGATGCCGTCGTGTTCCAGGGGACAGCTCTCTCCTACGCCGAATTGGATGAGCGCTCGAACCGCTTGGCGCGCTTGCTGATCGCCGAGGGCATCGGCGCCGAGGACCTCGTCGCGATCGGTATCCCGCGTTCGGCCGATTCGGTGCTGGCCGCGTGGGCTGTCGCCAAGACCGGCGCTGCCTTCGTCCCGGTCGACCCGACCTACCCCGCCGACCGCATCGCGCACATGGTCACCGATTCCGGTTCGCCGCTGGGTATCACCGTCGCGTCGGTGCTGAGCGGCCTGCCCGACATCGCGCCGCTCGCCACGGGTGCTTCCTCGCCCGCTGAGCGTGCCGACGGCGGATCCACTCCGCACGCGCGGGCTGGGGCGCAGGCGTCCGAGGCCGTACTCGACGGCCCGGCCACGGACGCGCCAGCGGCCGGTTGGCTGGTGCTCGACGATCTCGACCTCGCTCGCTTCGACAGCGGCCCGATCGCCGATTCGGAACTGGTCCGCGAGACCAGTCCCGAGCAGCCCGCCTACGTCATCTACACCTCCGGTTCGACCGGTGTGCCCAAGGGCGTCGTGGTCACCCACGCCGGTCTGGCGAACTTCGGTGAGGAGCAGGCCAAGCGCTACGCCCTCGACTCCGATTCGCGCGCACTGCATTTCGCCTCGCCCTCGTTCGACGCCTCCATCCTGGAGCTGCTGCTGGCACTGGCCCGTGGCGGTGCCCTGGTGGTCGTGCCGCCGGGCGTCTACGGCGGTGACGAACTGTCCGAGCTGATCCGCGCCGAGCGGGTCACCCACGCCTTCATCACCCCCGCCGCCCTGGCCACCTTCGACCCGAGCGGCCTGGATTCGCTGCGCGTGCTCGTGGCCGGTGGTGAGGCGGTGCCTGCCGATCTGGTGAGCAAGTGGGCGGTTCCGTTGGCGGACGGCACGATTCGTGCCTTCCATAACGGCTACGGCCCCACCGAGACCACGATCATGACCAATATCAGCGCCGCGCTGACCCCGGGCGAGCTGGTCACCATCGGTGGCCCGACGCGCGGTATGCGTTCGCTGATCCTGGACGCCCAGCTCCAGCCCGTTCCGGTGGGTGTCGCGGGTGAGCTGTACCTGTCGGGCATCCAGCTGGCGCGCGGCTACCATGCCCGCCCCGGCCTGACCGCCGACCGCTTCGTGGCCGACCCGTTCGTGCCGGGGGAGCGGATGTACCGCACTGGTGACGTGGTCCGCTGGACCGCCGACCGGACCGTCGAATACGTCGGCCGCTCCGACTTCCAGGTCAAGATCCGTGGCTTCCGTATCGAACTGGGCGAGATCGACTCGGCGCTGGCCGCGCACGAGACCGTCGACTTCGCCACCACCCTCGGCCACAAGAGCACCGCGGGCGCGGTCTCGCTGGTCGCGTATGTGGTTGCCGCGCCGGGGCATTCGATCGATGTCGCGGCGCTCACCGCGCACGTCGAGGAACGCCTGCCCGCCTACATGGTGCCCTCGTCGATCATGGTGATCGACCACGTGCCGCTGACCCCGGTCGGCAAGCTCGACCGCAAGGCGCTGCCCGAACCGGTGTTCGCCACCGAGGTCACCTTCCGCGCCGCGCGCACCCCGATCGAACACACCATCGCGGAGGTCTTCGCCGAGGTGCTCGGCGTGGAGCGGGTGGGTGTGGACGATTCGTTCTTCGCCCTCGGCGGCGACTCGATCGTCTCCATCCAGCTGGTCTCGCGGGCCAAGGCCCGTGGCGTACTCTTCACCCCGCGCCACGTCTTCGAACAGCGCACCGTCGCTGGGCTGGCCGCCGTGGCCGAAACCGCCGATGTGGCAGCCGCTTCCGCGATCACCCTGGCCGAGCTGCCGGGTGGCGGCGTCGGTGAGATGCCGCTGACCCCGGTCGTGCGGTTCATGGCCGAGCGCTCCGGCTCCTTCGGCCGGTTCAACCAGACCATGGCGCTGGAACTGCCGGTCGGCATCGACCGCGCGGGCATCGCCGCCACCGTCGGCGCGGTCATCGACCGCCACGACATGCTGCGCGCGCGCCTGCACCAGGTCGACGGGCGCTGGGTGGTCACCACCGCCCCGGCGGGCACGGTCGACGCCGCCGCGCTCATCGACCACACCACCTTCCCGGCCGACGCCACCGACGACCAGCTGGTCGAGATCGCCGCCGCCGCACTGGATACCAGCCTCGACCGGCTCGATCCCGCCACCGGCGTGGTCGTGCGGTTCGTGTGGCTGGAGCCGACCGCGAGCACGTCTGCCTCGCTGCCCGCGGACGCTGACGGCGTTGCCGACGCGCCTGCGGTTTCGCTGCCCACCACCGGTGGCGCCGCGGTGTCGTCGGGCGACGCACTGTCCGCCACCGGGGACGCAGCGGTGGCGTCCGGCGCCGAGAGCGCGGCTGCGGCGAAGGCCACCCGCGCCGGGCGCCTGATCGTCGTCGCGCACCACCTCGTAGTCGACGGCGTCTCCTGGCGCATCCTGGTGCCCGACTTCGTCGCCGCTTGGGGTCAGCTGTCCGCCGGTCAGACCCCCGAGCTGGTCGCCCCGGCCACCTCCATGCGCGCCTGGGCGCACGCCTTGGCCGACGAGGCTCGTACCGCCGAACGCACCGCCGAGCTGGACTTCTGGCGCGAGGTCGTCGCGACCCCGGACCCGCTGCTCACCGAGCGGCCGATGAACCCGGCTGTCGACGTCTCCGGTGTCATCGAGAAGCTGCCGGTCGAGGTGTCCGCCGAGGTCACCAAGGCCCTGCTCACCACCGTGCCCGCACTGTTCCACGGTGGCGTCAACGATGGTCTGCTGACCGCGCTCGCGCTCGCCGCGGCCAAGTGGCGCGCGGGGCGGGTCGGCACGGCCGCCGCGGGTTCGGCACTGGGCAATGGCTCCACCGCGCCCCGTCCGGACAGTGACGCGCTGCTGGTGCGCCTGGAAGGCCACGGCCGTGAGGAAGAGGTCGCGCCCGGCGCCGATCTCTCGCGCACGGTCGGCTGGTTCACCGCGATCTTCCCGGTCCGCCTCGACCTGGCGGGGATCGATATCGACGCCGCGCTCGCCGGTGGCCCCGCGCTGGGGCAGGCGGTCAAGGCCGTCAAGGAGCAGCTGCTCGCGGTGCCCGACAAGGGCATCGGCTACGGCCTGCTGCGGTACCTCAACGCCGACACCGCCGCCGAGCTGCCCACCGAGCTGCCCGGTCAGATCAGCTTCAACTATCTGGGCCGGGTCGCCGACAGCGATGTGCCCGACGCCCTGCGCGGTTTCGGCTGGATCCCCGCGCCGGAGCTGGCCGCCCTGGGCGGCGCCTACGACGCCGACATGCCCGCCATGGCACCCCTGGATGTCAACGCGATCGTCGTCGGCGACAAGCTCAGCGCCAATATCGGCTACCCGAGCACGCTGCTCGCCGCCGCCGAGGTGCGCGAGTTCGCCGACCTGTGGGTCACCGCGCTGGAAGCCGTTGCCCGGCACGCCAACTCGGCCGACGCGGGCGGCCACACGCCGTCCGACTTCGCGCTCGTGCGCTCCACCCAGCGCGATATCGACATCTGGGAGAAGCGCTACCCCGAGCTGACCCAGGTGTGGCCGCTGGCCGCCCTGCAAGCCGGTCTGTTCTTCCACGCCCGGCTGGCCGCGAGCTCGGTCGACGTCTACACCGCCCAGGCGGTCCTCACGCTCACCGGCCGCGTCGACGCCACCCGTCTGCGCGCCGCCGCCCAGGCCCTGCTGGACCGGCACGAGACCCTGCGCACCGCCTTCGTCACCGACCACGACGGCAATGCCGTGCAGATCGTCCTCGACCACACCCCGGTGTCGTGGACCGAGCACGACCGCATCGACACGGGCGAGTTCGCCGACCTGGTCGAGGCCGACCGCACCGCCCGCTTCGACCTCGCCGCGCCCCCGCTGATCCGGTTCACGCTGATCCGGATCGCCGAGGACGAGTGGCGCTTCGCGGTGTCCAACCACCACATCCTGCTCGACGGCTGGTCCACGCCGCTGGTCATGCGGGACCTGCTCGCCCTTTACGCCCTGCACGGCGACGCCAGCGCGCTGCCTGCCCAGCGCTCCTACCGGCACTTCCTGGAATGGGTTGCCCAGCAGGATCATGCGGTGTCGGTGGCGGCCTGGTCCGACGCCCTGCGCGGCGTCACCGAGCCGACCCTGCTGGCCCGTCCCGAGGCCGGTCGCGAGATCGCGGCGCTGTCCCAGGAGTACCTGTTCGACCTCGACGAGCCGACCACGGCCCGCCTGGTCGCACTGGCCGCCGACCTCGGCGTCACCCCGAACACCGTGCTGCAGGTCGCCTGGTCGATCGTGCTCGGCCGGATGACCGGCCGCGACGACGTGCTCTTCGGCACCACCGTCTCCGGCCGCCCCGCCCAGCTGTCCGGCGTGGAATCCATGGTGGGCCTGTTCATCAACACCGTCCCGGTCCGGGTGCGTTTCGACGCCGCCGAATCGGTACGTGAGGTGCTCACCCGCACCCAGGGCGAGCAGGCCGACCTGCTCGACCACCACTACATCGGCTTGGCCGAGATCCAGTCCGCCGCGGGCATCGGTGGCCTGTTCGACTCGCTGGTGGTCTTCGAGTCCTACCCGGTCGACGCCGAGGGCATCAAGGCCCAGGCCGCCGATATCGACGGCATGGCCGTCACCGGCCTGGACGCCGCCGACGCCACCCACTACCCGCTCTCGCTCATCGCCCAGCTCGACACCCAGCTGCGCATTCGCGCGGGCTACCTGAGCGACCTGTTCGACGCGGCCACCGTGCACCGCATCGCCGAGCGCCTGATCCGGGTGCTCACCGCTATCACCACCGAACCCGATGTGGCCGTGGGTGATCTGGAACTGCTCGACGCCGCCGAACGCGAACTGGTGGTGCGCGAGTGGAACGCCACCGCGCACGAGGTCGACCAGCGGGCCACCCTGGTCTCGCTGTTCGAGACCCAGCTCGCCGCGACTCCGCACGCGACCGCGCTGAGCTTCGAGGGGACGAGTCTGTCCTACGCCGAGTTCGGTCAGCGGGTCTACCGCCTGGCCCGCTGGCTGGTGGACCGTGGCGTCGGCCCGGAAAGCTATGTGGCCCTGGGCATGCGTCGCTCGATCGACCTGGTCGTCGGCATGTACGCCGTCACCGTGGCCGGTGGTGCCTACGTGCCGCTGGACCCCGATCACCCGGCCGAGCGCACGGAATACATTCTGGCGACCGCCGATCCGGTGTGTGTGCTCACCTCGGGCACCGACCTGGAGATCGACACCGCGCAGGTGCGCATCGACCTGCTCGACCTGGCCGGTTACGCCGACACCCGCGTCACCGACGCCGAACGTGTCGCGCCGCTGCGTCCGTCGAACACGGCCTACGTCATCTTCACCTCCGGTTCGACCGGCCGCCCGAAGGGCGTTGCCGTGAGCCACGGGGCGATCGTGAACCGTCTGGTGTGGATGCAGGCCGCCTACGGTCTCACCGCCGAGGACGTGGTGTTGCAGAAGACGCCCGCCACCTTCGACGTGTCGGTGTGGGAGTTCTTCTGGCCCTTGCAGATCGGTGCGCGTCTGGTCGTCGCCAAGCCCGACGGTCATCGCGATCCGGCCTACCTGGCCGAGATCATCCGGGCCGAGGGCGTCACCGTCACCCACTTCGTGCCCTCGATGCTCGCGGTGTTCGTGGCCGACGCCGCCGCGGCCCGCTGCGAGTCGCTGCGCATGGTCTTCGCCTCCGGTGAGGCGCTGCCGCCCAAGCCCGCGCACCGCCTGCGCGAGCTCACCGGCGCGGCCCTGCACAACCTGTACGGCCCGACCGAGGCTGCGGTCGACGTCACCTTCCACGAGGTCGTCGACACCGATGTGGACACCGTCCCGATCGGCGCCCCGGTGTTCAACACGCAGGTCTATGTCCTCGACGCGCGCCTGCGGCCCGTCCCGGTGGGTGTCGCGGGTGAGCTCTACCTCGCGGGCACCCAGCTGGCGCGCGGCTACGTCGCCCGGCCGGACCTGACCGCCGATCGCTTCGTCGCCGACCCGTTCGGCACCGACGGCGAGCGCATGTACCGCACCGGCGACCTCGTCGCCTGGACCGAGCACGGTGAGCTGGAGTACTTGGGCCGCACCGACTTCCAGGTGAAGCTGCGTGGTCTGCGCATCGAGCTGGGCGAGATCGAGGCGGCGCTGACCGGCCTCGACGAGGTCGCCCAGTCGGTGGTCGTGGTGCGCGGGGACCAGCACACCGGTGATCAGCTGGTCGCCTACGTCATCCCGGCGACCGGCCGCACCGTCGACATCGAGGACGCCCGCGAGGAACTGGGCGCCAACCTGCCCGCCTACATGGTGCCCGCGGTCATCGTGGTGCTCGACGAGTTCCCGCTCAACGCCTCCGGCAAGCTGGACCGCAAGGCGCTGCCCGCGCCGGTGTTCGAGGCCGCGGTGTTCCGCGCCCCGACCACCCCGGTCGAGGAGATCGTCGCCGCCACCTTCGCCGACGTGCTCGGCCTGGAGCGGGTCGGCCTCGACGACGACTTCTTCGCCCTCGGCGGCAACTCGCTGACCGCCACCCAGGTGGCCGCGCGCCTGTCGGCCGCGCTGGAGACCGATATCGGCGTGCGCGAGCTGTTCGAGGCATCCACCGTGGCCGGGCTGGCCGCGCGGGCCGAGACCCATTCCGGCACCGAACGCCGCGCCCCGCTGGTCCCGCAGCAGCGCCCCGCCCGGGTGCCGCTGTCGCTGGCCCAGCAGCGCATGTGGTTCCTCAACCGCTTCGACCCGGAGTCCGCGGTCGACAACATCCCGGCCGCTGTGCGGCTGTCGGGGCTGCTGGACCGGCAGGCGCTGCAGGTGGCCGTGGCCGACGTGCTCGCCCGGCACGAGTCGCTGCGCACCTACTACCCGGAGGTCGGCGGCGCGGGCCACCAGGTGATCGTGCCCACCGGCAAGGTCATCCCGGACCTGGCGCCGATCGAGACCACCACCGCCGATCTGCCGCAACGGCTTTCGGCGCTGGTGCTGACGGCCTTCGACGTCACCGCCGAGGTGCCGTTCCGGGCCGCGCTGTTCGAGGTGAGCCCCACCGAGCACGTCCTCGCGCTCGTGGTGCACCACATCTCCTCCGACGGCTTCTCCATGGGCCCGCTCACCCGCGACGTGATGACGGCCTACAGCGCCCGCGTCGAGGGCGCCGAGCCCGCCTGGCGTCCGCTCGAGGTGCAGTACGCCGACTTCGCGCTGTGGCAGCGCGGGGTGCTCGGCGACGAGGACGATGCGTCCTCGGTGATCGCCCAGCAGATCGCCTTCTGGGGCGAGCAGCTGCGCGGCCTGCCCGAACAGCTGGACCTGCCCGCCGACCGGCCGCGTCCGGCGATCGCCAGCGGCCGCGGCGCCACCCACACCTTCGAGATCGACGCCGCCACCCACGCCGCGCTCGCCGACCTGGCCCGCGCCCGGGGCGCGACGCTGTTCATGGTCGCCCACGCCGCCCTGGCCGTGCTGCTGTCGCGGCTGTCCGGTGAGTCCGATATCGCCATCGGCACCCCGATCGCGGGCCGTGGCGAGCGCGCTCTCGACGACCTGATCGGCATGTTCGTCAATACCTTGGTGCTGCGCACCGAGATCGAGGGTGAGGCGAGCTTCACCGACCTGCTCGGCGCGGTCCGGGCGAGCGATATCGCCGCCTTCGGCCATGCCGACCTGCCCTTCGAGCGCCTGGTGGAGATTCTCAACCCGGCCCGCTCGCAGGCACGTCATCCGCTGTTCCAGGTGATGCTGGCCTTCCAGAACACCGCCCAGACCAGCCTCGAACTGCCGGGCCTCACGGTCAGCGGAGTTGACCTGCCGATCGATGTGGCGAAGTTCGACCTCCAGGTCGTGCTCACCGAGAAGCCCGCCGACGCGCCTTCGGGCATCGTCGCCGAGCTGATCTACGCCACCGATCTCTTCGACGCCGACACCATGGACCGCTTCGGCGCCCGATTCGCGCGCCTGCTCACCGAGATCGCCGCCGCCCCCGGCCGCGCCGTCGGCGATATCGACCTGCTCGACGAGGTCGAAACCGGCCTGGCCGTCCGCGGATTCAACGACACCGCGCACGCGCTGCCCGGCGCGGGCACCCTGGTGGACGAGTTCGCCCGCCAGGCCGCGGCCACCCCGGACGCGGTCGCCCTGGTCGACCCGGCCACCGGTGAGACCCTCACCTACGCCGAATTCGGCGCGCGCGTGCACCGTTTGGCGCATCGCCTGATCGAATCTGGTGTCGGCCCGGAGACCCTGGTCGCGCTGGGCCTGCGCCGCGGCATCGACCTGGTCGTCGCCGCGTACGCGGTGCAGGAGGCCGGTGGCGGTTACGTGCCGCTGGATCTGGACCAGCCCGCGGATCGCATCGCGTATGTGCTGGAGACAGCCGCGCCGGTGGTCGTCCTCACCACCACCCGCGACGGATTCGGGCTGGGTGACAGCTCGTCCGCTGTCCCCGCCGAACCCGCCGCGCCGGTCCGCCGTGCTGCCGAGGGTGGCCCGCTGACCCTGGTGATCGACGCGCTCGATCTCTCGGCGTACTCGGCGTCCCCGGTCACAGACGCCGAGCGCCTCGCCCCGCTGCGCCCGCAGCACCCGGCCTACGTCATCTTCACCTCCGGTTCGACCGGCCGCCCCAAGGGCGTCGCCGTGCCGCACGCGGCGGTGGTGAACCAGATCCGCTGGATCACCGGCGAATACGGCATCGGTGCCGACGACGTGGTGCTGTTCAAGACCCCCGCCACCTTCGACGTGTCCGTGTGGGAGCTGTTCGGCCCGCTGAGCACCGGCGGCCGTCTGGTCGTCGCGAGCCCGGACGGGCACCGCGATCCGCAGTACCTCGCGGATGTCATCGCGGCGCACCGGGTCACGATGACCTCCTTCGTGCCCTCGATGCTCACCGTATTCGCTGGCAGCATCGATGCCACTGCCGTGCGAGCGACGGGCTCGGAGGCGGTAGCGCAGCGTGACCACGCAGAGCCCCGGGAGCACGGCGAAGACAACACCGCGATGCAGGGCGGAGCTCTGTCCTCGCTGCGGGCCCTGCTGATCGCCGGTGAGGCCTTCACCTCCGACGCGGTGCTGGCCCTGCGCAAGGTGAGCGACGCGGCGCTGTTCAACCTGTACGGCCCCACCGAGTTCACTGTGCACGCCACCCACGGCCCGGTCGCCGACCAGGTCGACGGCGCGGTCCCGATCGGCGCCCCGGTCTGGAATTCGCGGGCCTACGTGCTGGATTCGCGTCTGCACCCGGTCGCGCCCGGTGTCGCCGGTGAGCTGTACCTGGCCGGTGCCCAGCTCGCGCGCGGCTACTTCGGCCGCGCCGATCTGACCGCCGACCGCTTCGTCGCCGACCCGTTCGGTATTGGCGGCGCCCGCATGTACCGCACCGGTGACCTCGTGCGCCGCGACGCGGACGGCGTCATCACCTACCTGGGCCGCACCGACTTCCAGGTGAAGCTGCGCGGTCTGCGCATCGAGCTCGGCGAGATCGAGGCCGCGCTCACCGCGCACCGCAGCGTCGCGCAGGCTGTCGTGGTCGTGCGCTCGGATGCCCGCACCGGCGACCAGCTCGTCGGCTATGTGGTGCCCGCGACCGGCGAGACCGTCGAAATCGACGCGCTGCGTACGCATCTGGCCGCGCAGCTGCCGAGCTACATGGTGCCCGCCGCGTTCGTCGTGCTCGACGCCATGCCGCTGAGCGCCAACGGCAAGCTCGACCGCCGTGCCCTGCCCGACCCGGTGTTCGAGGCCCGCGAGTTCCGCGCGCCGCGTACGCCGATCGAGGAGATCGTCGCCGCCACCTTCGCCGAGGTGCTCGGCCTGACCGGTGATCGCGCCGTCGGCCTGGACGACGACTTCTTCGACCTCGGCGGCAACTCGCTCATCGCCACCCAGGTCGTCGCCCGCCTCGGTGCCGCTCTGGACACCCGCGTCCCCGTGCGCGTGCTGTTCGAGGCGCCGTCGGTGGCCGCGCTGGCCGCCAAGGTGGAGACCCACGCGGGCAGCGGCAGCCGCCGCGAACTCGTCGCCGGACCGCGCCCCGAGCAGATCCCGCTCTCGCTGGCCCAGCAGCGCATGTGGTTCCTCAACCGCTTCGACAGCGCCACCGCCGTCAACAACATCCCCCTGGCGGTCCGCCTCACCGGCGACCTCGACGTGGACGCCCTGCGTCAGGCCGTCGCCGACGTGGTCGAGCGGCACGAGGTGCTGCGCACCGTCTACCCGGAGACCGCCGAAGGCCACGGTGTGCAGGTGGTGCTGCCGGTCGGCGAGGCGCCCGTCACGCTCGACCCGATCACGGTCGGCGAGGACGAACTGCGCGAGCGCATCAGCGAGCTGGTGCTCACCGGCTTCGACGTCACCGCCGCGGTGCCGGTGCACGCCGCGCTGTTCCGCATCGCCGGTTCGATGGACGGCTCGCACCCCGATACTCACGTGCTGGTCTTCGTGGTGCACCACATCTCCGGTGACGGCTGGTCGGTGCGCCCGCTGGCCCGCGACGTGATGCTCGCCTACGCCGCCCGCTCGCGCGGCCAGGCCCCGGGCTGGGCGCCGCTGCCGGTGCAGTACGCCGACTTCGCGCTGTGGCAGCGCGAGACCCTCGGCTCGGAGACCGACGAGTCCTCGATGATCGCCCAGCAGGTGGCCTACTGGTCGCGCACGCTGGCCGGACTGCCCGATCAGCTGGACCTGCCCACCGATCGGCCGCGCCCCGCCGTGGCCTCCAATCGCGGTGGCGTGCACGAGTTCTCGATCGACCCGGTGCTCACCGCCGGACTCACCGCGTTGGCCCGCGAACACGGCGCCAGCCTGTTCATGGTCGTGCACGCGGCCTTCGCGGCCCTGCTGGCGCGGCTGTCCGGCAGCGACGACATCGCCATCGGCACCGCCGTGGCGGGTCGCGGTGAAGCGGTGCTCGACGACGCCATCGGCATGTTCGTCAACACCCTGGTGCTGCGCAGCGCGGTCGACCCGGCCCAGCCGTTCACCGGCCTGCTCGCCCAGACCCGCGAGCACGACCTGGCCGCCTTCGGCCACGCCGACCTGCCCTTCGAGCGCCTGGTCGAGATCCTCAACCCGGCCCGCTCGCAGGCACGGCACCCGCTGTTCCAGGTGATGCTGTCGTTCCAGAACACCGGCGAGGCGTCCTTCGAACTGCCCGGCCTCGAGGTGGCCGGGGTGCCCCTGGACGTGGTCACCGCCAAGTTCGACCTGCACCTGAATCTGGCCGACCGGCACCGTCCCGACGGTTCCACCGACGGCATGGCCGCCGAATTCGCCTACGCCACCGACATGTTCGACGCCGCCACCGTCGCCGCGCTGTCGGAGCGCCTGGTGCGGATGCTCACGGCCGTCGTCGCCGCGCCCGAGCGTGCGGTCGGTGAGGTCGAGTTGCTGGCCCCGGCCGAACGCCGCCGGGTACTCACCGACTGGAACGCCACCGCGCACCCGGTCGACGAGACCGCCACGCTGGTGTCGATGTTCGAGGCACAGGCGCTGACCAGCCCCGACGCGGTCGCCCTCACCTTCGAGGGGACGAGTCTGTCCTACGGTGAATTCACCGCGAAGGTGAACCGCCTGGCCCGTCACTTGATCGCCCAGGGCGTGGGCCCGGACACCATGGTCGCGCTCGGCATGCGCCGCTCGCTGGACCTGGTGATCGGCATGTACGCGGTGAGCGTGGCCGGTGGCGCGTACGTGCCGCTGGACCCCGACCACCCGGCCGAGCGCACCCACTACGTGCTCGAGACCGCCGCGCCGGTGTGCGTATTGACCACGGCCGCCGACGAATTCGACGCGGGCGCCACCACGGCGCTGCACATCGAGAACCTGGATCTGTCGGAGTACTCCGACGCGCCGGTCACCGATGCCGAGCGGATCGCCCCGCTGCGTCCGGAGAACACCGCGTACGTGATCTTCACGTCGGGGTCGACCGGCCGCCCGAAGGGCGTGGCGGTGAGCCACGGCGCGATCGTCAACCGTCTGGTGTGGATGCAGGCCGCCTACGGTCTCACCGCCGACGATGTGGTGTTGCAGAAGACGCCCGCCACGTTCGACGTGTCGGTGTGGGAGTTCTTCTGGCCCTTGCAGATCGGCGCGCGCCTGGTCGTCGCCAAGCCCGACGGTCATCGTGACCCGGCCTACCTGGCCGCGATCATCGCGGCCGAGGGTGTCACCACGGCGCACTTCGTGCCGTCGATGATGTCGGTGTTCGTGGCCGAGCTGGCCGAGTCCGCCGCCCTCGCGATGGCCGACGGCCGGGCGATCAGCAGCAGCCTGCGCCTGGTCTTCGCCTCGGGTGAGGCGCTGCCCGCGCCCACCGCCCAGCGTCTGCGCGCCCTCACCGGCGCCGCGCTGCACAACCTGTACGGCCCCACCGAGGCCGCGGTCGACGTCACCTTCCACGAGGTCACCGACGCCGACACCACCTCGGTGCCGATCGGTGCCCCGGTCTTCAACACCCAGGTGTACGTGCTGGATTCGCGTCTGCACCCGGTGCCCGTCGGCGTGCCCGGCGAGCTCTACCTGGCCGGTGTGCAATTGGCGCGCGGCTATGTCGCCCGCCCCGACCTGACCGCCGACCGCTTCGTCGCCGACCCGTTCGCCGCCGCGTTCGACGGCGGGGTCGCCGAGGACGCTGCGGGGTCACCCTCCGCTACCGCCTCCCGGCCCGCAGGCGGTGCCCGTATGTACCGCACCGGCGACCTCGTTGCCTGGACCGCCGATGGCGAGCTGGAATACCTGGGCCGCACCGACTTCCAGGTGAAGCTGCGCGGTCTGCGCATCGAGCTGGGCGAGATCGAGTCGGCGCTCACCGCGCTGCCGTCCATCGCCCAGTCGGTGGTCGTGGTCCGCTCCGACGAGCGCCTCGGTGACCAACTGGTCGGCTACCTGATCCCGGGGGCGGGTGCGAGCATCGACCTCGATGCCGTGCGCACCGAACTGGGCGGCGCGCTGCCGACCTACATGGTGCCCACTGCCTTCGTGGTGCTGGATGCCTTCCCGCTCAACGCCTCCGGCAAGCTCGACCGCAAGGCGCTGCCCGCGCCGGTGTTCGAGGCCAAGGTGTTCCGTGCCCCGTCCACCCCGATCGAGGAGATCGTGGCGGGCACCTTCGGTGACGTGCTCGGGGTGACCCGCGTCGGCGCCGACGACGACTTCTTCGAACTCGGTGGCAACTCGCTGCTGGCCACCCAGGTCACCGCCCGTATCGGCGCGGCCCTGGACACCCAGCTCTCGGTGCGCGACCTGTTCGAGGCGTCCACGGTCGCCGCGCTGGCCGCCCGCGCCGAGCACAATGCCGGTTCGCGGACCCGTCCGCGCCTGACGGCGGGGGAGCGGCCCGCGATCATCCCGCTGTCCCCGGCCCAGCAGCGCTACTGGTTCCTCAACCAGTTCGACACCTCCACCTCCGCGGTGGACAACATCCCCCTCGCGGTCCGCCTCACCGGCGACCTCGACGTGCCCGCGCTCGAACAGGCCATCGGCGATGTGTTCGCCCGGCACGAGATGCTGCGCACCACCTACCCGCGCTCGGCCGACGGCCCGCACCAGGTGATCCTGCCCGTCTCGCAGAGCCGGGCCGTGGTGCACCACATCCAGGTCGACGAGGCGAACCTGCTAGGCACTGTCATCGAGTTCGCGATGACCACCTTCGACGTCACCGAAGAGGTGCCGCTCAAGGTCGCGCTGTTCGAACTGAACGAGACCGACCACGTGCTCGCGTTCACCGTGCACCACGTCTCCGCCGACGGCTCCTCCATGGGTCCGCTGGCGCGCGACATCATGGCCGCCTACGTGGCCCGCGTGCAGGGCGAGGCGCCGCAGTGGGCGCCGCTGCCGGTGCAGTACGCCGACTACGCGCTGTGGCAGCGCGAGGTCCTCGGCGACGAGACCGACCCGGAATCGCTTGCCGCCAAGCAGGTCTCGTACTGGAGCAAGGCCCTCGCGGGGCTGCCCGACCAGCTCGAACTGCCCGCCGACCGGCCGCGCCCGCCCGCGCAGTCGTTCCAGGGCAAGGCGATTCGCTTCGAGATCGACCCGCAGCGCCACGCCGCCCTGCACGAGCTGGCCCGCGCCAACAACGCCTCGCTGTTCATGGTCGTGCACGCCGCCCTCGCGGTGCTGCTCGCGCGCCTGTCGGGCACCGACGACATCGCCGTCGGCACCCCGATCGCGGGCCGTGGTGAACGCGAACTCGACGACCTGATCGGCATGTTCGTCAACACCCTGGTGTTCCGCACCGCCGTCGACACCGGCGCCACCTTCGCCGAACTGCTCGCCGACGTGCGCGAACGCGACCTGGAAGCCTTCGCCAACGCCGACGTGCCGTTCGAGCGCCTGGTCGAGGTGCTCAACCCGGTGCGCTCCACCGCGCGCAACCCGCTGTTCCAGGTGGGCCTGTCGTTCCAGAACCTGGCCGACACCACCTTCGAACTGCCCGGCCTCACCGTCAGCGCCGTGGACTACGACTCGCAGCTGGCCAAGACGGACCTGCACGTCACCCTCTACGACCGCTACACCGACGACGGCGCGCCCGCCCAGCTGGTCACCGAATTCGGTTACGCCATCGACCTGTTCGACGAGGCGACGGTCCAGAGCTTCGCCGACCGCTTCCTGCTGGTCCTCGACGCGGTCGCCGCCGACGCGAGCATCCCGGTCGGTGACATCGACCTGCTCACCGCGCCGGAATCCGACCGGATCGTCACCGCCTGGAACGACACCGCGCACGCGGTCGACGCCGATGCCACGCTGGTGTCGCTGCTCGACGCGACGGTCGCCGCCACCCCCGATGCGATCGCGCTCGTCGTCGACGGGTCCGACGGCATTGCCTTCGGCGACGCCGCGCTGGTCGCCGACCTGCCTGACGGCGCTACACCCGACGATGCCGCGCGGTCCGTCGGCCTCTCGGCGGAGCGAAGCGGTCTGGCCGCCGATGGCACTGCCGGGTTCGCCGATGGCGACGTCGTCGCCGGTCGCCGGGAGCTGGCCCACCCGTCGCCCGACCACCACCCCTCATCGACTCGCTACGCGACCCTCACCTATGCCGAGCTCGACGCCGAGGTCAACCGCCTCGCGCGGCACCTGATCTCGCTCGGGATCGGTACCGAGGACCGGGTGGCGCTGGCCATCCGCCGCTCCGCCGAGCTGATCATCGCCATGTACGCGGTGGCCCGCACGGGCGCCGCCTACGTGCCGATCGATCCCGATCAGCCCGCCGAGCGCACCGACTACATCCTGGAGACGGCCGCGCCCGCGGTCGTGCTGACCACGGCGAGTGCCGAATTCAGCACGGCGGCAGCCGAAGTGGTCGTTCTCGACGAGCTCGACCTGAGCGGCGTGAGCGCCACGGCGATCACCGAGCGCGGCGAGCTGCTGCCCGCGAACACCGCGTACGTGATCTTCACGTCCGGCTCGACCGGCAAGCCGAAGGGCGTGGCGGTCTCGCACGGCGCGATCGTCAACCAGTTGCTGTGGGAGACGGCCGAATTCGGCATCGGTGCCGATGACGCGGTGCTGCTCAAGACCGCCGCGACCTTCGACCTCTCGGTCTGGGAGTTCTGGACCGCCGCCGTCGCGGGTGGCCGCCTGGTGGTCGCCACCGCCGACGGGCACCGCGACCCGGCCTACCTCAACGACCTCATGCGCTCCACCGGCGTCACCACGCTGCACGTGGTGCCGTCCATGCTCGACGCGCTGCTCACCGAATCCGGTGCCGCGCTGCCGCGCACGCTGCGCCGGGTGCTGGCCATCGGTGAGGCGCTGCCCGCGTCCACCGCGCAGCGCTTCCGCACCGGCAACACCGCCGCGCTGTTCAACCTGTACGGCCCGACCGAGGCCGCCGTCTCGATCACCAGTCACGCGGTCACCGACGCCGACAAGGTGTCGGTCTCGATCGGTGCGCCGGAGTGGAACAGCCGTGTCTACGTGCTGGATTCGCGCCTGCGGCCGGTGCCGGTCGGTGTCTCGGGCGAGCTCTACCTCGCCGGTGCCCAGCTGGCGCGCGGCTACTACGGCCGTGCCGATCTGACCGCCGACCGGTTCGTCGCCGACCCGTTCTCGGCGTCCGGCGAGCGCATGTACCGCACCGGTGACCTGGTGGCCTGGAACGCCGAGGGTGAACTGGACTACCGGGGCCGTACCGACTTCCAGGTGAAGATCCGCGGTTTCCGGATCGAGCTCGGCGAGATCGAGGCCGCGCTGCTGCGTCAGCCGGGCATCACCTCCGCCGCGGTCCTCGCGCACACCGATCCGGTGGTCGGTGACCGTCTGGTCGCCTACGTGGTCGCCGCATCCGGTGCCGTCGCGAGTGCTGACGTCGTGGCCGATGGTGGCGCGGCGACGGATGCCGCTGCCGAAACCGCTGGCATCGACAAGCTGGCCCTGCGTGCCGCGTTGGCCGCCGAACTGCCGTCCTACATGGTCCCGACCGTGTTCCTCCAGCTCGACGCCCTGCCGCTGAACGCCAACGGCAAGCTCGACCGCAAGGCCCTGCCGGAGCCCGAGGTCGAGAAGGCCGTGTTCCGCGCACCGGTCAGCCCGAGCGAACAGCTGGTGGCCGCCACCTTCGCCGAGGTCCTGCGCTTGGACGCCGACAAGCGCTTCGGCCTCGATGACGACTTCTTCGCCTGGGGCGGTAACTCACTGCTCGCGACGCAGGTCGCCGCCCGCTTGGGCGAGGCGCTCGACACCCGCATCCCCGTGCGCCTGCTGTTCGAGGCGTCCACGGTGGCCGCGCTGGCCCAGCGGATCGAGCAGCACGCCGAGACCGGCGACCGCAAGGCGCTCACCGCGGGCCCGCGCCCGGAGCACATCCCGCTCTCGCTGGCCCAGCAGCGCATGTGGTTCCTCAACCGCTTCGACACCCAGTCGGCGGCCTACAACGTGCCCGTCGCGGTGCGCCTCACCGGCGATCTCGACGTGGCCGCGCTGCGCGCCGCCATCACCGACCTGGTGTCGCGCCACGAGATCCTGCGCACCGTCTACCCGCAGACCGAAGCCGGTGCGGCACAGGTGATCCTGTCGCCCGCGCAGGCCGCGCCGGAACTGCTGGAACGCACCGTCGCCGCCGATGAACTGGAATCGGCTGTCGCGGAACTGATGTCGACCATCTTCGACGTCACCGTCGAGGTGCCGCTGAAGGTCGCGCTGTTCCGGGTCGAGAACAGCGACGAGTTCGTCCTGGCCCTGGTCGTGCACCATATCTCCGGCGACGGCTCCTCGGTCGCCCCGCTGACCCGCGACCTGATGACCGCCTACGCCGCCCGCGCCACCGGCCAGGAGCCCGGCTGGGCGCCGCTGGCCGTGCAGTACGCGGACTACAGCATCTGGCAGCGCGAACTGCTCGGCAGCGAGGACGATCCGGACTCGATGGCGGCCAAGCAGGTCGCGCACTGGAAGCAGGCCCTCGCGGACCTGCCCGACCAGCTCGACCTGCCCGCCGACCGCCCGCGCCCGGCCGTGCAGACCTTCGCGGGCAGCAAGGTCGACGTGCGGATCGACGCCGACACCCACCGCGCGCTGGTCGAACTCGCCCGCGCCGAGGGCGCCACGCTGTTCATGGTCGTGCACACCGCCCTCGCGGTCCTGCTGGCCCGCCTGTCCGGCACCGACGACATCGCCATCGGCACCCCGATGGCCGGTCGCGGCGAGGCCGCTCTCGACGACATGATCGGCATGTTCGTCAACACCCTGGTGTTCCGCACCAAGGTCGACGGCGGCGAGGCGTTCACCGAGCTGCTGGCCCGCCAGCGCGAGGACGACATCGCCGCGTTCGCCAATGCCGATGTGCCGTTCGAGCGCCTGGTCGAGGTGCTCAACCCGGTCCGCTCCACCGCGCGCCACCCGCTGTTCCAGGTCGGTCTGTCGTTCCAGAACCTCAGCCGCGCCACCCTGGAACTGCCCGGCCTGACGGTGTCCGGTCTGGATATCGACTCGCAGCTCTCGCAGTTCGACCTGCACCTCATCGCCACCGACCGCTACGGCGACGCCGGTGAGCCCGAAGGCATCTCGGGCATCTTCACCTACGCCACCGACCTGTTCGACCACGCCACGGTCGAAGGTTTCGTGGCGCGGTTCGTCCGCCTGCTCGGCGCCATCGTGGACACCCCGCGCACCGCCGTCGGCGATATCGAACTGCTCGCCCCGGCCGAGCGCGCCCAGCTGCTCGACGGCCGCAATGCCACCGCGCAGCGCGTCGACACCGAGGCCACCCTGGTCTCGCTGCTCGACGCGAGCGTGGCCGCCGACCCGAAGGCGACCGCCCTGGTCACCGACGACGGCAGCCAGCTCACCTACGCCGAACTCGACGCTCGAGTCAACCGCCTTGCCCGCCATCTGATCTCGCTGGGTGTCGGCCCGGAGGCGCGGGTCGCGCTGGCCCTGCGCCGCTCGGTGGACCTGATCGTCGCCATGTACGCCGTGGCCAAGTCCGGTGGCGCGTACGTGCCGGTCGACCCCGATCAGGCGGCCGAGCGCACGAACTACATCCTCGAGACGGCGGCACCGGTCTGCGTGCTGACCAACGCCGAGGCCGAGTTCGACACCGAGGTCGCGCCGTTGGTGCGCATCGACGACCTCGATCTCGAATCCGTCAGCGCCGCCACGATTTCCGACGCTGAGCGCACCGAGCCGCTGCGTCCGGCGCACACCGCCTACGTGATCTTCACGTCCGGTTCGACCGGCCGTCCGAAGGGTGTCGCCGTGCCGCACGGCGCCATCGCGAACCAGTTGCAGTGGAAGCTGGTCGAATTCGGCATGGACGCCGCCGACGCGGTACTGCTCAAGACCGCCGCCACCTTCGACCTCTCGGTCTGGGAGTTCTGGTCGGCCGCCGTCTGCGGTGGCCGCCTGGTGATCGCCTCGGCCGAGGGCCATCGCGATCCGGCGTACCTGAACGAGCTGATGTCGCGCGAGTGGGTCACCACGCTGCACGTGGTGCCGTCGATGCTGGACGCGCTGCTGGCCGCCGGGATGCCCGATTCGCTGTGGCGGATCCTCGCCATCGGTGAGGCACTGCCCGGTGCGCTGGCCCAGCGGGTGCGCACGTCGTTCCCGCGCACCGAGCTGTTCAACCTGTACGGCCCCACCGAGGCCGCGGTCTCGATCACCTCGCATCGCGTGGGCGCGGCCGACCAGGGTTCGGTCTCCATCGGTGTACCCGAGTGGAACAGCCAGGTCTATGTGCTCGACGCGCGCCTGCGCCCGGTCCCGGACGGTGTCGCCGGTGAGCTGTACCTGGCGGGCGCCCAGCTCGCGCGCGGTTACTTCGGCCGCCCCGACCTGACCGCCGATCGTTTCGTCGCCAACCCGTTCACCCCCGGTACCCGCATGTACCGCACCGGTGACCTGGTGGCCTGGCACAACGGCGAACTCGACTACCGGGGCCGTACCGACTTCCAGGTGAAGATCCGCGGCTTCCGTATCGAGCTCGGGGAGATCGAGGCCGCGCTGCTGGCGCTGCCGCAGATCGCGCAGGCCGCCGTGATCGCCAAGTCCGACCCGCGCACCGGCGACCGCCTCGTCGCGTACCTGGTGGGCGCTGTGTCGAATGGCGATGCTCCCGAGGGCGCTGCGTGGTCACGCTCCGCTACCGCCTCCGCGCCCGCCGGTCGCATCGCGGAAATCGAGGTGGCCCAGGTGAAGTCGACGCTGGCCGAGGGCCTGCCGTCGTACATGGTGCCCGCCGCGTTCGTGGTCATGGACGCGCTGCCGCTGAACGTCAACGGCAAGCTCGACCGCAAGGCGCTGCCGGAACCGGAGTTCGAGGCCCAGGCGTTCCGCGCGCCGTCCACCCCGATCGAGGAGATCGTGGCGGGCGTGTTCGCGGATGTGCTCGGTGCCGAACGCGTCGGCGCCGACGACGACTTCTTCGCCCTCGGCGGCAACTCGCTGCTGGCCACCCAGGTCGCGGCCCGCCTCGGCGCCGCCCTGGACAGCCGGGTGCCGGTGCGCCTGCTGTTCGAGGCGTCCACGGTCGCCGGGCTCGCGGTGAAGGTCGAGCAGGGCGCGGGTGCCGGTGGGCGGCGCGCGCTGGTCGCCGGACCGCGTCCGGCCCAGGTGCCGCTGTCGCTCGCGCAGCAGCGCATGTGGTTCCTCAACCAGTTCGACACCAGCTCCGCGGTGAACAACATCCCGGTCGCCGTCCGCCTGACGGGCGCGCTGGATGTCGAGGCGCTGCAACTCGCCGTCGCCGATGTGCTCGCGCGGCACGAGACCCTGCGCACGGTGTACCCGGTGTTCGATGGCGGCGCTCCCGAGGGCGCTGCGTGGTCACGCTCCGCTACCGCCTCCGCGCCCGCCGGTCGCGCCGCGATGACCGACGGCACCCCGCACCAGGTGATCCTGCCGGTCGAGGGCAATGTTCCGGACCTGACTCCGGAAACCGTTGCCCCCGAACGGGTTCGCGACGAGATCGCGGCGCTGATCGGTACCGGCTTCGACGTGCTCGACGAAGTTCCGTTGCGCGCCAAGCTGATGCGCGTCGCGGAGCAGGAGTACGTCCTCGTCTTCGTCGCCCACCACATCAGCGCCGACGGCTGGTCCATGGCCCCGCTGACCCGCGACGTGATGGTGGCCTACGCCGCCCGCGCCGCCGGGGAACGGCCGGGCTGGGCGCCGCTGCCGGTGCAGTACGCCGACTTCAGCATCTGGCAGCGCGAGGTGCTCGGTTCCGAAGCCGACGAGACCAGCCTGGTCTCCCAGCAGGCCGACTACTGGAAGCGTGCCCTCGCCGGGGTGCCGGACGAGCTGAACCTGCCCCTCGACCGGCCGCGTCCGAGCACGCAGTCCTTCGCCGGTGGCCGGGTGCTGTTCCCGATCTCCACCGAGATCCACGCCGGGCTCTCCGCCATCGCCCGCGAGCAGAACGCGACGCTGTTCATGGTCGTGCACACCGCCCTCGCGGTCTTCCTGGCGCGGCTGTCGGGCACCGAGGACATCGTCGTCGGCACCCCGATCGCCGGACGTGGCGAGGCCGAACTCGACGACGTCATCGGCATGTTCGTCAACACCCTCGCTCTGCGCACCCAGGTGCACGGGCAGGACAGCTTCGCCGAGCTGCTCACCCAGGCCAAGGACGCCGACCTGGCCGCCTTCGCGCACGCCGACATCCCGTTCGAGCGCCTGGTGGAACTGCTCAACCCGGAGCGCTCCACCGCGCGGCACCCGCTGTTCCAGGTGGCGCTGTCGTTCGAGAACCTGCCCGAGGCGGGCTTCGAGCTGCCCGGACTGTCGGTCTCGGCCGTCGACTTCGATGTCGACACCGCCAAGTTCGACCTGCTGCTCACCGTCCGCGAGGCGGGCGCGGGTGACGAGGCCGGTGCCTACGCCGAGTTCTCTTATGCCAGTGACCTGTTCGATCAGTCCACGGTCGAGAAGTTCGCGCAGCGTTTCCAGCGTCTGCTCGCCGAGGTCGTCGCCGACACCACCACCCCGGTCGGCGATCTCGAACTCCTCGACGCGACCGAGCGCACCGAACTGCTCACCCGCACCGGCGGTCCCGCCGCGTCCACGAGCACGCTGCCCGAGCTGCTGGCCCAGGCCGTGGCGGCCAACCCGGACGGTCAGGCCATCATCGCGCCCGGTGTCGGCCGCTCGCTGACCTACGCCGATCTGGACGTGGCCTCCTCGCGGCTGGCCCGCGTACTCATCGCGCGCGGTGCGGCACCGGAGACGGTCGTCGCCATCGCCATGCAGCGGTCGCTGGAGACCACGCTCGCCATCTGGGCCGTGATCAAGTCGGGCGCGGCGTTCCTGCCGGTCGACCCGAAGTACCCGGCCGAGCGCATCGCGCACATGATGACGGATTCGGGTGCGGCACTGGGCATCACGGTGTCCGCCGAGGCCGGGCACCTGCCCGCGCCCGCGTCGGGCGAGTGGCTGGTGCTCGACGACAAGGCCCTGCACACCGAGGCGGCCGAGCAGTCCGCCGCGCCGATCACCGACGCGGACCGCCACGGTGCGGTGCGGGCGGCCAACCCGGCGTACATGATCTACACCTCGGGTTCGACAGGTTTGCCCAAGGGTGTCGTCGTCAGCCACACGGGTGTGGCCAACTTCGCCGCCGCCCAAGTGGCGCAGTTCGGGCTCGGCAAGGACGCGCGCACGCTGGCGTTCGCCTCGCCGTCCTTCGACGCCTCGATCCTCGAGTTCCTGCTGGCCGTCGGCTCGGCGGGCGCGCTGGTCATCACGCCGGTCGGCGTGGTCGGCGGCGAGGAACTGGCTGAGATCATCGTGGGTGAGCGGCTGACCCACGTGTTCCTCACCCCGCTGGTCGCGGCGTCGATGGAACCGGCCGCGCTGGCCGGACTGGAAGCCCTGATCGTCGGTGGCGACAAGGCCCCGGTCGACCTGGTGGCGAACTGGCACAGCGCGGACACCGACCCGGCGCGGCACCGGTTCTACAACGCCTACGGCCCGACCGAGGCGACCATCGCGACCAACCTGTCCGACCCGCTGCTGCCCGGCGACACCATGAACATCGGTGGGCCGATCGCGGGCGCGACCGTGTATGTGCTCGACAACCGCCTGCGCCCGGTCCCCGAGGGCGTGGCCGGTGAGCTGTACCTGGGCGGCGTGCCGCTGGCCCGCGGCTACCACGCGCGCCACGGCCTCACCGCCGAGCGTTTCGTGGCCAGCCCGTACGGCGACGGCGAGCGGCTCTACCGCACCGGTGACGTGGTCGCCTGGCGCACCGTCAACGGCAAGGCCGTCGTGGAGTATGTGGGCCGCAACGACTTCCAGGTGAAGGTCCGCGGTTTCCGCATCGAACTGGGCGAGATCGACGCGGTGCTCACCGCGCACGACGACGTCGAGTTCGCCGCCACCATCGGCCGCACCACCGACGCGGGCGCCACCATCCTGGTGTCCTACGTCCGGGCCACCCCGGGCGCGGCCGCCGACCCGGCCGAGCTGGTCGACTACGCCGCCCAGCAGCTGCCCGCGCACATGGTGCCCGCCGCGGTCATGGTGCTCGACGAGATCCCGCTGACCCCCGCGGGCAAGCTCGACCGCCGCGCCCTGCCCGAGCCGGTGCTCGCCCCGCGCGAATTCCGCACGCCCACCAGCGAAGTCGAGGCCATCATCGCCACCGTCTTCGCCGAGGTGCTCGGTGTGGACGCGGTCGGCCTGGACGATTCGTTCTTCGCCCTCGGCGGTGACTCGATCCTGTCCATCCAGCTGGTCTCGCGGGCCAAGGACCGTGGCGTGCTGTTCAAGCCGCGCGATGTGTTCGAGAAGCGCAGCGTCGCGGGTCTGGCCGAGGTGGCCGTCCTCGCGGGTGACGCGGATCAGATCGTGCTGGAAGAACTGGCGGGCGGCGGTGTCGGTGACATCCCGATGCTGCCGATCATGCGCCAGATCCTGGCGAGCGGCTCCACCTACGACCGGTTCTCCCAGTCGATGGTGCTGCGTCTGCCGGAGAACCTCACCGACGAGGTCCTGCACGCGACCATCGGCGCGGTGTTCGACCACCACGATGTGCTGCGTTCGCGGGTCGCTCGCGACAGCGAGAACGGGTGGGTCTTCGAGGCTTTGGCGCCGGGGGAGGTCGATGTGGCCGCGCTGGTGCGCCGGGTCGAGGTGCCGGGTGAGGTCTCCGACGAGCAGCTGTCCAAGCTGGCCAGTGTCGAATACGACGAGGCCATGGGCAGGCTCGATCCCGCGAACGCCGCCATGGTGCAGTTCGTCTGGTTCGCCTTCGGCGAGAACACCGGCGGCCCGCGCCGTCGCGACGCGCTGCTCATCGTCGGCCACCACTTCGTCATCGACGGTGTGTCCTGGCGCATCCTGATCCCGGACCTGGGCATGGCCTGGGGTCAGATCGCGGCCGGTCAGCCGGTGGCGCTGCCCGCCAACGGCACGTCCATGCGGCGCTGGGCCCACAGCCTGGTCGAGCAGGCGGGCGAGCGGCGCGCGGAACTGCCGTTCTGGCGCGAGGTCTCGGCCACGGTCGACCCGCAGCTCGGTGCGCGGGCCTTCGATCCGAAGGTCGACACCTTCGCCACCGTCGACCGGGTGCAGGTCACCCTGTCGCCGGAGGTCACCGACGCGGTCCTCACGGCCATCCCAGGCCTGTACCACGGTGGTGTCAACGATGGTCTGCTCACCGCGCTCGCGCTGGCCGTATCCCGGTGGCGTGGTGACGAATCCGGTACGGCGGCGCTGATCAAGCTGGAGGGCCACGGCCGCCAGGAGGAGATCGTCGCCGGTGCGGATCTCTCGCGCACCGTCGGCTGGTTCACCACCGCCTTCCCGGTCCGGCTCGACCTGGCCGGTGCCGATCTCGACGACGCCTTCGCCGGTGGCGCCGTGCTCGGCACCGTGATCAAGGCGGTCAAGGAACAGATGCTCGCGGTGCCCGACAAGGGCATCGGCTACGGCATGGTCAAGTACCTGACCGCCGAGGGCGCCGAGCTGCCGAGCGTCGGCCAGATCAGCTTCAACTACCTCGGTCGCGCCACCGCCGGTGAGATCCCGGCCGAACTGGCCGAACTGGGCTGGGTGCCGGTGGCCGATCTGGGTCAGCTCGACGCCGAGATGGACCTGGACATGCCCGCCAACGCGACGCTGGACATCAACGCCATCGTCAACGACGGCGACGACGGCCCGCAGCTCGGCGCGAACATCGCGTTCCCGACCGGCCTGCTGACCGCCGAGCAGGCCCAGGAGTTCGCCGACCTGTTCGTGGCCGCGCTCACCGCGCTGGCCACCCACGCGCAGCGCGCCGACGCGGGCGGTTTCACCCCGTCCGACATGCCGCTGGTGCGGGTGCAGCAGACCGACCTCGAGCTGTGGGAAGGCGACTACCCGGAGCTCGCCGAGGTCTGGCCGCTCTCGCCGCTGCAGGCGGGCCTGATGTTCCACGCCATGCTCAGCTCGGCGACCGTCGACGTCTACACCGTGCAGGCCGTGCTCGACCTGACCGGCACGCTCGACACCGAACGCCTGCGCCGCGCGGCCCAGGCCGTGCTCGACCGGTACCCGAACCTGCGGACCGCGTTCGTCACCGACTCGGCCGGTCAGCCGGTGCAGGTGGTGATGTCGGAGCTCGAGGTGCCGTGGCGCGAGGTCGACCTGACCGACCTGCCCGAGGCCGAGCGCGTGCCGCGCATGCAGGAACTGCTGGTCGCCGACCGGGCGAACCAGTTCGACATGGCCACCGCGCCGCTGATCCGCTTCGGTCTGTACAAGACCGGCGAGGGGCAGTCGCACCTGGCGATCACGGTGCACCACATCCTGATCGACGGCTGGTCCATGCCGCTGCTCATGCGCGACCTGCTGGTGCTCTACGCGGTGCACGGTGACCTCACCGCGCTGCCGCGCGTGGCCTCCTACCGCAACTTCCTGTCCTTCCTGTCGGGCTGGGATCGCGACGTGTCGCTGCGGGTGTGGGCCGAGGCGCTGGCCGGGGTCGACGGCCCCACCCAGCTGGCGCCCGCGCCGCGCACCGAGGAGCGCTACGAGATCGGCAAGGTCGTCGTCGAGATCGACAACGACCGCACCAGGGCGCTGAGCAAGCACGCCGGTGAGCTCGGCGTCACCGTGAACACGCTGCTGCAGACCGCGTGGGGCATCGTCGTCGGCCGCCTGACCGGCCGCGACGACGTGGTGTTCGGCGCGACCGTGTCCGGCCGCCCGGCCGAACTGCCCGGCGTGGAGTCGATGGTCGGCCTGTTCATCAACACCCTGCCGGTGCGCATCCAGATCGACGACCGGATCAGCGCGGAGGAGCTGACCAAGCGGGTGCAGGCCGAACAGGCCGACCTGCTCAGCCACCACTACGTGGGCCTGTCCGACATCCAGCGCGTCGCCGGTGCCGGGGCGGCATTCGACACGCTGCTGGTGTTCGAGTCCTACCCGATGGACAAGGACGCCGTCACCGCGGCGAGCTCGATCGACGGCATGCAGGTCACCGGTGTCGGCCTCGACGACGCCACCCACTACCCGCTCACGCTGGTGGTGATGGCCGAGTCGACCATCGAGATCACCCTGCGCTACCTGCACAGCACCTACACCGAGGACGAGGTCCGCACTCTGTCCGCGCGCCTGCTGCGGGTGCTCGACGAGCTGCTGGACAACCCGAACGGGCTGGTCGGCAACATCGACATCCTCGACGCGGGCGAACGCGCCCAGCTGCTCGCCGAATCCGGGGTGACCGCGGCGGTGTCGGCTCCGGTCGCCACCGGTGTCGGCGCGCAGACGGTGGCCAAGGTGCTCGCCGAGGTCGTCGAAGCCGATCCGCAGGCGCCCGCCCTGCTGCGCGGCGACAGCGAAATCGCCTACAGCGCACTGGATCGCAAGTCCTCGCAGCTGGCCCGCGTGCTCATCTCGCGCGGCGCCGGACCCGGTGACGTGGTGGCCGTCTCGCTGCCGCGCGGTGTGGATTCGGTGCTGGCTGCCTGGGCGGTCCAGAAGGCCGGGGCCGCCGTGCTTTTCGCTGGCGAACTGTCCGGTGTGGAGATCGCCGCCACGGGCGCCGAGTTCGGCATCAGCGCCGAACCCGTCGCCGGGGTGGCGGGCCAGTGGCTGGTGCTCGCCGACATCGAAGACGAGATCGCCGCCGCGGCATCGCATCCCGTCTCCTACGCCGACCGCGCCCGCCCGCTGTCCGAAGACCACCCCGCCTTCGTCCTGGCCACCGGCGAGACCACCACGACGCTCACCCAGAGCGCCGCGCTGTCGCTGGCCGAACGCCTCCGCGACGAACACGGCATCGACTACGAGTGCACCACCTACACCACCCATGCCTCCGGCCCGGCCGCCGTCCAGGAATTCCTGGCCGCGTCCACCGCGGGCGCCCTGTCGGTGCTGCCCGACGGCGAGGTCGCCGACGACCTGGCCGACGGGGAGGTCACCCACTGGTTCGTGGTCGCCGGTGACGCCACCGACGCCGCCGACGGCGAGGTCACGGTGATCGTCGCGGAATAGCCGCCACCGCTCGCCTACCAGGTCGCCCCTGGTAGGCGAGCGTCAGCCGCTGGACTCGACACAACCGTCGCGGGCGGCGCGCGGTGTATTCGACGAGGTCGGAGGTGTACCGATGCCGTTGCCTCGTTCCGACTGCTGGACCGCCGCCGATCTCGACGAGATGCCCGATGACGGTCTGCGATATGAGGTGCTGAATGGTCAGCTCGTCGTGCATGCCGCGCCGAAGCCCATGCACCAATGGCTGATCAAACGGCTCACCCGTGTTCTCGACGCCGTTGTGCCACCCGACCGCGTGGTCCTCGACGGTGTCGGTGTTCTCATCGGTGACGACGAGCCGATCCCCGATCTCATGGTGGCTTCCGGCTCGATCGACTGGTACGGGGGCCGGTGGCATGCCTCGGGGGAGACCGTCGTCTACTCTGGGTGGTGAAAGGGGGCGTGATGACAGCTCAGCATGGTGACGAGGTTGATCCGCGGGCGCAGTGGCGGCAGTTGCCGCCGGAGCCTGAGCGGTTGATCGAGGAGACCGCGGTGGACACCAGTGCGTCCGATCACGGGCTGCCCGCGATCGATCTCACCGAGGATTTCGTTCGCAAGTACGGACTCTGACGGTCGCTAGGCGCCCGGTTCGCCGGAGTGTGACTCCCGGTATCTGGCGACCTTGCTGAGGTTGCCGCAGCGGTCCATCGAGCACCATTTGCGGCGGCCGGGGCGGGAGGCGTCGACGAAGAGCAGGCCACAGGTTTCCGAGGCGCAGACGCGGATGCGGGTGGCCAGGGGGCTCGCGAACAGGTCGATGGCGTCGCGGGCGAGGGTGGACAGGGCTGCCTTGGCGGTGGGGTCGGGGTAGTCCAGCGTCAGGGCGGGGCCGAGCCGGGGGGTCAGTGGGCGTTCGGTCGCGGCGCTGTTGATGGTGTCGATGTCGTTGGGGGACAACGGAGTTCCTGCCGCTTGGCCAAAGGCGCTGCGGGACAGTGCCGCGCGGAGCGTGCGGAAAGCGGTGAGATCGGCGTCCTCGGCGGTGATGCCGGGGATCTCGAGGATGACGCTCAACCAGCGTCCCAGGTCCTCGCTGGTGTGCACGATCTCCCAGACCGCCAGCTCGCCCTCCCCGCCGGTGTGGACCAGGTCCAGGCACGGGCGACCGGTCTGGAAGCGGCGGCGCACGGCGGGCGGGAGAGACTTTCGCTCTTGCATGACACCAGTTTAACTGGTTACCGTAGGTTCATGGCAATCGCGACGTACCTCAATCCCGACACCCTGCACAGCAACCCGGCCTTCTCCCAGGTGGTGCGGGTCCCCGCCGGTGCCGACCTGATCTACATCGGCGGACAGAACGGGGTCGACGCCACCGGCCGGGTCGTCGGCCCGGACCTCGCCTCGCAGGTCCGCCAGACCCTGGTCAACCTGCGGGCCTGCCTGGTCGCCGCCGGTGCCGAGCCCGCCGACGTGGTCAAGTGGAATCTGCTCATCAAGGAAGGGGAGAGCTTGCAGGACGGCTTCGCCGCCTTCGGAGCCGCCTGGGAGCGCACCCCGCATCCGCCCGCCATCACCTTCGCCTTCGTCTCCGGCCTGGCGGTCGAGGGCGCGCTCATCGAGATCGAGGCGGTCGCCGCGGTCATGCCGTGAGCGTTCGCCCGAACAGGGTGGTGACCGTCGCCGCCATCGCGGCGGCACCGGCGTCATTGAGATGCATGCCGTCGCCGCTGTCGAATTCGGGGCGCAGGTAGTCGGGGCGGGCGGGGTCGGCCACCGCGCGATCGACATCGAAGACCGAGTCGAAAACCTCGGTGGTGCGCAACCATTCGTTGACGGCGGCGCGGACGGGCTGGGTTTCCAGCAGTGGCATGCCCGGGTAGACGCAGCCCGCGTAGGGGCCGATGGTGGCGGCGTGGACGCGCAGGTTCGCGGCGTGCGCGCGGGTCGCCAGGTCGGTGAAGGCGGCGATCAGTTCCTCGGCGGTGGCCGGGGGTTGTCCGGCCTGGGCGCCGAGGATCAGATCGTTGATACCGAAGTTCAGCAGCACATCGGTGACACCGGGGACGGTGAATGCGTCGGAATCGGCACGGGCGGTGCCGGATTCGCCGATCTCGGTCGCGGTGAGGCGGTTTCCGGAGATGCCATTGTTGACTACCCAGCCGTTCCGGAGCCGGGCGTTGAGCGCGTCGACGGAGCGGCGGTTGGTACTCGGGGTGGTCCCGAAGCCTTCGAACCACGAGTCACCCAGCGCGACGGCCACCGGGGTATCGGCGGGGGCGAGGACGTCGACGCCGGTGACGAAGAATCGGGCCGGAACTTCCTGTGCCGCAGGGAGTTCTGTGTCATCGGTGTGGTCGCCGGTGGTCACATAGGTGATCTCGCCCGGCTGGTGCGAGAAGGTCGCCGGGCCGGTGGGCTCGGGCAAGTACAGGCTCAGCAGCAGGTCCGTTCCCGCGTCGACCGGCAAATCGATCGGATCGCTCTCCAGGTCCGCGCCCGGCGCGATGACGGTGCTGGCGAGTTGCCATCGAAACGCATGTCCGTGCAAGAACTGTTCGACGATCCGCGGCTGACCAGTGCGGGTCTGCTCTTCGAGGCGAACAGCGGCCTCCTCGCGAAACTCGACCCCGTCTGGAGCGCCCACGGCCTGTCCGGGCTCGACCTCAATGCGCTCATGCGGCTGAGCAGGTCGGCGGAGCGCAGGCTGCGGATGTCGGATCTGGCGACGCAGACCGCGCTGTCCACCAGCGGGGTGACCAGGCTCGTCGACCGGCTGACCAAGGCCGGGCTGGTGGAGCGGCAGGCCGATCCCGCCGATCGGCGCAGTGCGTACGCGGCGCTCACCGAGGCGGGGGTCCGCCGCCTCGAACAGGTGCTGCCCGACTATCTGGCCGCGCTGGACCGCTGGCTGACCGGCTTGCTGACACCGGAGCAGCTCGCGGGGCTGGTCACCGGGTTGCGCATCATTCGCGACGTCACGAATCCGGCGGCGCTCGCCGACGCGCGAACCGGTGGGGACGGCTCAGCCGTCAGTCGGTGAGTTCTCCTGCTGTGCGCCAGGATTGGCGTTCGGTGGCGAAGGCCTCGGCTTGGACGGCGCGGAAGTTCTCGATGTCGGTGGCATTGTCGGCGAGGAAGCGGCGGTAGTCGGCCAGGCGGAACTCGCCGTCGGTGACGGTGACGTCCACCTTGCCCGTCGCGAAATCCGCGCGGAGGTCGAGGAGTTCGTCGGCTTCGACCGGATACCAGCGGATTCGGTCGAAATAGCGCAACAGCCACGGGGTTTCGCTGTCGAAGTGGTCGACGCCGGGGCCCGCGGTGCCGGTGGGGCGGGCGCGGTGGTTCCAGACCTGGGTGGTGCGGCCGACGAATTGGTAGCCGCCGGGGCCCTCCATGCCGTAGATGCACAGGTAGGCGCCGCCGATGCCGACAGCGTTCTCGGGCGTCCAGGTGCGCGCCGGGTTGTATTTGGTGGTGACCAGGCGGTGCCGGGGATCGGTGGGCGTGGCCACGGGAGCGCCCAGATATACATCGCCCAGGCCCAGGACCAGGTATTCGGCGTCGAAGACGGTGCGGTGGACGTCCTCGACCGAGGCCAGGCCGTTCATCCGGCGGATGAACTCGATGTTCCATGGGCACCAGGGGGCATCGGCGCGCACGCCGTGCATGTACCGGGTGATGGCCTCGCGGGTGGACGGGTCGTCCCAGGACAGCGGCAGGTGGACGGTTCGGCTCGGGACCACCAGGTGGTCGGAGTCGGGGAGCAGGGTCTCGGCTTCGGCGAGCAGGTCGAGCAGCCGGGGGATGGGCAGGACGGCGGGGTCGACGCGGATCTGGAGTGAGCGGATGCCCGGGGTGAGTTCGACGACGCCGCGCGGCCGGGCGGCGACGAGGTGCTGATGCAGGGCGTGCACGCGGGCCCGCAGGCCGAGATCGAGAGTGAGGGCGCCGTATTCGACCAGGACGCCGTCGTCGCCCTGGCGGCGGTAGGTCACGGCGGTCTCGTCGTCGGCGTCGGTGCGGCGCAGGATGCCGTCGTCGCCGTCGCGGCCCGCCGAGAGCACGGTGGCGAACGAGGCCCGGCGGGCGGAGCCGAGTTCGCCTGCGGGCGCGGCGTGTTCGGCGCGGACGGCCACGAAGCGCACGGTGTCGCCGGGGGTGAGCTGGCCGAGCTTCCAGCGTTCGGCGGCCACCACGGTGACCGGGCAGACGAAGCCGCCGAGGCTGGGGCCGTCGGGGCCGAGCAGGATCGGGGTGTCGCCGGTGAAGTCGAGCGCGCCGATCGTATAGGCGTTGTCGTGGATGTTCGACGGGTGCAAGCCCGCTTCGCCGCCGTCGGTGCGGGCCCACTCCGGTTTGGGGCCGATCAGGCGGACGCCGGTGCGGTCGGAGTTGAAGTGCACCTCGTAGTCGGTACCGAGGATGGTGTCGAAGTCGGTGCGGGTGAAGAACTCCGGGGCGCCGTGCGGGCCCTCGGTGACGGCGAGTTCCCAGCGGCGGCCGAAGGCGGGAATGTCGGACATGGGGACGGCCGGTGCCAGGCGGGTGTTCGGCGCGTCGAGTGGCAATGTGACGTGTGGGCGCAAAGCCGCGCCGGTGCCGCCGCCGAATCGGCCGAGCGTGAAAGTGGCCGCGCTGCCGAGGAAATGCTCGACCGCGATGCCGCCGGAGATCAGGATGTAGGTGCGCATGCCGGGGCCGCGAATCGCGCCCACATCGAGCAGGCCACCGGCAGGGACCTCGACGGTGCGCCACTGTTCGACCGGCTGCCCGTCTACGCGCACGTCGGCGACGGCGCCGGTGACGCACACCCAGGTCGCCTCGGTGAACCGCAGCGCGGGGCCGCCGAGCGTGCACTCCAGTCCGGCCGCGCTCTCGGGATTGCCGAGGACCCGATTGCCGAGCCGGAATGACAGGTCGTCCATCGGGCCGGAGGGTGGAACACCGATGTGCCAGTAGCCGATTCGACCCGGCCAATCCTGCACAGTGGTCTGCATGCCGGGTCGTACGACCTCGATGTAGCGGGAGGATGTCTGCGCGACGGGACCTGGGGTGTGCGCCGAAACGCTGGTGTCCGGTGTATCGCCCGCGGGCGGGCCCATTTTCGTCGTGGCGGTGGTTTCGGCGGTAAGGCTCATCGCGTCACCACCATGCGCACGGGCGTGGGGTCGAAACCGTTGCAGGGGTTGTTGATCTGGGGGCAGTTGGAGACCAGGACCAGGGTGTCGATCTCGGCGCGGAGGGTGACCTTCTTGCCGGGGGCCGAGCGGCCGTCGACGATGCCGAGGGTGCCGTCGGCCTCGACCGGGACATTCATGAACCAGTTGATATTCGAGACCAGATCGCGCTTGCCCAGACCCCATTCGAGAGCGGCGGTGAGGAAGTTCTCGACGCAGGCGTGCTGGTGGCGGGTGTGGTGGCCGTAGCGCAGGGTGTTGGATTCCTGGGAGCAGGCGCCCGCGATGGTGTCGTGATTGCCGACCTCGTCGGCGAGCACGGTCATCAGCGGGGTGCCCGCCTCGGTCAGCAGCACGCTGCCGGTGGTCAGGAAGATGCTGCGCTGGGCGGCGACGGTGGCCTGGGCGCTGTAGCGGTCGGTGTGGTCGGCGGCCGAGTAGAGCAGGCAGTCGACCGCCTGGTTGCCGTGCAGGTCGATGATCTCGAGCTGGTCGCCCGCGCGCACGATCGCCGACCACGGCGCCTGCGCGGGAACGGTCTCGTCCAGGACGACGGTGCGGGTGGTGGCGGTCATGCCGAAACCTCCGAGCTCAGTGCGGCCGCCCAGGCGGCTTCGGTGTTGTCCACGGCCCGTCGGTATTCCGGGTCGTCGTTGGGCAGGGTGGCGAGGTCGGCGGGGGAGGGCCAGGCCACCAGGTCGAGCTCGCCGACGGGGCGGTCGTCGAGCGGGTGGGTGGCTGTGGCGACCAGCAGCGTCACCGGGAGGTGGATCAGCAGCTCGACCGCGGCCCCCGGCTGCGCGTTCCCGGTCGGGACGAGACCACCGTCTGCCTCGACCCGGACACCGCGGAACAGTGAGATCGACGGGCCGATGTCGCGCGGTTCGAGGCCCTGCTTGGCACCGGCGAGGTGCAACTGGCGGCGGCCTTCGGCGCTCGGGCCGCAGAGGGTGTCGTGGTGGCCGGAGGTATCGGTCAGGACGGTGGCCAGCACCCGGCCCTGATCGGAGAGCAGGGGATGCCCAGCGCCCAGGTACGCCTGCCACGGCACCTTCACGGTGTCGGCGACATTGAGCCGCTCCCACGGTGCCCCCGCGCGCAGCAGGAACAGGTGCGCGCAGGTGCTGCCGGACGGGTCGGCCAGCCGGACCCGGGTACCCCGGCCCAGCACGACATTCGCGTATCCACCGGACGGGATGCGCTGGGCGAGAACGACTGTCGCCGGGTCGACGTCAGTGGGGACATCGGGCCGCGCGAGAGTAGCGGCGGCGGCTTGGGCGCGCGCATGGGCGCGTGCGCCCTCGGTGGACTGGGTACTGGTCATCGCGATCTCCTTGGCGAACAACGCTGCTCGCGCTCGAGCGGGTTGGGCAGACTGGGGGTGGTGCCGCTATTGCCGACGGGCGGCCGCGTTCGGCTACGCGGCGGCAGGGGTGGGTTCGATGGCGGGTGCCGGGTCGGCGGTCGCCACCACGAAGCGGTAGACGATGGCGCCCGTCGCGAGGATGACCAGCACCGACAGCGGACCGGCCCACAGCTGCCACCAGCTGCCGCCCTCGGGGGTGTAGACCTCGGGGCGCGGCCAGGCCAGGTTGATCACCATGGCGATGCCCCACACCACCGCGAGCGCGTTGATCGGGACGCCCCAGCGGCCCAGGGTGAACAGTGTCGGGTCGTCCGTCGCGGGTAGGCCCTTGATTCGGCGCACCAGCAGCGGGATCGTGACCAGCAGGTACGCCAGGTACAGGCTGACGATGCAGACGCTGGCCAGGGTGGCGAAGATGGCGGGGTTGCCCAGGTTCAGCACCAGCAGGCCGATGCCCAGCGCGCCGATCACCACGGCGGGCCAGACGGGCGTGCCGAAGCGCGGGTGCACCGTCGAGAGTGCCTGGGCGAAGGGCAGTTTGCCGTCGCGGGCCATCGAGAACATCAGCCGCGACCCCGCGGTCTGGATGGCCAGGGTGCATACGATCACCGCGACCGCCACGCACCCGAGCAGGACCGTACCCGCCGGGCTGTTGAGCTTGGCGGTGATGACGTAAGCCAGTCCGCCCGAGGCCAATTCACCATCGGACAGGCTCGGCGCCGCCATCAGCGCGCCCAGCAGCATGAGCCCGCCACCGAGCGCCGACATCGACAGCGCCAGCAGGATGGTGCGCGGCGCCACCTTGCGCGGGTTCTTGGTCTCCTCGGAAAGCTCACCGGCGGAATCGAATCCGACCATCACATACGCGGCCATCAGGCCGGAGACCAGGAAGGCCGCCCAGTACGGGCCGGGTGCCGCCTGGTCGGTGTGCAGGACCACGTCAGGACCGCGCTCGGCGCTGGTGAAGAACAGCGCGATGATCGCCAGCACGCCGATGATCTCGACCGTCACGCCGATCGAATTGATCTTCGACATCAGATCGATGCCGATCACATTGATCGTGGTGGTGACCACCAGCAGCACACTGCCCAGCAGCACGGCGTTCATCGCGCCGTCGCGCGAGGTGAGCGCGGTGTCGGTGCCGATGAGCTGGAAGCCGCTCCAGATCGAGGGCAGCACCACCTGCAGCGCGATCGCCGCCGCCGCGGCCGTGACGACCTGCGCGAGCACCATCATCCAGCCCGCGAACCAGCCGACCAGGCCCCCGGCCAGCCGTCGCGACCACTGATAGATGCAGCCCGAGATCGGGTACCGGGCAGCGAGTTCGGCGAAGTTCAGCGCCACCAGGAATTGACCGGCGAACACCAGCGGCCAGGTCCAGAAGAAGGCGGCGCCGCCGAATCCGTAACCGAACCCGAAGAACTGGAAGATCGTGGTGAGAATCGAGACGAACGAGAAGCCCGCCGCGAAGGAGGCGTAGCGGCCCAGCTTGCGGTGCAGCACGGGCTCGTAGCCGAACTGGGCGAGATCGGCGCCGTCGCGGCCGGTTCCGGGTGGGATGGCGGGGGTATCGAGAGTCGTGGCCATGTCGGTGTCCTTCGGCGGTGCGGCCAAATATCTATCAGTCGATAGTTTTGCGTGCGCGATCGCTCGAACGGTGTCGTGCGTGTATCGGCTGTGCGGCCTCCGGTTACTTCTGCGTTGCCCACGTTTCTGTCGAGTGACAGGAATTCGACCACGCGGCATCGGCGCTGGTGAGGTGCCCGGCGCGGCCGCCGTCACGGCCGATGACAGAATCACTCGGTGGCTAACCTCGGTCCCGGGCGACCCCGGCTGGAACAGCGGCGCAGGCAGGGGACCACGCCGCGCGCGGAGATCCTCGACGCGGCGGCGGAGCTGTTCACCACCCGGGGCTATGCCAAGACCTCGACCCGGGCGGTGGCCGACGCGGTCGGTATCCGCCAGGCCTCGCTGTATCACCACTTCGCGGCCAAGGACGACATCCTCGACGCGCTGCTGGCCGCGACCATCGCGGGCCCGGCCGAACTGGTGCGGCGCATGCGTGACGAACCCGAGGACGCGGTGACCAAGCTCTACGCCCTGGCGCTGTTCGATGTGCGGCAGTTACGCACCGCGCGCTGGAATCTCGGCGCGCTGTACCAGCTGCCCGAGTTGCGCACCGAGCGATTCGCGGAGTTCCGGCAGCGGCGCGACGAACTGCGCGCGCACTATGAGCGGCTGGCCGCCGATGCCGCGACGGCGGCCGGGATCTCCGCCGACGCGCGAATCCTGCCGTTCCGGCTGGTCGAGACCGTGATCGGCATCCGCTCCGACGTGGGGACGGCCGGTGCCGAGACCGAATACGTCATCCCGGACGCGATCGTGCGCATCGCCGGGCAGGTCGATGATCCCGCGCCGGTCCGGGGGGCCGCCGAGGCGTTGCTCGCCCGGGTCGGCGCGATCGGCGCCGAGGCGGACTGAGCCCGCGGCCGCCGTGCGGTCAGCGCGGTCAGCGCGCGGTCGGCGGCGCGATCTGCCAGTGCTCGCTGAGCGCGGCCGCGATCTCCGGCAGCACGGTGATGGGAATCCGCTTGATCCGCAGCAACTCCCGGATCTCCCTGACCTGCTCGCGTTTGCGCATGTCGTAGGCGCCGGAAACCGGGCCGACGACCGGCGGGATGGACAGCAGCACGAGCTCGTCGGAGGTTCCGCCGTTGAGGTCGAGGGCCAAGGCCCAGCGGGCGTGCTCGTCGAGGGTGAAGCGGCCGCCCACGACGCGCTCCCACGGCACGGTCGCCGCGCGGAAGGGGGCACGCACCGAGATCGAGTGGTCGGTCAGCTCCACCACATCGCGGGTGAACAGCGCCGCGCCCACACCGATGCCCGCCGCGACACCCAGCAGGATCCACGCGAACAGCCGGTTGATCCCGAACATCGCCAGGCACAGCCCCACGATCCCGGTGGCGACCAGCGCGCCGACCGCGCAGTAGAGCAGGCTTCGCGACGCCGGCACCACACCGGCCCGTACCGCGGACATGCGACCTCCCTCGTGACCGGCCCCGGCACCCGCCGACCGGACTGACCCGATTCTGGCAGAACCGCGCCGCCCGGTCACCGGGTGTGTCTCAGGCGTCGAGGGCGACCGCCGCCTCCGCCGTGTTGACCAGGAAGGTCAGGCTCTCCTGGAAGTAGAGCCGCACGGTGTCGGCGTCGTGCGACAGATAGCCGATGGACAGGTCCTGGCCGATCCGCAGATCGAAGTCGCCGCCGCGGGTGGTGAGCACGAAGGCGCCGTCGATGGCCGGAGCCCAGATGATCTCGCCCTCGGGCAGCAGCCGCTCGATATGCGTGCGGACCGGGTGGCCGTGGTCGGAGGTCTCGCTGACCTCGGTGTAGAGGTCGGCGCTGAGCAGCACCGAATACGGGCCGTCGACACCGGCCAGGCGCAGCTCGGTGAGCGCCTGGGCGATGGCCTCCGGTGTGGCCAGCACATCGCTGGGCACCGCGATCGAGGCATTCGAGGCCGCCGCCCGGACACCGGTGATCTGCGCGGCCGCGTAGCCCTCGAAGATCGCGCGGTCCTCGGCGAAGGCGATCTTCTTGGCCGCGTCCTTCACCGGGTCGAGGTCGGCGTCCTGCGCGCCGCGCTCGACATCGTCGAGCTCCTGCCGCGAGAGCGTGAACGGCACCCGCAGTTCGACCAGCGGGGCGACCAGGCGCTGGCGGGCCTGCACCCCCTCGCCCGGTGCCGCGATCGAGGTGGTGCGGCCCAGGCCGACCGCGGAGTACGCGGTGCCGTGCGGACCGGACACGTCGACCACGCGGCGCCCGGCGATGTGCCGCTTGAAAGTGCGGGTGGCCTCCTCCTCGATGGCCTCCCACGCCTCGCCGCTGATCGGCGCGAGTTCGCGATGCAGGTTGTTCATTCAGATACTCCTTTTCATCGTGCCGATGCCGAGTGAGCCGTTCGATGACGCTGCCGCCGCGGCGGCGTTGGCCTGTTCCACCGGGACGAATTCGGCCAGCTCGTCGGAGCCCTCCTCGGCGGCGACAGACTGGGGTGCCTCGGGCAGGTCGTCGAGGAACTCGGCGGTGGGGGTGAAGAACAGGGTGCCGGTGACGGCGAAGGAGAAATCGAGGATGCGGTCGTAGGCCGCGTCCTCGGTGCCGAGGAACATGCGCTCGAGCATGCGCTCGGTGACGCTGGGGGTGGCCGCGTAGGCGATGTAGTAGGTGCCGAACTCGTCGGTGCCGACGGTGCCGAAGGGCATATTGGCGCGCAGGATCTGGCGTTCGGTGCCGTCGGGGTCGACCAGGGTGTTCACCGCGACATGCGAGTTCGGGGGTTTCACGTCGTCGGGCAGTTCGTAGTCGCCGAGCTTGGTGCGCCCGATGACCCGCTCCTGCTCCTCGATGCTCAGCGCGTTCCACTGGTCGAGGGGGTGGGTGTACTTCTGCACGATGACGTAGCTGCCGCCGGAGAAATCGGGGTCCTCGTCGCCGATCAGGGCGGCCGAGGCGGCGGCGCGGCCCTCGGGGTTCTCGGTGCCGTCGACGAAGCCGAGCAGATCGCGCTGCTCGAAATAGCGGAAGCCGACGGTCTCGTCGACGACCGTGACCGCGCCCCGCAACCGGGCACCGATCACCATGGCGAGTTCGAAACAGGCGCCCTGGGTTTCGGCCTTGATGTGGAACAGCAGGTCGCCCGGGGTGGCCGGGGCGCTGTGCACGGGGCCGTTGTAGCCCGGGAACTCGTGCAGCTCAGCGGGTTTGGGCCCGGTGAACAGCCGGTCCCAGGCCGCGGAGCCGATCGAGGTGATGCAGGTCAGACCCTCGCCGGGCACCCGGAAACCGACCGAACGGCGTAAACCGGAGATATCCGACAGCAGATCGCGCACGGTGGCCTCGCCGCCCTCGTCGATGGTGGCGACGAGGAAGATCGCGGCAGGCGAGAGTGGATCGAGGACCGCTTGTGGCTCACCCATGCGGTCCAGCGTACGGGCCGCTACCGACAGCTTCGGTCAGCGCCCGGGTGTGTCCTACTTGGCGACGGTCAGCAGGAACGCCACATTGTCGATGGCCTTGACGCTGTGCCTGGCCCGGGGGACGACCAGCAGATCGCCCGCCGAACCCTTCCACTCGTCGGTGCCCGCGATCAGCACCAGCGTGCCGGTGAGGACCTGGATGGTGACATCGCCCGCGTTGTCGTGTTCGGCGAGGCTCTGCCCCTCGGTGAGGGCGACGACGGTCTGCCGCAGCGCATGGGTGTGACCGCCGATGACGGTCTGCGAACTCCGGCCACTCGTCGAGGTGGCGGCCAGCTTCAATTGCTGGCGGGCCACCGCGGTCAGCGATTTCTTGTCCATGGCAACGCGCCTTTCGCGGGCTTCTCGCGGGCTGGTATCGAGGAGTATGCCCGAGACCCCACCCGGGATCGGCCGTTTTGCCCGGACCGTTAGCCGGATGTTGTCAGCCGCGGGTGTAGTGGCGGATGCGGTAGCGCAGGCCGGTTTTCGACAGCTGCCAGTCGGTGGGTGGGGCGTGCCATTCCGGGCCGATGGGTGGGGCGAAGGCGTCGCCGGGGACGGTGGTGTCGATCTCGGTGACCTGCAGGATCGTCGCGAAAGGGAGTGCGGCGCGGTAGATCTCGCCGCCCCCGGCGATCCAGGTGTCGGTGTCGCCGGTCAGGGTCAGGGCCTCTTCGACCGAGCCCGCGCGTTCGGCGCCCTCGGCCGCCCAGCCGGGCTGGCGGGTGACGACGATATTGCGGCGTCCGGTCAGGGGGCGGAACGCGGGGGGCAGGGAGTCCCAGGTGCGTCTGCCCATGATCACGGGGTGGCCCATGGTCGTGTTCTTGAAGGCGGCCATGTCCTCGGGGACGCGCCAGGGGATGGTGTTGTCGATGCCGATGACGCCGTTGTTCGCCTGGGCCCAGATGAGCCCGATCCCGCGGGTCACACCGCCACCGGCGCCTTGATGGGTGGGTGGTGGCGGTAGCCGGACAGTTCGATGTCCTCGTAGGTGTAGTCGAACAGGCTCGCCGCGGGCCGCAGGTGCAGCCGCGGGAACGGGTAGGCCGCGCGGGTGAGCTGCTCGCGGACCTGGTCGACGTGGTTGTCGTAGATGTGCACGTCGCCGCCGGACCAGATGAACTCGCCGGGCTCGAGCTCGGTCTGCTGGGCCACCATCAGGGTGAGCAGGGCGTAGCTGGCGATATTGAACGGCACGCCGAGGAACAGGTCGGCGCTGCGCTGGTAGAGCTGGCACGACAACTTGCCGTCGGCCACGTAGAACTGGAAGAAAGCGTGGCAGGGCGCGAGCGCCATCTTGTCCAGATCGGCGACATTCCAGGCCGACACGATCATCCGGCGCGAGTCCGGGTCGGTGCGCAGGGTGTGCAGGACCTGGGAGATCTGGTCGATGTGGGTGCCGTCGGGGGTGGGCCAAGAGCGCCACTGCACCCCGTAGACCGGGCCCAGCTCGCCCTCGGCGTCGGCCCATTCGTCCCAGATGCTCACCCCGTGCTCCCGCAACCAGGACACGTTCGAGTCGCCGCGCAGGAACCACAGCAGTTCGTAGGCGATGGACTTCATGTGCACCCGCTTGGTGGTGATCAGCGGGAAGCTCGTGGACAGGTCGTAGCGCAGCTGATGACCGAAGATGCTGCGGGTGCCGGTGCCGGTGCGATCGGCTTTGGGGGTGCCGTTCGCGAGCACGTGCCGGAGCAGATCCTCGTACTGCGTATCAGGGGTGGCCACGGCTGCCGAGTCTACGTGCCCGGCCACCTGGCAAGCTCTCCGCGTATGCGCAAGCTCTACGTGATCGGCATCGGCGCGGGCGACCCCGACCAGGTGACGATGCAGGCGGTCAAGGCCATGCGACGGGCCGAGGCGTTCTTCGTGATCGGCAAGGGGGACGAGAAGCGGGAACTGGTCGAGGTGCGGACCGCGATCCTGGCCGAACACGTCGACGGGCCGCACCGGATCATCGAGATCACCGATCCGCCGCGCGACCGCACCCCCGCCGACTACACCGGCGTCGTGCGGGACTGGCACGAGCGCCGCGCCGAACTGCTCGAAGCCGCGTTCAACCAGGTCGAGGGCACCGGGGCGATCCTGGTGTGGGGCGATCCGGCCCTTTACGACAGCACCCTGCGGATGGTCGAGCACGTGCTGGCGCGGGGAAACAGCGCGTTCGACTACGCGGTGATCCCGGGCGTCACCAGCGTGGCCGCGCTGGCCGCCCGCCACCGGATGGTGCTGCACCGCATCGGCGAGCCGGTGCACGTCACCACCGGGCGCCGCCTGCGCGAGGAGGGCCTGGGTTCCGGCTCGACGGTGGTGATGCTCGACGGCGATTGCTCGTTCACCGAGGTCCCCGGCGACGACCTCCACATCTGGTGGGGCGCCTACCTGGGCATGCCCGACGAGACGCTGATCGAGGGGCCGCTGCGCGAGGTCGAGAAACAGATCGTGGCGCGCCGCGTGGAACTCCGCGAGGCCAAAGGCTGGATCATGGACGTCTACCTGTTGCGAGCAGGGTAAGCCGCCACGACCGCACACCCCCGGCCCCGCACCCGCGACCCCGAGGAGCGGCGGCGCGCAGCGCCGGTCGCGGCCGGGTCGCCGGTCAGCGCTCGAAGCGCATGCCGAAGGCGAGTCTCGAGCGCTGACCGGCGGCCCCTAGGGGCCGCGACTCGAGCGCGCCAGCGCTCCAATAGACTCAGCTCGTGCCGGAGCTACCCGAGGTAGAGGCGTTAGCGCAGTTTCTGCGTGACCATGCCGTCGGCGCGGTGGTCGGCCGGGTCGACGTGGCCGCGCTGAGTGCGGTGAAGACCTTCGATCCGCCGGTGACGGCGCTGTCCGGCCGCGATGTCACCGGGGCCGGGCGGTGGGGCAAGTTCCTCGGGATGGACTGCGGGGGACTCTGGCTGATCACGCATCTCTCGCGCGGGGGCTGGCTGCGCTGGGTCGACGAGCCGAATCCGCTGCCGCCGAAGCCGGGCGGGAAATCCCCGCTGGCCCTGCGGGTGCACTTCTTCACCCCCGAGGGCGCGACGCCCGCGATCGACCTGACCGAGGCGGGCACCAAGAAGCGGCTTGCGGTCTATGTCGTCGAGGACCCGCAGTTGGTGCACGGGATCGCGCGGCTGGGGCCGGACGCGCTGGCCGTCACCGAGGACGAGTTCGCCGCCCTGCTGACCGGCACCTCGCAGCGGCTCAAGACCGCCCTGGTCGACCAGACCCTGCTCGCCGGGATCGGCAACGCCTACTCCGACGAGATCCTGCACACCGCGAAGCTCTCGCCCTTCGCGAATACGAAAACCCTGTCGGCGGAGACGATCTCGCAGCTCTACACCGCCATGCGCGAGGTGCTGCTCGACGCGGTGCGGCGCTCGGTGGGGCAGGACGCGGCCCGGTTGAAGGGCGAGAAGCGCTCCGGGATGCGGGTGCACGCGCGCACCGGCGAGAAATGCCCGGTCTGCGGGGACACCGTGCGCGAGGTGTCCTACGCGGAGCGCTCCTTCCAGTACTGCCCCACCTGCCAGACCGGCGGCAAGGTCCTCGCCGACCGGCGGATGTCGCGGCTGCTCAAATAGCGCGCTGCCGCCACGCCTCCAGCAGCCGCAGCCAGAACTCGCTGACCGTCGGATAGGCGGGCACCGCGTGCCACAGCGTCTCCATCGGCACCCGGCCCAGGATGGCGATGGTGGCCGCGTGCAGCTGCTCGCCCATCTCGGGGCCGACGAAAGTGGCGCCGAGCAGCCGGTCGGCGGCGGTGTCGACGACGAGTTTGGCCCGGCCATGGAAGTCGTCGCGGGCCAGCGCGGTGCCCGCGACCTCGATATCCAGTTCGACGGTGTCCACGGTGTGTCCGCTGGTGCGGGCCTCGTGCTCGGTCAGGCCGACGGAGGCGAGTTCCGGCGCGGTGTAGACCACCTGTGGGATCTGCTGGTGGTCGGCGCTCGCGGTGAACCGGGGGCTGTCGAGCGGTCTGCCCTCGGCGCGGGCGGCGATCACGTCACCGCACACCCTGGCCTGGTACTTGCCCATATGGGTCAGTGCCGCGCGGTGATTCACATCGCCGACGGCGTAGAGCCAGTCACCGGGGACGCCGCGCACGGTGAGCTGGTCGTCCACCTCGAGATAGCCGGGGGGCAGACCGACGGTGTCGAGCCCGAGGGCCTTGGTGGCCGGTGCGCGGCCGGTGGCGACGACCAGTTCGTCGACCTCGAGTTCGCCGTCGGCGAGGACGAGGGTGACCGGGCCGCCGTGAATGCGGCCGACCCCGGTGTCCACCGGGTCGCGGCGCGAGACCAGCTGCGGTTCGGTGTGCAGGCGGACCGTCACCACGCCGGTGTCGCGCAGGCCGCGCAGGACGAGTTCGGAGGCGAACGGTTCGGCGCGCGGCAGCAGCCGGTCGCCGCGCACCAGCAGGGTCACCTCCTGCGCGCCCAGTTCGGCCAGCCAGGTGGCGGCCTCGCAGGCCACCACACCGCCGCCGATGATGGCCACCCGGCGCGGCACGATCGCCAGGGCGGTGGCGTCGCGGGAGGTCCACGGCAGGGCCTCGCGCACGCCGGGAATGTCCGGGATCATGGCGGTGGTGCCGGTGGCCACGACCACCGCGTGCCGGGCGCGCAGCATCCGCGTCCCGTCGGTGGTGGCGACCTCGACCAGGCGGTCCCCGGCCAGCGCGCCGGTGCCCCGGATCGGGTCGATCCGGGCGGATTTCGCCCAGTCGACCTGGGATTCGTCGTCGTAGCCGTGGACGAAGGAATCGCGCCGGGCCAGCACATCGGCCACCTGCGGGCCGCTCGCGGTCACCCCGGGCATCTCCTGGGCCAGCCGCAGCACCGCGCCCGGCCGCAGCAGCGCCTTACTGGGCATACACGCCCAGTAGCTGCATTCGCCGCCGAAGAGCTGGTGTTCGACCAGGGCGGCGGTGCGGTCGCTGCCCGCGATGGCGTAGGCGGCGGCGTTCTCACCGGCCGGTCCGGCGCCGAGGACGATGACGTCGTAGTCGGCGTCGGTCACTGCAGATAGCCCTCGACCTCACGGGCCGGGCGCATCTCGGTGTCCTCGGGGGATTCGGCGGCGTCGACCCGGGCACGGCGCTGACGCAGTAGGTCCCAGGCCTGATCCAGCATCACCTCGAGCTGGGCGAGCTGCTGACGTTCGGCCACCGGATCGATCGCGCCCGCGGACGCTTTGGCCCGCAGTTCGTGCTCGTCGTCGACGAGCTGTTTGATACGCGCCAGGATGTCTTGTTCGGTCATGTGCTCACCACTTCGATGTTCGGAGGGGTAGTACCGGGCGAACAGCGACCCGCGCGGGGTCTGGCGTCCATGCTACGACCGCGTGGGCGCGGTGCGCCGGGCCGCGGCGAGGCATTCGGCGGCGATCGGGACGGCTTCGGCCAGCTCGGCGGCGTCGAGCGCGGTATAGCCGAGCGCGACGCCGAAGCGGTGTGCCGGGCCGAGGTGGTGGCGGGCCAGGCCGTCGAGCAGCACGCCGCGGGCCTGGGCGGCGGTCACGGCGCGCCGCTCGGTTGCGGCATCGGCGAGCTCGACCACCAGGTGCGATCCGGCGTCGTCACCGACCACCGGCAGCGCGTGGCGGGCGAGCGCGTCGACGACCAGGGCGCGGCGCGGCGGCACCACCCGGCGCAGCCTGCGCAGATGCCGGGCCAGGTCGCCGTGCCGGGCGAAGGCCGCCAGTACCCGCTGGCCCGCCGGGCCGGGCGCGGTGCCGGTGCGTTCGCGGTGGGCCAGCACGGCGTCGGTGATCTCGGGCCGGGCGACCAGCCAGCCGACACCGAGGGTGGTGGCGATGATCTTGCTCGTGGTGCCCAAGTGCACGACGACATCGGGGGCCATCGCGGCGAGCAGCGGCAAGGGTGCGGTGTCGTAACGCAATTCGCCGTCGTAGTCGTCCTCGATGACGAAGATGCCCGCCGCCCTGGCGAATTCGATCAGTTCGACGCGCCGGGTGGCGGGCATCCGGGCGCCGAGCGGGAACTGGTGTGCCGGTGTGCAATACACGGCGCGCACGTCGGGTGGGATCAGGTCGACGCGCAGACCGTCACCGTCGACGGGCACCGCGACGACCTCGATCCCGGCGGCGGCCAGCGCGCCAACGGAACGCTGATAGCCGGGGTCCTCCATGGCGACCCGGTCGCCCGGGCACAGCAGCGCGGCCGCGAGCTCGCCCACCGCCGCGCTGGTGCCCGCCGTGGCCAGCACCACCGAGGTGCTCGCGGCGGCGAGACCGCGATGCCGCAGCAGGTGTTCGGCGACCGCGCTCCGGAACATCGGCTCGCCGGACCGGTCCTTGCGGGCGGGGCCGGGATCGTCGCCCGCCGCGCGCCAGGCCCGGCGCCAGGCCGCCGGGTCCAGCGCCTCGACACAGGGCGCGCCGGGGCCGAGATCGAGCAGGCTCGCGGCGGGGTCGGGGTGCTCGGCCGGATCGGCGCCGGGCGGTACGGGAGCGGGCGCGGTGCTGAGGTAGGTGCCCGAGCCGCGTCTGCCGTCCAGCCAGCCCTCGGCGTGCAGCTGGTCGTAGGCGGCGGCGACCACGGCCCGGCTGACGCCGAGCTGCCGGGCCAGCGCCCGCGAGGACGGCAACCGGTCGTGCACCCGCAGCATCCCGCTGGTGGCGGCGGCGCGCAGGGCATCGGCGACCTGCACCGACAGCGGTTCGGGCGCGGCGCGGTCCAGCGGGATCGGGAGTTCGTCGAGCATGGGTCACCTCGAATTGGCCTGTTAGAATTCCGGTGAATTGGATCTACTCACGGTCCACTTCGTCGGCGAAGCTCATCTTATGACCACGCACGACACCCGGCCCGCCCTTTCCCCGACCCCGCGCAGCACCCTGACCCGCATCAAAGAACGCGGCGTCACGGACCGGGCGGCCCTGGACGCCGTGCTCGACGCGGGCCTGGTCTGCCACCTCGGGGTGCTGCTGGGCGGCTCCCCGGTGGTGCTGCCGACCGCCTACGGCCGCGACGGTGACACCCTCTACCTGCACGGATCCACCGGCGCGGGCAACCTGCGCGCCGCGCTCGACACCGACATCTCGGTGGCGGTGACCCACGTCGACGGGGTGGTGTACGCGCGCTCGGCCATGCACTTCTCGATGAACTACCGTTCGGCGGTGGTGCGCGGCCGGGCGGTGCTGGTCACCGACGAGGACGAGCGGGTCCGCGCGCTGCGGGCGATCGTGGAGCACGCGGCGCCGGGGTCCTGGGATCGGGTGCGGCCGCCGAACCGCAAGGAGATGGCGGCGACCATGGTGCTCGCGCTCGACCTCACCGAAGCCTCGGTGAAGGTCCGCGCCGGTGGGCCCAACGACGACGCGGCGGACATCGCCAATGGCGGGGTGTGGGCGGGAGTTGTCCCACTGCGCCAGATGTGGGGAGAGGCGGTGTCCGCGGGCGATCTGGAACCGGGCATCGCGGTCCCGGCCGAGGTGACGGAGCGGATCGGGCAGGCGTTGTCCGCGAACCGGGGCCGCGCGGTCGCCGCGGGTGCGCGAGGGGCGGATGCGATACCGGTCAGCTGAGAGTGCTCAGCGGCTACCCAGCGCCATCAGGTCCTTGGCCGATGCCTCGGGGAGATAGGCCCGGGTCAGCGCGATGCCGATGCGGGGCAGGTCGGCCTCGTCGCGATAGCACAGGTACACCGGTTCGTGGCGCGGCTGGAACTTGGCCTTGAACGCGTGCAGCGACCGGAAGCCGTAGTACGGCTCCATGGCGGCGCCGAGCCCTTCGAGTAATCGATCGATCGGTTCGGTGCCTTCGGTCCCGGCGCTGCGGGCCAGCGGCGCGCCCGACAGCGAGATGATCTCGGCGCCTTCCTCTTTGAAGGCCTGCGCGGCGGAGGCGATCAGGAACTCCACCACCGGGCGGAAGCCATCGGGGCGCCTGCGCATCACGTCCAGGGTCCAGCCCCGGATCTCGCCGCCCGCCGCGTAGACGGGCAGCCACGAGGTGACACCGTGCACGCTGCCCTCGCCGTCGATCGCCAGGCCGACCCGCACCGCCGGGTCGAGGGCTTCTTCCACGCCACCGAGCGTGAATCCCATTTCCGGCAGGCCCTTTTCGCCGACCCACTCCTCGGAGATCGCCCGCACCTGGGCGAGCACGGCGAACGGCTCCTCGGCCAGGTGGACCAGGCGGAAGGTGATGCCCTCCTTGTTCGCCTTGTTGATGGCCGAGCGGATGTCCTGCCACGCTTTGCCTTTGAACTCGAGCTGGGGCAGGTCGACCAGGGTGTCCTCGGCGATCTGCGTACTGCGCCAGCCGAGTTCGCCCGCGAGCTCGGCCACGGTGCCGGTGGTGGAGAACAGGCACGGCACCAGGCCGTCGGACTCGCAGCGGTCGGCGAAGCGGGCGAGAGTATCGGGGAGCAGTTCCGGCGGGCCGAGCGGGTCGGTCAGCGCGATGACGGTGCCCGCGTGCCGCTGGTAGGCGACGCAGCGCTCGCCGTCCGCGGCGAACCAGTACTTGTTCTCCGGCCAGGTCGTCATCCACGACATGGTGCCGCCGCCGTAGCGGGTGAGCAGTTCGCGCACGGCGGTGCCGGGGTCGGTGCCCGCGAACGCGCCCTCGGTGATGGTGCGGCGGGCGGGAACCCGGAAGGCGCCCCGGCCGCCGTAGAGCAGGGCCAGTTCCCCGGCCCACAGCAGGGCGGTGCCGACGGTGACCGCGCCGGTGGTCGCGTAGTCGGTACCCATGGCCACGCCGAGCAGGATCAGCGTGACGACCACGTGCAGGGTGCCGTAGGCGACGGTGACCCACCAGGCCCAGCGATGGCCCTTGCGCAGCTGATCGGCCACGATCGCGATCACCGCGACGGTGAGTAGCGTGCTCCAGCCCGAGCCGCGTTCGTCGCCGGTGGGGCCGAGCAGGGTCTCGCTGGGGAAGAAGTACACCGTCACCGAGACCGCGGCGATCACCAGCAGCCCGGCGAAGGCGAGCATGCGCACCTCGCGCCGGGTGCGCGGCCAGAAGCCGTGTTCGGTGCGGCTGAAGAACCGCTCGCCCAGCGGCAACCAGACCAGCATGGCGATCAGGTGCATCAGATCGGCGAAGGTCGATTCGAACAGGAAGGTGATCGCCACATAGGCCACCAGCCCGGCCCGCAGGCGCAGGCGCCACGGCGACCGCAGACTCGCCGAGACCGCGGCCAGCGCCGCGATCGCCGCGGTGGTGAAGCCGACATCGCGGACCTCGGCCAGCCGGTCGGCCCAGGCCAGGTGGGTGTGCGCGAGCAGCCCGACCGCCACCGACGCGCCCAGCACACCGATCAGCTGACCGGTCAGGCAGACCAGCGCGGTGCGCGCGGTGCCGAGACGGGTTTCGGTCCAGCCGACCGCGACGGCGAAGAACACCGCCATCATCAGGTACTGGAGCGGCGTGAGCCCGAAGAACCAGCCCGACAACGGCGTCCACCACTTGCCCTCTGTCAGGGGGAGCCAGCCGTAGGCGATGTCGGCGAACCAGGATCGCGCGTCGAGGCGGTGCCAGAGGCCGCCGGTCCCGAGTCCGAGCACGGCGACCAGCGCGAGGAAGCCGGAGGTGAACGGCGCCCGGCGCAGGATCGCGCCCGCGGCGGCGAGCGGGCGTGACGAGGGCTGGTCGGCGGCGGCTGCGTTCTCGTCCATCGATCCACCCTTTGCTGCGAGTGCGCCGCACGGGCGCGGTGAAGTCGTCTGTGTACGGTACGTCCATCGAGAGCGATCGGGCATCAGTGGAGGTCAGCGATGGCGAAATTCACCGATCTGTCGTTACTCACCGGGTGGCTTCCGGTGACCATGACCGTTCTCGGCGTATCAGCCGGGCTGTGGCTGCTGTTCCCCCGCTCGCGGCGCTACGTCACCGTCACGGTGCCGATCGTGCTGCTCGTCGCGGCGGTGCTGACGGCCGCGCTGTATCTGATCGTGGAGGAGCTGTGGCGGCCGTTTCCGGACCCGATCGCGGTCTCGGTGTATGTGCTGATCGGAATCGCGATCGCCGCGGTGCTGTTCGTGGTGCCCCGGATCCTGGTGCGCCGCAAGCTCACCACGGCACTGGTGACCGTGCTCGCCGCCGCGCTGGTGCTCGTCGCGGTCGGCGTGCGGATCAATCTCGAGTACGAGTCCTATCCGACGGTGGGCTCGGTGTTCGGCGTCGACGAGGTGACCAGGGTCGACGCGAGCGAGCTGACCACGGCCGCGCACGTGGTCGGTGGGCGGCCGCTGACCACGGTGTGGTCGGACCCCGGCGGTCTGCCCGACCGGGGCCGGGTGCTCACCGCGTCCATTCCGCCGACGGCCTCCGGCTTCGAGGCTCGCGGGGCCGAGATCTACCTTCCCCCAGCCTATTTCGCCGATCCACGGCCGCTGCTGCCGGTGCTGGTGCTGCTCGCCGGGGAACCGGGGGCGCCGGAGGACTGGCTCGTCGGCGGGCAGCTGGTGCGGACCATGGACGATTTCGCCCGGCAGCACGGGGGACTCGCGCCGGTGGTCGTCGTCGCCGACGGCACCGGTTCCCAGCTGGCCAATCCGCTGTGTATGGACTCGCGGCTGGGCAAGGTCGCCACCTATCTGTCCGTCGACGTGCCCGCCTGGACGAAGCGGAATCTCCAGATCGATCCCGACCCGCGCGCCTGGGCGGTCGGCGGCCTGTCCTACGGCGGCACCTGCGCCTTGCAGCTGGCGACCAACGCGCCCGAGGTGTACCCCACCTTCCTCGACCTGTCCGGCCAGGACGAGCCGACCCTCGGGAACCGGCAGCGCACCGTCGACGCGGCCTTCGGCGGCGACGCCGAGGCATTCATCCGGGTGAACCCCCTCGACCTGCTGCACTCGCGCACCTACCCGGATTCCGCGGGCGCGTTCGTGGTGGGCGCCGACGACGACATCTACCGGCCGCAGGTCGAGCGCATGTATCAGGCGGCCGAGGAGGCCGGGATGGATGTGCGGCTCGAGCTGGTACCCGGCGGGCACAGCTTCGGGGTCTGGGCGCGGGGGCTGCGCGACCAGCTCCCGTGGCTGGCGACGCGCCTGGGCATCACGCCCTGACGACACGCTGGGCGCCGAATGTGGGTGCGCGGCGTGGCGGGTGCGGATCAGTACAGTCCGACGCATGACGGAGGCGAGGTCGGCCGAGCAGGGCGCCGGTGCGCCGCGGCCGACGCGGCGCTCGTTCACCGCGGAACAGGTCGTCGACACGGCGCTGGCACTGCTGGACGAGGGCGGACCACGCGCGCTGTCGATCCGCGCGGTGGCCGGGCGCCTCGGCGTGAACCCGAACGCGGTGTACACCTACGTCGCCAGCCGGGCCGCGCTGGAACGGGCGGTGATCGACCGGGTGCTCGCGGCCGTGCCACTGGGCCCGCTCGGCGACGACGGCGTGGAATGGACCGCGGCGGTGATCCAATTCGCCCTCGGCCTGCGCGATCAGCTGCTCGACCACCCGGCGGTGGCCTCGCTGATGATGTCGGGACCGATGGACGGACCCGCCGCCCTGGATGTGGGCGAGGCGCTGTTCGGCTGCCTGGCACGCGGCGGTCTACCGCTCGCGACGCGCGCGCACGGGGTGTACGCGGTGATCATCCAGGTGCTCGGCGCGGTCGCCCTGGAAGTGGCGACCACCGACGGAAAACCGCCGCTCGCACCGGAATCCGAGCGCATCGCCCAGCGCCGCGCCACCCTGGCCGGGCTGGATTCCCGGCGCTGGCCCCGCACCGCCGCGCACCTCGACGAGATCGCGGCCTGGAACTCGGTGGACCAGTTCGTCTGGGGATTGCGCGCGCTGCTCACCGGCATGACAGCGACCTGACCGAGCGTGGTGATCGGCTGTTCAGGTCACCAGTGGTTGGGTGTGGGGCCCGTGGTGTGGCAGGCGCGGGAGATCGCGTCGGCGAGGGTTTCCGGGTGGGCGGAGAGGCTGACCAGGGCGAGAGTGTAGGTGTCGGCCAGGCGGGACAGATAGCCCGAGAGCTGGGTGCGGGGGAAGTCGCGGAGGTTGGGGTGGATGGCGCGGGCGGCGACGCGGTCGCAGTGGTGCGGGCCCACCGTGCGGAGGGTGTCGGGGAGGGTTCCGATATTGGAGCACAGGATGTCTCGCTCACCGGCGCCCTTGCTGAGGGCGTGCGCCCAGCGGTCGGGGATCACCTGGAGGATCTCCTCCGGGAGACCGGCGGGGCTGGTCATCCGGCGTAGATAGGCGTCGCGGGCCTTGGCGCGCAGAGTCGCTGGGGTGTCGGTGCGGACGATATCGATGGCGGTCACGGCGAGATCGTTGTCGACGCGCGGTTCGTCGCGGGTGTCCACCGGGAGGCTGGCGGTGATCACCGGATGCGGGAAACCGTTCTCCCACAGGATGTTCGCGACGAGGTGGATGAACAGGCTGTTCGGCGTACCGCCGGATTCCGCTGCGATGCTGTCCCATTCGGCGGCGTCGAAGGTGAGCAGCGTGCCGTGTACGGCCCGTCCCGGCAGGTGATCGGGAGCTGCCGCCGCGGGCGGTTTCGGGATGCCCTGCCGCAGGGCCCGGGCGGTTCCGGTGATGACCGTCGACCACTGGGACCAGGCATCGGCCCAGTCTGAGCGACCGGAACTCCGCATCGACTGGCGGAGTGGGTCGCCGGTGGTGGCGTCGGTGGTGAGGTCGTCGAGAGCCGCGGCGACGGCGTGGATGAGCCCCCGGGCGTCGGCCAATGCGTGCGAGCAGGTGAGGGCGACGACGGTGCCGCCATCGTGGAGCCGGGCCGCCGAGAGGCGCCAGCCGGGGCCGTACTCGGGGTCGAGGCCGGTTCCGAGAGTGTCGGCCCAAGGCAGGATCGCGTCCTCTCGGAGCGGGTGGTCGAGTCCGGGATTGGTGTGGATGTCCGCTGGGGGCGGGAAACCGTGCAGGTCGAGGGGGTGGGCTCGGGTGTTCGGTCGCCAGGCTCGGCGGGCACCGGGGACGCGGGGCCGGAGCACGCGGCGGCCGAGGGGGCCGGTGCGGAGCTGGTCGTGGATGGCCGACAGGAGGGTGGGGGACATGGGGTCGGGGATGCGCCAGAGGCCCTGGAGGGCGATGGGGGTGCCCAGGTCGCGGTGAGTGCGCAGGAAGATCTCGTCGACGACGGTGAGGCGGTCCATCAGCGGTGGGCCGGGTGGTCGGTGCGCATGGGCCGACAGTACGACATCGGGGGACGGCCACCCCTTGCGTGAAGGGGTGAATCAGTGGTTCACTTCTTGCATGGTGTACCGCAGGACCCCCGCCGTACAGGCCCGCCTCGACGCGCAACGCGCGCTCATCGTGCAGGCCGCCACCCGCGTGCTGTCGCGCGACGGGTTCGCGGGTCTCTCGATGGCCGCGGTCGCGCAGGAGACGGGCATCGCGACCGGCACCGTCTACAAGCAGTTCGAGAACAAGGCCGCGCTGGTAGCCGCGGTGTTCGAGACGGTGGTGGCCCGGGAGGTCGACGCGGTACGGGCCGCGGTGGCCAAGGGCGAGGTGGTGCAGCGGGTGAGCGCGGCGGTGGAGACCTTCGCCGGGCGCGCGCTGAAGAACCCGAAGCTGGCCTACGTCCTGCTGGCCGAACCGGTCGACCCCGCCGTCGACGCGCAACGCCTGGAGTTCCGCCGCGCTTTCACCGCGACGTTCGAGAACGCCATCGCCCTCGGCGTCGCCGACGGGCAACTGCCACCGCAGGATTCGCATCTGAGCGCGGCCGCGCTGGTCGGTGCGATCGGCGAGGTGCTGGTCGGTCCGCTGGCCGACACCCCGCGCGCGGAAACCGTCATCCCCGAATTGGTCGCATTCGCGGTGCGCGCACTGGGCGCGCGGCCGGAATCGTTGTAGGCGAAGGAGAGTCGGCTGTGTCGACCCATGAAGTGTTCAATCAGGTTCCCCCGCTCGTCCCCTTCGACGCCGCGCGCAACCCCGCGCTGATCGAGGGCCTGCACCGCGAGGGCGCGGGCTGGGCCGAGGCCGAGGTGCGCGAGCTCGGCGTGCTCGCCGGTGCCGTCGCGGCGCAGGAGTGGGGCAGGCTCGCCAACGAGTACCCGCCGGTGCTGCACACCCACGATCGGTGGGGTCATCGCGTCGACGAGGTCGAATTCCACCCGCACTGGCACGATCTGATGACCGTCGCCGTGCGGCACGGCCTGCACGGTTCGCCCTGGCTCGACGAGCGTCCCGGCGCGCACACCGCCCGCGCGGCCAAGTTCTTCACCTGGGGTGCCGCCGAAGCGGGCCACATGTGCCCGATCTCGATGACCTACGCCGTCGTCCCCGCCCTGCGCCACAACCCCGAACTCGCCGCCCGCTACGAGCCGCTGCTCGGTTCGCGCACCTACGAATTCGGCCTGCGCGAACCGTCCACCAAGGCCGGTCTCATCGCGGGCATGTCGATGACGGAGAAGCAGGGCGGCTCCGACGTGCGGGCCAACACCACCACCGCCACCCCGCGGCCCGATGGCTCCTACCGCGTGATCGGCCACAAGTGGTTCACCTCCGCGCCCATGTCGGACATGTTCCTCACCCTCGCCCAAGCCCCCGGCGGCCTGTCGTGTTTCCTGCTGCCGCGCGTGCTGCCCGACGGCACCCGCAACCCGATCCGCATCCAGCGGCTCAAGGACAAGCTCGGCAACAAGTCCAACGCCTCCTCCGAGATCGAGTACGAGAACGCCACCGGCTGGCTCGTCGGGGCCGAGGGCGCGGGCGTGAAGACGATCATCGAGATGGTCAATATGACCCGCCTGGACTGCGTGATCGGCTCGGCCACCGGCATGCGGATGGGCGCGGTGGCCGCCGTGCACCACGCCCGGCACCGGAAAGCCTTCGGCGCCGAGCTCGTCGACCAGCCCGCGATGCGCAATGTGCTGGCCGATCTGGTGATCGAGTCCGACGCCGCCACCACCGTGATGATGCGCTTGGCCGGGGCCACCGACCGCGCGGGCAGCGACCCGGCCGAGGCCGCGCTGCGCCGGATCGCGCTGGCCATCACCAAGTACTGGGTGTGCAAGCGTGCCCCCGCGCACGCCGCCGAGGCGCTGGAATGCCTGGGCGGCAACGGTTATGCCGAGGAATCGGGCATGCCGCGGCTGTATCGCGAGGCCCCGCTCATGTCGATCTGGGAGGGCTCGGGGAATGTGGCGGCGCTGGACGCGTTGCGCGCCATGGGGCGTCAGCCCGAGACGGTGGAGGCCTACTTCGCCGAGGTCGGGCTGGCCCGCGGCGCCGACCCGCGCCTCGACGACGCCATCGACCGCGTCGGCAAGGAACTCAGCGACCTGTCCGATATCGAATACCGCGCCCGCCGCGTGGTGGAACTGATGGCTTTGGTCCTGCAAGGCGCTCAGCTGGTCCGGCACGGCCACCCGGCCGTCGCCGACGCCTTCTGCGCCACCCGCCTCGGCGCCGACTGGGGCATCGCCTTCGGCACCCTGCCGGTCGGCGCGAACACCGGCGCCATCATCGAGCGGGCCTTCGTCGACCTGCCCTAGGGCACAGCATCGCGGCCGTGGGCACGGACCGACCTGACGGCGATAGGCTCGGGCGGTGGCGCGGGTGGACGAGGTTCTGACGGTGGGTGAACTGGCCCAGCGGATTCCGGTGTCCGCGCGAGCTGGTCAGCGGGTGCTGCTCGGCGTCGCCGGGCCGCCGGGCGCCGGGAAGTCGACACTGGCGCAACGGCTCTGCGCGGCACTGCCCGAGCCCGCGGTGGTGGCGCCGATGGACGGCTACCACCTGCGGAACGCGACGCTGCGGGAACGAGGTGCGCTGGCCCGCAAGGGCGAGCCGGACACCTTCGACGCGGCCGGGTTCGTCGCCGATCTGCGCGCGCTGCGGGCGGCGCCCGTCGGCGAGCCGGTGTCGTGGCCGCTGTTCGACCGGGCGATCGACGAGCCCACCGCGGACGGTGTCCGCATCGGTGACGAGCGGGTCGTCGTGATCGAGGGCAACTATCTGCTGGTGACCGATGCCGAGGCGCCGGGGTGGGCGCCGGTGCGCGAGCTGCTCGACGCGTGCTGGTATCTCGACGCCCCGCGCGAGGTCCTCACCACCCGGCTGTTCGATCGGCATGTCCTCGGCGGGCGGACACCCGCGGACGCGAAGACCAAGGTCACCGACAGCGATCTGCGCAATGCGGATCTGGTGGCCCGCACCAGGCCGCGCGCCGACCACGTGCTGACCGCCGCGGGCACCGGCTACCTGTTCGGCTGACCGGCGCGGGATCCCCGGAAAACGCGCGGTGACCGGTGATCATGGAACGATGACGCGCCCTCGGATGGCCGCCCTGCCCGGACACGTACTGCGCAACGGCGCCGCCGCGCTGTGCGCGCTGCTGCTGTACTACAGCGTGCCGGTGGCCTGGATCTTCGAGCTCGACGCGTGGCCGGGCCGGGTGGTCGGGGTGGTCACGTTCGTGGTCGGTGTGGTCGGGCTGGCGTGGCTGGTCTGGCGCCGGGTCGACCACTTCCTGCGGGCGCCCGCGACGGCGGGCGGCCGCGTGGACGGCGTGCTCCTGCTGGTCTGCATCGTCTGCGTGGTGTTCGCGCTGTACTACTTCCGGCTACAGGAACAGGACCCCGACCAGTTCACCGGCCTGGTGACCCGCACCGACGCGCTTTATTACACGCTGGCCACGCTGGGCACCATCGGCTACGGCGACGTGCACGCCGTCGGCCAGGCCGCGCGCATCGCGACCATGGTGCAGGTGGTCTTCGACCTGGTGGTGCTGGGAACCTTCGTCACCATCATCACCTCCAGCGTGACCAACCGGATCGAGGAGGCCACCGAGGCCGCCCGCGCGCACCGCCCGGTCAGCGGCGATGCGCCCGATACCAGCCGATGAGCTCGTCGGTGGAGGAATCACCCGCCGAGGCGGGCTCGCCGGGATCGCTCAGCAGCGGGGCCAGCGCCAGCGCCTGCTGCTTACCCAGCTCTACACCCCACTGATCGAAACTGTCGATGCCCCATACGATCCCCTCGACGAACACCTGGTGCTCGTAGAGCGCGATCAGCTGACCCACCGTCGCGGGCGTGAGCTCCGGCGCCAGGATCGTGGTGCTGGGCCGGTTGCCGGGCATCACCTTGTGCGGCACCAGCTTCGGGTCGGTGCCCTCGGCGGCGATCTCCTCGGCGGTCTTGCCGAAGGCGAGCACCTTGGTCTGCGCGAACAGGTTGCTCATCAGGATGTCCTGCATACTGCCGGTGCCGTCGCGGGTGGGCAGGTCGTCGGTGGAGCGGGCGAAGCCGAGGAAGTCGGCCGGGATCAGCCGGGTGCCCTGGTGCAGCAGCTGATAGAAGGCGTGCTGGCCGTTGGTGCCCGGTTCGCCCCAGAAGATCTCGCCGGTCGAGGAGGTCACCGGGGTGCCGTCGGCGCGCACCGATTTGCCGTTGGACTCCATCGTCAATTGCTGGAGATATGCCGGGAATCGGCCCAGATCGTTCGAATACGGCAGCACCACACGGGATTCCGCGCCGAAGAAATTCGAATACCAGATGCCGAGCATGGCCAGCAACACCGGACCGTTCTCGGCGGGCGGCGCCGTCGCGAAATGCCGGTCCACGGCGTGCATTCCGCCGAGGAACTCCGCGAACTGTTCCTTGCCGATGGTCACCATCACCGAAAGGCCGATGGCCGAATCCACCGAGTAGCGCCCGCCGACCCAATCCCAGAAACCGAACATGTGGGTGGTGTCGATGCCGAATTCGGCGACCCGTTCGGCATTGGTCGACACCGCGACGAAATGCTTGGCCACCGCGTCCTCGCCGAGCGCGGCCACCAGCCAGCGCCGCGCGGCGGTGGCGTTGGTGAGCGTCTCCAGGGTCGAGAAGGTCTTGGAGGCGACGATGAACAGCGTCGTGGCCGGGTCGAGCCCGGTGAGCTTGGCGACCAGGTCGGCCGGGTCGACATTGGAGACGAACCGGGCCTCGATCTCGGCGTCGGCGTAGTGGCGCAGCGCGCGATAGACCATGTCGGGGCCCAGATCGGACCCACCGATACCGATATTGACCACGGTGCGGATGCGCTGGCCGGTGGCGCCCACCCACTTGCCCGCGCGCACCGAATCGGCGAACTCGCCCATCCGGTCCAGCACCTCGTGCACGGCGGCGTCGGCGTCGGCGCCGTCGATGCACAGCTGGTCGCCCACCGGCAGCCGCAGGGCGATGTGGCCGACCGCGCGGTCCTCGGAGGTGTTGATGTGCGCGCCCGCGTACATCTCGTCGCGGCGTCGCGGCACTCCGGCCGCCTCGGCGAGATCGACCAGCAGGCGCAAGGTTTCGCGGGTCACGCGGTGCTTGCTGTAGTCGATGTGCAGATCGGCCACCCGCACGGTCAGCTCGCGGCCGCGCGCCGGATCGTCGGCGAACAGCTGTCGCAGGTGTACGGGCGCGACGGTGCGATGATGGTCGTGCAGTGCCTGCCAGGCCGCCGACGCGGTGATGTCGCTGCTCACGCAAGCGAGGGTACCGCGTCGGGTTCGGCGCGGCCCCGCGTCGTTCGCTCATCGGGACCGCGGTTGTGTGTGTTCGATGTGTATGTCCCCGGGGGCGGCTTAGGCTGGCGGCATGGTGTCTGAACGCGACGTACTCGAATTCGTGCCGAAGGGTTTGTGGATCGGTTCCGGACCGGTCGAGGCCACGGGGGGAGGGACCTTCGCGGTACACAATCCGGCCGACGGATCGGTGCTCACCGAGGTCGCCGACGCCACGCCCGAGGACGCGATGCGCGCGCTGGACGCGGCCGTCGCGGCGGGTCCGGCCTGGGCGGCGACCCCCTCGCGCGAGCGCGGCGAGATCCTGCGCCGGGTCTTCGAGCAGCTCACCGCGCGGGCTGAGGAGTTCGCGCTGCTGATGACCCTGGAGATGGGCAAGGCGCTCTCGGAGAGCCGCAACGAGGTGCGCTACGGCGCCGAGTTCTTCCGCTGGAACAGCGAGGAGGCGGTGCGGGTGCACGGGCGCTACCTGCACGCGCCATCGGGAACCGGGCGGATCATGGTGCACAAGCAGCCGGTGGGCCCGTGTCTGGCGATCACGCCGTGGAACTTCCCGCTGGCCATGGGCACCCGCAAGATCGGGCCCGCGCTGGCGGCGGGCTGCACGATGGTCGTCAAGCCCGCCTCGGCCACCCCGCTGACCATGCTGGCGCTGGCGAAGCTGTGCAGCGAGGCCGGGCTGCCGGACGGGGTGCTGTCGGTGGTCACGACGAGTCGTTCCGGGGCCGTCACCGGCCCGCTGATCGACGATCCGCGCCTGCGCAAGCTCACCTTCACCGGGTCCACCGAGGTCGGCAAGAAGCTGGTGGCCGCCTCGGCGAACCGGCTGCTGCGCACCTCCATGGAACTGGGCGGCAACGCGCCGTTCGTGGTGTTCGACGACGCCGACGTGGACGCCGCGGTGGCGGGCGCCATGCTGGCCAAACTGCGCAACGGCGGCGAGGCGTGCACCGCGGCCAACCGGTTCCACGTGCAGCGCGGGGTGGTCGCGGAGTTCACCGAGAAGCTGGTGGCCGCGATGGCGGACAGCGTGGTGCTGGGGCCGGGGGCCGATCCGTCGACCACGCTCGGGCCGCTGGTCAGCGAGGATCAGCGCGAGATCGTCAGCGATCTGGTCGACGACGCCGTCGGCGCGGGCGCGAAGGTGCTGCTCGGTGGCGAGGTGCCCGGCGGGCCCGGCTGGTTCTATCCGGCGACCGTGCTCGCGGACGTGCCGTCCCAGGCGCGGATCCTGAGCGAGGAGGTCTTCGGGCCGGTGGCGCCGATCGTCGCCTTCGACACCGAGGAGGAAGGCGTCGCGGCCGCCAACGACACCCGGTACGGGCTGGTCAGCTACGTCTACACGCGGGATCTGGACCGGGCCCTGCGCATCGCGGAGGCGATGGAGACGGGCATGGTCGGAGTGAACCGCGGGGTCATCTCCGATCCGGCGGCCCCGTTCGGCGGGGTCAAGGAATCCGGGTTCGGGCGCGAAGGTGGCACCGAGGGCATCGAGGAGTACCTGGACACGAAGTACATCGCGCTGAGCTGAGCCGGAAAACAAGTACCGCCCCGGGGATGGTGTCGCACCCGGGGCGGCCTTTCGGAAGCGACGAGCTGGAGACTCGCCGCGTGGTGTGTGGGGTCTAGCGGCCGAGACGGCCGCGACCGAGGCGGAGCAGGAGCATGGCCAGCGTGTGGCCCTCCTGGCCCAGCTCACTGAAGCGTTCGAGCACCTTCATCTCCCGGCTGTGGACCAGGCGCGGACCGCCGGAGGCCATCCGGGTGCGGCCGATGATCCGGGAGATCTCGCTGCGTCGCTTGATGGCGGCGAGGATCGTGGCGTCGAGCTGGTCGATCTCGAGGCGAAGCTTTTCGATCTCGGCCTCGGACTGCGGCAGCGCCGAATCGGACCCGGTCGTCGTAGCAGGGGTGCTCATCATTCATCTCCTCGTGTCAGAACTTGGATCGGTCGGACGCGACGCCCTGTTACCCGATCTGTTCCTTCACCCTGAAACTTTCCCGACGGGCGGTATCTGATCCCCCCGGAAGTGCGCGAACAGCCTGGCCACTCACCACGATATCGGATCACAGGCCAGACCATCAGCCCCAGTCTGCCACGGGCCGGTAGGTATGCAAAACAGTTGTGTTTGTGAATTACCTGAGAAGGTTCACCGAGGGTTCACCGCGCCGGTGGCAGTTCGCCGCGTGTCGGTGCCCGCCGGTAGCGTGGACAGACGATGGATATCACGGTCGCTCCCCACGCCTCAGCCGCCGATCCCAGCGAACCCGCAGCCGCCCCGGGCGGTACCGCGCTACCGCATCGGGAGGGCGGTGGCGCCACCACGTCCGGGGGCGGCTTGGCCGAGGCCGCGGCCCGGCACAGCGCCGAGCAGGAGCAGCGGCGCAAGGAGCGCGAACAGCGCCGCGCGGAGGAGACCGAGCGGCTGCTCGATGGCCTCAATCCGCAGCAGCGCGCGGCCGTGGTGCACGCGGGTTCGCCGCTGCTGATCGTGGCCGGGGCGGGCTCGGGCAAGACCGCGGTGCTCACCCGGCGCATCGCCTATCTGCTCGCCGCCCGGGGTGTGCAGACCGGGCAGATCCTGGCCATCACCTTCACCAACAAGGCCGCCGCCGAGATGCGGGAGCGGGTGGCGGGGCTGGTCGGTCCGCGCGCGGCCAGCATGTGGGTCTCGACGTTCCATTCCAGCTGCGTGCGCATTCTGCGGATGCAGGCCGCGCTGCTGCCCGGCCTGAATTCCAATTTCTCGATCTACGACGCCGACGATTCGCGCAGGCTGCTCACGATGATCAGCCGCGATTTCGACATCGACACCAAGAAGTACTCGGCCAGGCTGCTCGCCACCGCCATCTCCAACCTCAAGAACGAGCTGATCGACCCGGCCAAGGCCGCCGCCGACGCTGAGGCCGACGACACCGAACTGCCCGCCCTGGTCGCCCGCGTCTACGCCGAGTACCAGAAGCGCCTGCGCGCGGCCAACGCACTGGACTTCGACGACCTGATCGGCGAGACGGTCGCCCTGCTGCAGAACCATCCGCAGGTGGCCGAGTACTACCGGCGCCGGTTCCGGCACGTGCTGGTCGACGAGTACCAGGACACCAACCACGCCCAGTACGTGCTGGTGCGTGAGCTGGTCGGGCACGGCGCGGGCGAGGACGAGCACGCCGTCGCGCCGGGTGAGCTGTGTGTGGTGGGCGACGCCGACCAGTCGATCTACGCCTTCCGCGGCGCCACCATCCGCAATATCGAGGAATTCGAACGCGATTTCCCCGACGCGGAAACCATTCTGCTGGAACAGAACTATCGCTCCACCCAGCACATCCTCTCCGCCGCCAACGCGGTGATCGCGCGCAACGAGAACCGGCGCGACAAGAAGCTGTGGACCGATTCCGGTGAGGGTGAGCTGATCACCGGCTATGTCGCCGACAACGAACACGACGAGGCGGCCTTCGTCGCCAAGGAGATCGACCGGCTCGTCGACGCGGGCGACGCGAGCTACGGCGATGTCGCGGTGTTCTATCGCACCAACAACAACTCCCGCGCGCTCGAGGAGATCTTCATCCGGATGGGGCTGCCGTACAAGGTGGTCGGCGGCGTGCGGTTCTACGAGCGCAAAGAAGTCCGCGATGTGGTGGCCTACCTGCGCGTGCTGGAGAACCCCGACGACGCGGTGAGCCTGCGCCGCATTCTCAACACCCCGCGCCGCGGCATCGGCGACCGGGCCGAGGCCTGCGTGGCGGTGCACGCCGAACAGCGCGATATCGGTTTCGCCGCCGCGCTGCGCGACGCCGCCGACGGCAAGGTGGCCCTGCTCAACACTCGTGCGCAGCGCGCCATCGCGGGCTTCCTAGAGCTGCTCGAGGAGGTCCGCGCGGCGGGCGCGCGCGCCGACAGCGAGTACCCCGATGTGGGCAATGTGGTGGACGCGGTACTCGACCGCACCGGGTACCGCGCCGAGCTGGAGGCGTCCGACGATCCGCAGGACGGCGCCCGGCTGGACAACCTGAACGAACTGGTCAGCGTGGCCAGGGAATTCAGCTCCGAAGCGTTCAACAATGCCGAGGCCGCGCGCGAGGAAGGGCTGCTGCCCGAGGCCGCCGACGGGGAACCCGAGCCGGGATCACTGGCCGCGTTCCTCGAACGGGTCTCGCTGGTGGCCGATACCGACCAGATCCCGGACGAGGGCAGCGGCGTGGTCACCATGATGACCCTGCATACCGCCAAGGGCCTGGAGTTCCCGGTGGTCTTCGTGACCGGCTGGGAGGACGGTCAGTTCCCGCACATGCGCGCGCTGGGCGATCCGGCCGAGCTGGCTGAGGAACGCCGCCTCGCCTACGTCGGCATCACCCGGGCCCGCCAGCGGCTCTACCTCTCGCGCGCGGTGGTGCGGTCCGGCTGGGGTCAACCGGTGTCGAACCCGGAATCGCGCTTCCTGCAGGAGATCCCGCAGCACCTGTTGGACTGGCGACGGCTGGAACCGGTGGTGTCGCCGGTGCAGCGTGGTCGCCGTCGCGGTGAGGACAGTGGGTTCGACCGGGATTGGACCCGAGGCGACGGCTGGGATCAGCGTCCGGGTGTGCGCGGCGGCAGCGGCGAACGCAGGCCTGCCCCCGGCGGCGGGGTCAAGCGCAACAACACCGGGCTGGTGCTCGCCGTGGGTGACCGTGTCAGCGATGACAAGTACGGCCTCGGCCGGGTGGTCGCCGTCGATGGGGTCGGCCCGGTCGCCACCGTCACCATCGACTTCGGCTCCGCCGGGAAGATCCGCCTGATTCCGCAATTCAGCCGCACCATCGTCAAACTGTGAGAGATGTCGGGAGCTCGGTAGCCGAGCTCCCGAGACCGCTCATTAGGGACGCGGGTCGCGGCTGGGGAGCAGGTCGTCGATGGCCTCGGTGAGTGTGGGGTAGCGGAAAGTGAAGGCGGTTTTCGGGAGGATTTCCGAGGTGGCGTGGCGGCCGGTGAGGCCGAGGGCGGGGTCGGTGCGCAGGACGACGGCGCCGACGGTGAGCATGGCCGCCGGGGTGGGTGGGGCCGGTGGGCGGCGGAGGGCGCGGCGCAGGGTGGCCATGAGTTCGGTGTTGCGGACCGGGTTCTCGGTGGCGGCGACCAGGATGCCGTCGGGCAGGGTGACTTCGGGATCCAGGCCGAGGCCCGCGCGGACCAGCGCCAGCCAGTCCTCGATGTGGATCCAGCTGAACCACTGAACGCCGGGGCCGACGCGGCCGCCCAGGCCCGCCTTGGTGAGCTGGGTGAGACGTTTGAGGGCGGGGGCGTCGGGGTCGAGCACGATGGAGGTGCGCAGGATCGTCCAGTGCGCGGCACGCGCGGGATCGAAGGCTTCCTCCCAGGGCTGGGCGACACCGGTCATCTGGGGTAGGCCATTGGGCAGGGGAGTGCTTTCGGTGCAGTGGGTTTCGCCCGCGTCGGACCAGATGGCGGTGGTGCTGGCCTGGATCCAGTAGTCGACCGGGGTGTCGCGCAATCCGGCGGCCGCGACCAAGGCGGTGGTGGAATCGACACGGCTGGAGCGCAATTCGGCCACATTGCGTTCGGTCGGTCGGCAGTCGACTAGCTTGCCCGCGAGGTTGATCACCGCGAGACGGCCCGGTTCGCGCAGCTCGTCGGCCCATGCGCCGACCGAGCGGCCGTCCCATTCGGTCTGCCGGAACGGCAGGGCGGGGTTGCGACGGCGGGTCAACAGGGTGACACGGTGTCCACGGCAGGTGAGGTCGGCGGCGATCTGGAGACCCAGCGCACCGGTGCCACCGGCGATGACGGCGGTGAGCGCGTCGTCGGCGGGCGCCAGTCCGGCCAGCCGGGCCAGGCGTGAGAAGTTCACCCGCGCAGCGGTTTCGATGTAGGGCCGGACCACGGTGCGCGCGGCCGCGGCGGACGGTCCGGTGAAGCGTAGTTCCTGGGTGAGCTCGGTGCCGCCGTCACGCGCGGTGAGACGCCAGGTGAGGTGCATGGTTCCGGCGGGTTCGGGCTGTTCGATGCTCAGCTCGCGCTCGGGCTCGAACACCGTGACCGTGAACGGTTTTCCGAACCGGCCGTGCACCCTGGCCGCCACCTCGCCCTGGGGGAGGTAGTCGCCGGTCGCCCCGAGGGCTGTCGGTCCGTGCATCCGCACGGAGCGCACTCCCGGATTCCACTCGGGCCACTGCTCGAGATCCCCCAGCACACTCCACACCGATTCCGGTGGGAGAGCGATGAACTGCGTGTACTTCGTCGTACCAGCCATGACTGGAACGCTAATCGGGTCCAGCGGCACTGGGAAGGGTGCCGCTGGTCACCTCGCCGTCAGTCGCGCTGGTAGCCCAGGCTGATGCCGCGGGTGGCCAGCCACGGGACCGGGTCGATCTTGTCGGTGCCGTTGAGCCATACCTCGAAGTGGCAGTGCGGGCCGGTGGAGAAGCCGCGGTTGCCCATGGTGGCGATCTGGTCGCCAGCCAGCACCCGCTCGCCCGCGGAGACCGTGGCGGTGTCGATGTGGCCGTAGATGGTGATGGTGCCGTCGTCGTGCAGCACGCGCACCCACATGCCGAAGCCGGAGGCCGGGCCCGCCTCGATGACGGTGCCGTCGGCGACGGTGTAGATCGGCGTGCCGATCGGGCCCGCGACGTCGATGCCGAGATGCTGGACGCCCCAGCGTGCGCCGAAGCCGGAGGTGTAGCTGCCCGCGGCGAACTTGGCGAACAGCGGCCGCAGCTTGGCGGACTCCTGGGCGGCCAGATCTTCGGCGAACTTCGCGCCCTTGGCGAGGATGTCGCCGAATTCGTTCTTGTCGGCCACGGTGGTGGCGTCGAGCACCTGCGGCGCGTTGCCCTGCTCGTCGAGGCCCGCGGTGTTCATCGACTGCGCGGCGATCTCGTGGATCTGGCCCGCGGCCTCGTAGTCGACGCCGTGGTCGGGCTGCTGCGGCGAGGCCATCGCGGCCTGGCCCGCGGCGACGACCGCGCCCGCGGCGACGGCGATGACCGCGGCGCGGCCCTTGAGCGCGGTGGGCGGGGCGGGTACGCGGTGCGCGCCGCCACGGCGCTCGGTGCGGTGGGCTTCGGGCGGATCGGCGTAGGCGCCGTCGGAGGCGGCGGGCTCCCAGGTGGCGCTGCTGTAGGTGCCGGAGTCGTAGGAGTCGGACTCGTCCGCGGTCCACTCGTCCTCGGCGGGGGTCCAGGCCGAGCCGTCGGACCAGGTGTTCTGGGCGCGCCACGAATCGGTCTGCGGCCACGCGGTTTCGGGCTGCGCGGGGGCGCGCCGGGCCTGCGGATGCGAGGTGAACTCGTCGGTGTACCGGTAGCGATGGCCGGAGTGGGGCTGATCGTCGAGCGAGAAGGTGGAGCGGTGGTTCATCGGCTGCGCCGAATCGCCGACGGCTGTGCCAAGCGAGTGCTGAAGTGCCTCAAGCTTGTCGTCCTCCTCAGTCCTGACCTGCCAGTCGTGACCTGGTTGTCGTGACCTGGTTGTGACTTCGACCGCATTGACGGTAACGAAGCGATTGCAGGGTGGCAAGCGCTGGTCGGAAACCTACACCTACCTGTGAGATTCGTCACTGTAACGCAACTGGATATCTCACCGTTTTCGACCTCTCCGGGTGAGGTCTGTCGACGACGTAACGTAGTAGATCTCGGGTCGCTCCGGCTTTACCGGGCCCGACCTGCCACGGCGCCCGAAATCGGCCGAAAACTACTCGCCAGTAGCCTTGACCGGCGGTTTTCCCGACCTCCCGTTAGGGGTCGTGACCTGCGCCACTTAGGATGAATGTGGCCGATTGGCCCTCCATGTGACTGGTTAGAGTCCGACCCGACCCGCTACCGACGTCGGGCCGCCAACAAAGACGTTGTCATAGCAACGCAGACGAGACGGTGAGTACATGGATCTCTTCGAATATCAGGCGAAGGAGCTCTTCGTTAAGCACGGAGTGCCTTCGTCCGAGGGCCGGGTTTGCGACACGGCCGAAGAAGCGCGCGCGATCGCCGAGGAAATCGGCAAGCCGGTGATGGTCAAGGCGCAGGTCAAGGTGGGCGGCCGTGGTAAGGCGGGTGGCGTCAAGTACGCGGCCACCCCGGACGACGCGTTCACCCACGCGCAGAACATCCTCGGTCTCGACATCAAGGGCCACATCGTCAAGAAGCTCCTGGTCGCCGAGGCCAAGGACATCGCGGAGGAGTACTACATCTCCTTCCTGCTCGACCGCTCCAACCGCACCTACCTGGCCATGTGTTCGGTCGAGGGCGGCATGGAGATCGAAGAGGTCGCGGAGAAGACCCCCGAGCGCCTCGCCAAGGTCCCCGTGGACGCCGTCAAGGGTGTCGACCTGGCCTTCGCCCGCTCGATCGCCGAGCAGGGCCACCTGCCCGCCGACGTGCTCGACGCCGCGGCCGTGACCATCCAGAAGCTGTGGGAGGTCTTCACCAAGGAAGACACCACCCTGGTCGAGGTCAACCCGCTGGTGCGCACGCCGCAGGATGAGATCCTCGCCCTGGACGGCAAGGTCACCCTGGACGAGAACGCCGAGTTCCGCCAGCCCGGCCACCTCGAGTTCGCCGATGTCGACGCGACCGACCCGCTCGAGCTCAAGGCCAAGGAGAACGACCTCAACTACGTCAAGCTCGACGGTGAGGTCGGCATCATCGGCAACGGCGCCGGTCTGGTCATGTCGACCCTGGACGTCGTCGCCTACGCGGGCGAGAACCACGGCGGCGTGAAGCCCGCCAACTTCCTCGACATCGGCGGCGGCGCCTCGGCGGCCGTGATGGCCGCGGGCCTGGACGTCATCCTGGGTGACTCGCAGGTCAAGAGCGTGTTCGTCAACGTCTTCGGCGGCATCACCGCGTGCGACGCGGTCGCCAACGGCATCGTGGGCGCCCTCGAGGTGCTCGGTGACGCGGCCACCAAGCCGCTGGTCGTCCGTCTCGACGGCAACAAGGTCGAGGAGGGTCGCAAGATCCTCGCCGACGCCAACCACCCGCTGGTGACCCTGGCCCAGACCATGGACGAAGGCGCCGACAAGGCCGCCGAACTCGCGTTCACCGCCAAGTAAGGAACACTGACATGTCCATCTTCCTGAACAAGGACAACAAGGTCATCGTCCAGGGCATCACCGGCGGCGAGGGCACCAAGCACACCGCGCTGATGCTGAAGGCGGGCACCAACGTCGTCGGTGGTGTCAACGCCCGCAAGGCAGGCACCACGGTCACCCACACGGACAAGGACGGCAACGAGATCGAGCTGCCCGTGTTCGCTTCCGTGGCCGAGGCCATGGCGAAGACCGGCGCCGACACCTCCATCGCGTTCGTGCCGCCCGCCTTCTCCAAGGACGCCATCATCGAGGCCATCGACGCGGAGATCCCGCTGCTCGTGGTCATCACCGAGGGCATCCCGGTGCAGGACTCCGCCTACGCGTGGGCCTACAACGTGGAGAAGGGCGAGAAGACCCGCATCATCGGCCCGAACTGCCCCGGCATCATCACCCCGGGCGAGGCGCTGGTCGGCATCACCCCGAACAACATCACCGGCAAGGGCCCGGTCGGCCTGGTGTCGAAGTCGGGCACCCTGACCTACCAGATGATGTACGAGCTGCGCGATTTCGGTTTCTCGACCGCGATCGGCATCGGCGGCGACCCGGTCATCGGCACCACCCACATCGACGCCATCGAGGCGTTCGAGAAGGACCCGGAGACCAAGATCATCGTGATGATCGGCGAGATCGGTGGTGACGCCGAGGAGCGCGCCGCGGCCTACATCAAGGCCAACGTGACCAAGCCGGTCGTCGGCTACGTCGCCGGTTTCACCGCGCCCGAGGGCAAGACCATGGGCCACGCGGGCGCCATCGTCTCCTCCGGCGGCGGTACCGCGCAGGCCAAGCAGGAGGCCCTCGAGGCCGCCGGTGTGAAGGTCGGTAAGACGCCGTCCGCCACCGCCGCGCTGGCCCGCGAGATCCTGGAGAAGGCGTCCATCGCCTCCGCCTGATCCGGTCGGGGCCCGGAGGCGGTAGCTTGCGTAACCACGTAGGGCCCCCGGGACAGGCGAATTGAACACCGCCTGACGGATTTCACACCTACGAAGGCCGCTTCCCAGGTTTACGGGAGGCGGCCTTCGTCGATTCATCCACAGGCCGCGGTTTATCCACAGGCCGATCGGTTGGTGATGACCCGGGACAGCGCGTGCAGTAGCGTCAAGACCGGATCACCACCAGTCAGTTCGACGCGACCGATGCGCACGACTCGACAAGGAGACGACGACATGTCATACCCGACCGGGGGCTCCGGGTACAACGCACCCGCGACACCCGCCGCGCCCAGCCAGGGCCCGAGCACCGGAGCCGCCGCGGCTGCGCCATCGACCGCCGACGGCGCGGAGACCAAGGGCCTGCCCTTCCTCCTGACCGCGGCCGCCGCCGGACTCGGTGTGGTGACGTTCCTGCTCGGTTTCGCGCCGTTCGTGGGCATCACCCTGCTCAAGACCACCGAGACCGCGTCCATCTTCGAGACCACCGGCTCGGCCAACGCCACGCTGGTGCTGCTGGCCGCGCTGCTGGCCGGATTGTCGTTGCTACCCAAGCAGAATGCGCTCGGTGTGGCGGCGGCCGCCGCCGTGGCCGGGTTCGCGGGCATCGTCGTGTCGCTGATCAAGGCGGGCGACGGCACCGAGCTGCAGTGGGGCTCCTACGTCATCACCGCGCTGTCGTTCATCGTCGCGGTGCTGCTGGTGCTGGCGCTGCTGTTCGGTCTCGGCATCATCAAGGTGCCCGCGCCGAAACCGGCTCAGCCGCAGCAGCAGCCGGGTCAGTACGGCCAGTACGGCCAGCAGGGTTACGGCCAGCAGGGCGGCTACGGCCAGCCCGGGCAGCAGCAGTACGGGCAGCAGCAGGCCTACGGCCAGCCCTCGACCGGTGGTCAGTACCCCACCCAGTCGCCCTACGGCCAGCAGAGCCAGCCGTCGGTGCCGCAGGCCCAGCAGCCGTCCTACGGCCAGCAGCCGGGTCAGCCGGGTCAGCCGTCCTACGGCCAGCAGCCGCAGCAGCAGTCGCCCTACGGCCAGCAGTACGGTGCGCCGCAGCAGCAGTCGCCCTACGGCGCCGCCCCGCAGCAGCCGCGTCCCGACGAGAGCGCCACGCAGAACTTCGGTGGCCAGCAGCCGGGTCAGCAGCAGGCGTTCGGCGGTGCGTCCTACGGTGCGCAGCCGGGCACTCCGGCCGCGCAGCCGGGCACCGCGGCGGGTCAGCCGTTCGGTGGCGAGCAGACTGCCGACCCGGCGGCCGACGCCACCACCGCGTTCCGCCCGAACGACGACCAGAAGTAGACACCGCGGGCATGCCCGGCCTCGGTGTACGGACGCGCCGGGTATGCCCGAATACGCACGGCCGCCGCGGGTGGCACAGGACCGCGATCGCGAGCCCACAGGTCAGTGCCTGTGGGCTCGCGGCGCGCCTGACCCGCGCCCGCCGGGGAAGCTGCCACGCTGAATTGTCATGAGCTCCCGTAGTAACGCCCTGGTGCGCCGGACTTCCGGGTCGCTCGGCCGCGAGGACGCCGCACCGCCGCCCGGTCGCGAACCTGGCTGGTGGACACCCTCGCCCGAGCGCGCGCGGGCGCTGCTGCTGGTCGCCGCCCGGCCGACGATCTGCGCGCTGGCTGCTACGGTGACGCTCGTGCTGGTGGTCATGCTGACCACCGAGACCGAGCTCACCAGCGCGCCCGGCGCGGTCGGGGCCACTTGGCTCGCCGCCCATCAGATTCCGCTCACCGTCGGCCGCACCACGCTGGGTCTGCTGCCGCTGGTGCCCACCGCGCTGCTGGTCTGGCTGGCGGCCCGCGAATGCGCACGGGCGGTGCCGAATCGGCCGCAACCGATCGATCTGGCCTGGCTGGCCGGTGCCGTGCTCGCCGGGCCGCTGCTGATGACGGCGGTGTGCCTGGCCGTCACCGGGGACGCCGCGGGTGTCACCCCGCTGGAACGGCCCGGGCCGATCTCGGCCTTCGGCTGGGTGATCGTGCTGTACCTGGGCGCGGCGGCCGCCGGGATCGCGAGCCGCGCCTGGCCCGCGCTATGCGACCTGCTGCCGGTGGAGATCCCGGAGTGGGCCGTGCTGGGCGCGCGGGCCGCCCGGCGCACCGTGTTGCGGATGCTGGGCTGTGCCGCGCTGGCCACGGTGATCTCGCTGTTCGCCCACCTGTCTCGCTTCGAGGGGACCTATCAGCAGGCGCACAACGTCACCGATGTGCTCGGCATGAGCCTGCTCTCGCTGCTGTATCTGCCGAATGTGGTGATCGCCGCGGCCGGTCTGCTGTGTGGTGCCGCCGTGCAGTTCGGGACCGGGTCGGTCGGGCTGTTCGGGGTCGGCGGTGGTCAGCTGCCCGCGGTGCCCGCGCTGATCCCGGTGCCCGAGGGCCCGGCCTCGGCCTGGTGGCCCGCGCTGCTGCTGGTCCCGCTCGCCGTGGGCGTGCTCGGCGGCATCGAACTCGGCCGCACCAGCGACGACCGCCCCGGCGCCCCGTGGGCGACGCTCACCTCCGCTGGCCTGTCCACGCTGGCGTTCCTGGTGCTCGCCGCGCTCGGCAGCGGTCAGCTCGGCGCCGTCGGCTGGGTGGGGGTCGACCTGCTCATGCTGGTCCCGCTGATGGTGACCTGGTTCGGCTTCGGCGGTTTCGTCGGCATGGTCTTCGCCCGCCGCTTCCTGGCCCCGGCCGCGCCGGTCGAGGACTACGACGAAGACGACTACGACGACTACTACGACGAGGACGACTACTTCTACGACGACGAGGACGACGCGGACCCCGACGACACCGACCACGACGACGACACCTATGCCGACGCCGATCCCGCCGTCGAACTCGACGCCGAGCTCGTCGAGGACATCGACGACGAGGTCGAGGTGAGCATCGCCGCCCCCGGCTCCACCACCGAGCCCAACGCGGAGATCGTCGACGCCGAGGTGGTCGAGGCGGACCTGCCGGAAGGTGACACGACCACCGGTCGTTAAGCTCGACCCGGCGGTATCGCCGATCGCCGCCATCCGACCACACGCAGGAGTAGAGCGCTGACGTCCTCGTTCGCCCCGTGGAAGCCCGCAGGGACCCCGGCCACCGTCGTCGTCCTCGCCTCGGGCACCGGCTCGCTGCTCAACGCGCTGCTGGCCGCCGCGCGCGAGCCCGGCTACCCCGCGAAGATCGTCGCGGTGGGTGTCGACCGGGTCTGCCAGGCCACCGACCACGCCGAGACCGCGGGCATCGAGCACTTCCGTGTCGCGGTCAAGGATTTCCCCGACCGCGCCGCCTGGGACCACGCGCTGACCGAGGCCGTCGACGCCTTCCGGCCCGATCTGGTCGTGTCCGCCGGGTTCATGAAGATCGTCGGCCCCGCGTTCCTCGAGCGGTTCGGCGGCCGGTTCATCAACACCCATCCCGCGCTGCTGCCCGCGTTCCCCGGCGCGCACGGGGTGCGCGACGCGCTCGCCTACGGCGCCAAGGTCACCGGCTGCACGGTGCACCTGGTCGACGGGGGCGTCGACACCGGCCCGATCCTGGCGCAGGAGGCGGTCGAGGTGCTGCCCGGCGACGACGAGGCCACCCTGCACGAGCGCATCAAGGTTGTCGAGCGACGGTTGCTGGCGGAGGTCATCGCCGCCGTCGCGACCCGAGGCATTGTCTCCGACGGACGAAAGGCAGAAATTCCAGATGAGCGAGCACGCCGGTGAGTGAACGTAAGGCGATCCGCAGGGCGCTGGTGAGCGTCTACGACAAGACCGGGCTCGTCGAGCTGGCCACCGGACTGCACGCCGCGGGCGTGGAACTGGTGTCGACCGGCTCGACCGCGGGCAAGATCGCCGAGGCGGGTATTCCGGTCACCAAGGTCGAGGAGCTGACCGGGTTCCCGGAGACCCTCGACGGCCGCGTCAAGACGCTGCATCCGCGCGTGCACGCGGGCATCCTGGCCGACACCCGCCGTCCCGAGCATGTCGAGCAGCTCGTCGAACTGGGTGTCGAGGCGTTCCAGCTGGTGGTGGTGAACCTCTACCCGTTCACCCAGACCGTGGCCAGTGGCGCCAGCGTCGACGAGTGTGTCGAGCAGATCGATATCGGCGGGCCGTCGATGGTGCGTGCCGCCGCCAAGAACCACCCGTCGGTGGGTGTGGTCGTCGACGTCACCGACTACGACGACGTGCTCGCCGCCGTGAAGTCCGGCGGGTTCACCCTCGCCGAGCGGACCGCGCTGGCCGCCAAGGCCTTCCAGCACACCGCGAGCTACGACGTGGCCGTCGCGAGCTGGATGGGCTCGGTCGCCGTGCCCGCCGTCGCCGAGGAGACCGAGCAGTTCCCCGGCTGGGTCGCCGGTTCCTGGGAGCGCGCCGCGGTGCTGCGCTACGGCGAGAACCCGCATCAGGCCGCCGCGCTGTACACCAGCAACGACGGCACCGTGGGCATCGCGCAGGCGGAGCAGTTGCACGGCAAGGAGATGTCGTACAACAACTACACCGACGGTGACGCCGCCTGGCGCGCCGCCTTCGACTTCGACGAGCCCGCCGTCGCGGTGATCAAGCACGCCAACCCGTGCGGCATCGCCATCGGCGCCGATATCGCCGAGGCGCACCGCAAGGCCCACGCCACCGACCCGGTCAGCGCCTACGGCGGCGTGATCGCGGCCAACCGCGAGGTCAGCGTGGAGATGGCCGAGCAGGTCGCCGAGATCTTCACCGAGGTCATCGTGGCGCCCGGGTACGCGCCCGGTGCGGTGGAAGTGCTGCAGCGCAAGAAGAATGTGCGCGTGCTCGTGGCCGAACCGCCGCAGCGCAAGGGCGTGGAGCTGCGCCCGATCAGCGGCGGCGCGCTGCTGCAGGACCGCGACGTCCTCGATGCCGCGGGCGACGACCCGGTCAACTGGACCCTCGCCGCGGGCGACCCGGCCGACGCCACCACCTTGGCCGACCTCGAATTCGCTTGGCGCGCTTGCCGTGCCGTGAAGTCCAACGCCATCCTGCTGGCCAACGACGGCGCCGCCGTCGGCGTCGGCATGGGCCAGGTCAACCGCGTCGACTCCTGCAAGCTCGCCGTCGAGCGTGCCGGTGACCGCGCCACCGGTTCCGTCGCCGCCTCCGACGCGTTCTTCCCGTTCTCCGACGGCCCCCAGATCCTGGTGGCCGCGGGCGTGCGCGCCATCGTCCACCCCGGTGGCTCGATCCGCGACAAGGACACCGTCGAACTCTGCAAGGAAGCAGGCGTCACCCTCTACCTGACGGGCGCCCGCCACTTCGCGCACTGATCCGACCACGTCAACGGGTGCCGCACCAGCCTGGTGCGGCACCCGTTGGCGTTCTACACGGTGCCGAGGACCTGCCGGGAGCCGAGCGGGGACTCCAGCGGGAGTTCCACGGTGCCGAAGATGATGTTCATGGTGCACATTTTGCCTGCGGCGTCGGCGCGGGAGCCCGCGCGGAGGGTGATGGTGACGGCGTCGGGGGATTCGGTGACGGTGGCGTCGATGCCGTAGCACTGGGGGTTGCCGGTTTGGAAGTTGACGCCGATCGTGTTGTCGCTCAGGCGGGTCCACGAATCCGCGGGGAGCGGGTGGGGCTCCAGGATGGTGGGGTCCGGGGTGAAGCGGTGGCCGGTGGCGGCGTCCGGTGCCTCGACGATGGTGGTCGTATCGGGGTGGGAGGCCGGGGAATCGGCGGTGCCGCACGCGGTGAGGGGCAGGGCGAGGGCGGCCAGGGTGGCTGCGGTGCGCGCGACGGTTCTCATGGCGATCAGCCTAGACGCGGCGCGGGTGCGCGCGGGGCGGGCATTCTAAACGCGATCCAGCCCACAGTGAACTTTGCGCGAACCGTGCGCGTAACTCACCCATTTCCGCTCTGCGAGGACTACATTCGGCTGCGATGCGCCGCCGTGGCATACGGCGAGCATCGTTCTGTTGGATGCTCTGCAACTGGATCTTCGAAAGGACGAACGTGGGCGACACGCTGCGCGTAGGCGAAGAACTGGGACTGGGACAGTCCCTGACCGGCGGTGCGTACACCCTGGCCCTGCAGCCGGACGGCAACCTGGTGCTGTCCGAGCCCGACGGTAACGTCGTGTGGGCCGCACAAACTCATGGACAGGACGTGCAGCGCGCGGCCCTGCAGATCGATGGCGACTTCGTCCTCTACAAGGGTGACGGCGCCCGCGTCTGGTCGACCGATACCGTGGGCAAGAACGTCGAGCGTCTGGTCGTCCAGCCCGACCGCAATGTCGTGATCTACGGCACCGACGACTCGGTCGCGTGGGCCACCGCCACCAACACCGACAACCCGCTGCCCGCCCCGGAGCCCGTCGCCGCGGCGCCGGTCGCCGAGGAGCCACCGGCCGCGCCCGCCGCGCAGACCTACACGGTCGAGCCGGGCGACACCCTGTGGGCCATCTCGGAGCGTTTCTACGGTGACGGCAACCGCTACCAGGAGATCGCCTCGGCCTCCGGTATCGACAACCCGGACCTCATCAACGCGGGCCAGGTCCTGACCATCCCGTGACATGGGCGGCCGGGGCCGCGGGTTCGCGGCCCCTAGGGGCCGCCGGTCAGGCACCGCGGCTTGCTCCTTCGTCGCCTACGCCGCGGCACCTGACCGGCGACCCGGCCGCGAACGGTCGGTCGTAAGACTCCCTCCGCGGTGGTTGCGCTGGACATGAAAGTGGCCCCGAAGCTCTTGCTTCGGGGCCACTTTCGCGTCGGCGCTACTTCGTGGTGGTGAAGGGCAGCAGCGCCATCTCGCGCGCGTTCTTCACCGCGACGGCGACCTGTCGCTGCTGCTGCGGGGTCAGCCCGGTGACCCGGCGGCTGCGGATCTTGCCGCGATCGGAGATGAAGGTGCGCAGCAGGTTGACGTCTTTGTAGTCGACGTATTCGATGCCCGCCGCGATCAGCGGGTTCTTCTTCGGCTTGCGGCCCTGCTCGGCGCGTGCCTTCTTGGACGGTGCTCGCTTCACTGCCATGGAGTTTTCCTTACCAGCTCGATTTGTGGACCCCGGGGAGCTCGCCCCGGTGGGCCATCTCGCGCACACGGACACGGGACAGGCCGAACTTCCGGAGATGGCCGCGTGGCCGTCCATCAGCAGCATCCCGATTGCGCAATCGTACCGGACTGGCATCGCGGGGCTGGGCGCGCAGTTCGGCCTGCGCGGCCGCGCGCTGCTCGTCGCCGGTGTCGGGCTTGCGGATGATCTCCTTGAGCTCGGCCCGGCGCGCGGCGTAGCGCTCGACGATGGCGCGGCGCTGCTCGTTGCGGGCGATCTTGGACTTCTTCGCCATCAGCGCTCCTCGCGGAAATCGACGTGCTTGCGCACGACGGGGTCGTATTTGCGCAGGACCAGGCGGTCGGGGTCGTTGCGCCGGTTCTTGCGGGTGACGTAGGTGTAGCCGGTGCCCGCGGTGGACTTCAGCTTCACGATCGGCCGGAGTTCGGTCGCTTTCGAGGCCATGGATCAGCTCCTAGATCTTGTCGCCCCGGGCGCGGATGCGGGCCACCACGGCCTCGATCCCGTCCCGGTCGATGGTCTTGATGCCCTTGGCGGAGACCGTCAGCGTGATGCGACGGCCCTCGCTGGGCAGGTAGTAGGTCTTGCGCTGGATGTTGGGGTTCCAGCGCCGGTTGGTGCGCCGGTGCGAGTGCGAGACGGCTTTCCCGAACCCGGGCTTGCGACCGGTGACCTGGCAGTGGGCCGACATGCGACCTCCCTCCATGGATATGACAACCATTTTCGACAACAGGTATTCCGCACTGTACCGTTGGCCCTCGGGTAAATGAAAATCGTTATCGAAAGGGGTATCGGGTGCTGGACCAGTCCGACCGGAGAACGCCCGTGGTGCTGCTGGCTGGCTTCTCCGGACCCGCCATGAGCGGCGTCGAGCACATCGCGGCGACGCTGAGCCAGGACGCGGGCACCGTGGTGGTGCACCACGACCTGGCCGAACTGCGCGAAGGCGTGGTGCGCCGCACCGTGCGCACCGCGGGCAATGTCGCCACCACCGTGCTCGAGCTGGCGCACGGCTGTGTGTCGTGCACGCTGCGCGCCGACCTGCTGCCGATGCTGTGCACGCTCGCCGCGCGCGAGCCGGTGCGGCGCATCGTGCTGGCGCTGGACCCGGCCATCGAGGCCGAGGCGCTGTGCCAGGCGATCGAGACCGTCGAGGTCACCGGGGTGGCCGATCGGGTCGACGGGCCCGCGAGCCGCAATGTCCGGATCGAGGCCGTGCTGACCTGCCTGGACGGGCAGCAGTGGCTGGCCGACGCGACCGGTGACGAGGCGCTGGCCGACCGCGGCCTGGCCGCCGCCGACGACGAGCGCACGGTCGCCCAGGTGGCCGTCGGGCAGGTCGAGTTCGCCGACGCGCTGGTGGTGCTGGCCACCGATGTCGACGCGCTCGAACGCGAGCGGCTGGGCGCGGTGCTCGACCGGCTCGCCCCCGCGGCACCGACGGCCTGGCTCGACACGCTGACCGGCTTCGACGACATGGAGATCGGCGCGCTGCTCACTCGCGTGCCCGCCGATTCCCGGCGCGGCCGCGTCTTCGACGCGCACGCCCCGCTGCTGCGCGGCCAGCCCCCGCTGACCACCGACTGCGGCGTCTCGCTCATCGAGTTCGCCGCGCGCAGGCCGTTCCATCCGGTGCGCCTGCACGACGCGCTCGATGTGCTCTTCGACGGCGTGGTCACCGCGCGCGGCCGGATCTGGCTGGCCACCCAGCCCGACCAGGTGGTCTGGCTGGAGTCCGCGGGTGGCGGCCTGCGGGTGGGCAGCGCCGGGCGCTGGCTGGCCGCGATGAGTCCCGAGGAACAGGCCGGGGCCGACCCGGACCGCCGGGCGATGGCCGCGCTGCGCTGGGACGACCGTTTCGGCGATCGCGATGTGTCGCTGGTGATCCTGGCCCACGACGTGGACCCGGCGGAGATCCGGCACGCCCTGCACTGGGCCCTGGTCGAGGACGACGAGCTGCTGCTGGTCGACCGCGCGCCGGAGCGAGTCGCGCTGTGGGAGGACCCCTTCGGCGACTGGCACGAAGACCCCTGCGCCGACCCCGCCGAGGCACCCGCCACGGCGAGCGAGCGCACCAACCCCCGAGGAGAATCAGCATGAAAGCGGGCATCCACCCCGATTACCACCCGGTCGTGTTCGAGGACGCGAGCACCGGCAAGCAGTTCCTGACCAAGTCCACCGCGACCAGCGACCGCACCGTCGAGTGGTCCGACGGGAACACCTATCCGCTGCTGATGGTCGACGTGACCTCGGATTCGCACCCGTTCTGGACGGGCACCCATCGCAATCTCGACACCCAGGGCCGGGTGGAGAAGTTCGAGCGCAAGTACGGAAAGCGTACGCGCGCAGGCAAGGAGGGCTGAGTCATGGCGGTTCCCAAGCGTAGGATGTCGCGCTCGAACACCCGCAGCAGGCGTTCGCAGTGGAAGGCGGCGGTGCCGCAGCTGGTTCCGGTCACCGTGGCGGGTGTCGAATACCGGGTGCCACGTCGTATCGTCAATGCCGTGCGACGTGGCCTGATCGACCCTTCGCGGATCTGAGGGACGCGCCGCACCGGAGTCGAGGAGCCGTTTCGGAGGGGACAACCCGGATCGGGGAACCGACACCACAACGGCCTGCCGGGGAAACCCGGCAGGCCGTTGCTGTTGGCTGGAGTTCTCAGCCTTCGCGTTCGGCGAGGGCGACCAGCGTCGCCGCGAGCTGGAAGAACTTGTTGTTGCCCAGGTCGGCGATGGTCTTGATCTTGAGCGCCTCGAGCAGCTGCTTGTCGTGCGCCTCGGTCAGCCCGGCCAGGGCCGACGGCGGTGCGGCGAGGATCTCCGCGAGCGTCTTGTTTTCGAATTCCTTGTCGAGAACTTTGTCGAGCACCACGTTGACGGCCATACGAACTCCTTCGGACGAACCCGGGGATGTGCTGGGCGAGACGAAAGCGCCCATCCGCGACGATAGTCCCGCCGGGGCCGGTGTGGTGGCCGAACGCGCCGTGGATGGGGCGTGACCAGGGGCTTCTTGTCCAGGGGTCTTACCCGCGCCCTGTTGTGCCTGTTCAGGGGCTCTGGGCGGGTTCGGGGCAATCGGCCGGTTAACCGTGTGACACACGCCACTTGGCGAGAGGCGGTCGACGAGCTTGCCGGGTGATTGCTGGCGAGTGAATTGTGGACTCGCGGTTTGTTTTCTGGCACAAGAGAATTCCGGAACACCTGATGCGGAGTCCTGGACGGGTATGTACTCTCGTGCACGAGGGCGGGTTCTCCGGTGACGGAGAACCCGCTCATCGCCACTTCAGGGGCGGTTTTCCGGCCGGATCCGGTCGCTCGCGCGAGATTTCGCGAATGGGGCGGGCGTCCACAAATTTTCCGGCAAACCGGACGTTAGCTGGTCGACGCGGCGTCGCGCCGGTCCGGTGCCACCAGCACCGCGGTGATCGGGACCGTCAATCCCAGCGCCCCGATCACGAACATCGGGAACACCAGATCGAACAGCTGCAGCCCGACGGGCGCGCGCGTTCCGGGATCGATCGAGAACTCCAGGGCCGCGACCCCGAGGTGGTACACCCCGGCCACGCCCAGCGCGAACAGTACCGAGGCCAGCACCCGCAGCCCGACCAGCCGCACCGCTCCGAACGCCCACAGCATGGCGGTGCACAGGGCCATCGCGGCCAGCATGGCCAGCCCGATCAGGCCCAGCGATTCGTCGACACTGCCCTGCACCGTGAGCGCGTCCAGAGTGAGATAGGTCGACAACCCGATGCTCACGCCCATGGTCAGCCCGCCGACGATCACCCGCGGTAGGTGCGGTGCGCGGCCGCCGATCAGCAGCCCGGCCAGCACCCCGACCACCGCGATGGCCAGCGCCGAGGTACCGATCGCGGCGCTGTAGCGCACCGGACTGTCGTGCACCTGCACGCCGAGCAGCGCCACCGAATTGGCCAGCCACAGCCCGACCCCGCCGAGCGAGACCGCCGCCATGGTCAGCCACAGCAGCCGGAACTTGATCGAGTACCGGGCATGGCGCACGCAGGCGAAGGCCACCAGCGCGCCGAGCACCGACAGCGCCGGGGCCAGCCAGGCGACCCCGCCGCCGCGCCCGAAGGCGTCGGCCCCGGTCGCGGCGAGCGCGTCAACCACGCCTGCCCGCCCCCTCGAACTGCTGCGGCTCGAGCTGGGCGATGGCGTATTCGGTCACCGCCGCCAGTGCCTGACGGACCTCGACGGCATTGCGCGCGTCGATGTCGACGATCGGGATGCCCTCGCGCACCGAGAGCGCCTCGCGCAGTTCGGCGATCGGGAAGCGCGGGGCGTTGGGGAAGCGGTTGACCGCGATCAGGAACGGCAGCCCGCGCGCCTCGAAGAAGTCGACGGCCGCGAAACTGTCCTCCAGCCTGCGGGTATCGATCAGCACCACCGCGCCGATGGCGCCGCGGATCAGGTCGTCCCACATGAACCAGAAGCGCTTCTGGCCCGGGGTGCCGAACAGGTACAGCACCAGGTTGCCCGGCAGCACGATGCGGCCGAAATCCATCGCGACGGTGGTGGTTTCCTTCTCCGGCGTCTCGGCGAGATCGTCGATGCCGTCGGAGAAGTGGGTCACCATCGCTTCGGTGCGCAGTGGCACGATCTCCGACACCGCGCCCACGAAAGTGGTCTTTCCTGCACCGAATCCGCCCGCCACGACGATCTTCGTCGACGCGACGCGCTGGTCCGGTGTCGGTGGGCGCATGCCATCAGAGGCCACGGAGTCCACGCAAAGTCCTCTCCATCAGTGATCGGCGTTCGTCGTAGCTCGCCTGCTCGGTCAGCGTCGAATGCACTCGAAGAATCCCGCCTACTACGAGATCACCGATCATCACCCGGACCATACCCAGTGGGCGCCCGAGGTATGCAGCTATTTCGGCGACCGAGAGCCGATGTGTGCCAAGACGCACGATTTCGGTCCGCAGATCGCCTGCGGGCCACTCCAAGTGTGCGGTATAGGAGACCGTTTCGATCACCGCCTCCAGCGGCAGCGCGATCGCGGGTTCGGTACGGCCGGAGGTCAGGGCATAGGGCCTGACCCGTGTGGTCGGCCGGTTCTCGGATCCGTAGGGACTCGACATCTCACCTAGCCCGCGGAGCGGGCGGTGGCGGTGACCGCCGAGCCCACCCGGTCGACGAGCAACGCCATCTCGTAGCCGATGCGGCCGATGTCGTGGCTCTTGTTGGCCAGAACCGCCAGGTGCGAACCGTTTCCGACGCTCATCACCAGCAGGTAGCCGCGCTGCATCTCCACGATCGACTGCATCACCTTACCGCCGTCGAACAGGTGCGCCGCGCCCATCGACAGGCTCGCCAGGCCCGCGGTCACCGCGGCCAGCTGCTCGGCGCGATCCGACGGCAGGTGCGGGCTGGTGGCCTGCAGCAGGCCGTCGGCGGAGACGAGCACCGCGTGCGAGACACCGGGCACATCCCGGGTGAAGCGGGCGACCAGCCAGTTCAGGTTCTCGTCCGTGGGATGCGCGTTGCTCATTCGAGGCCTCCGTCGTTGTGCTGGATCTCGGCGCGGCCACTGCGAACGCCGCTGAGATGTCGGGTCAAGTTGTTGCGGATCTCCTCGGGATCACGCGCGCCCGCTTCCTCGGCGGGGGACAGGCCGCCGGGCACCAGCTGGGCCCCTGGTCTACGGATCGGCAGACCGCCCACGGTGCGCGAGGAGGTCGGCGGGCTGCCCGCGCTGGCCGCCGCCGACCAGCCGTCGTCACCGGGGGCGCTCCACGAGGACGCGCCGTTGCCGCCGGATTCGTCGCTCGCGGTGGCGGGTTCGACCAGCCATTCCGAGACCATCCGCTGGTAGATCGGGGTGGGCGCCTCGCCGGTCACCGGCTGCAGCCGGGTGCTCGTCGCGGGGCCCTGCTCGTCCTCGACAGGTTGCGGTTCGGGTTCTGGTTCGGGGCGCGCGGGGGCCGTCAGGCGTTGCGGCAGGCCGGTGCCGCGCGGGGCGCGCGCCGGATCGGGGATCGCCGCGACGGCTTCGGGGGATAGCGTGACGGGCTCGGGGGCCGCCGGGACGGGCTCGGGGGCCGCCGGGACGGGCAGGTCGTCGGTGTCGTGCTCGTGTTCGGCCCACAGTCCGGTGGGTTCGTCGGACTCGGCGGCCACCGGTTCGGGCGGGGGCGGCGGCACCGCGGCCGGACGGCGCTGCGGCAGACCGGCTTCGGTGCGCGGGGCGTTCGCGTCCAGGGGGACCAGCGTCGGGCCGGTCGGCACCAGGGGATGCGGGCCGGTCGGCACCAGCGGGTGCGCGTCGGGGGCGGCCGGGGGGACCAGCGGATGCGGGCCGGTGGCGGCGGACGGCACCAGCGGGTGCGGGCCGGTCGCGGCGGAGGGGACCAGCGGGTGCGGGCCGGTGGCGGCCGACGGGATCAGCGGGTTCGGGCCGGTGGCCGACGGAAGCAGTGGGTTCGGGCCGGTGGCCGAGGGGAGCAGTGGGTTCGGCCCGGCGAGGTCGGGGGCGATGATCGGGTTGGGGCCGGTGATGTCGGCGGGGGTCAGCGCGTGCGGGCCGATCGCGCTGGGCACGATCGGGTTCGGGCCGGTCGGCACGATCGGGTTGGGGCCGGTCGGCGGCCCCGAGGACGCGGGCGTCGGCGCGACCAGCGCGCTGGGCAGGTGCACGCTGGCGGTGATGCCGGGCTGGGCGGGCTGCCCGGCGGTACGGCGCAGGCTGACGGTGATGGTGTGCCGCTTGGCCAGCCTGCCGACCACGAAAAGACCCATCCGGCGGGCGGTCTCGATGGTGACCTCACCACCGGAGGCGAGCCGGTCGTTGGTGGTCTGCAGGTCCTCGGCCGACATGCCGAGGCCGCGGTCGGTGATCTCGATCAGATAGCCGCCGTCCACCGCGCGCCCGACGATGACCGCCACCGAGGTGCTCGGCGGGGAGTAGCGCAGCGCGTTGTCGATCAGCTCGGCGAGCAGGTGCTCGATATCGACCGCGGACTCACCGGCGACCACGCCGTCGGGCACATTGCCGATCTCGACGCGCTGGTAATCCTCCACCTGGGAGACCGCGCTCCACAGCATGTCCGACAGCGGCACCGGCGGCAGGTGCCCGCGGCGCAGCGCGGTGCCCGCCAGCACGAGCAGGTTGTCGCCGTTGCGGCGCATGCGGGTGGCGAGGTGGTCGAGGCGGAACAGTGTCTGCAGCCGGGAGGGGTTGTCCTCCTCGTGCTCGAGCTCCTCGATGAGCGCGAGCTGCTGCTCCACCAGCGACTGACTGCGGCGCGAGAGCGTCTCGAACATGTTGCCGATCTGCAGCCGCAGGCGGGCCTGGTCGGCGGCCAGATTCAGGGCCTGCTCGTGGATCTCGTCGACCGCGCGGGCCAGCTGACCCACCTCGTCGGTGGAATGCACGCCCACCGGGGCGATCTCGGGGGTGGCCCCGCCGCTGCGCACCACGGCGAGTTCGTCGGGCAGCTTCACGTGCGCGACCTCGAGCGCGTCGCGGCGCAGCCTGCGCACCGGTACCACCAGCGTGCGCGCCACCGCAAGGGCCAGCGCCAGACCGGCCAGCAGCATGCCGAGTACCAGGGTGGTCTCGCGCAGCGCGGCGGTCTGGGCGGTGGCGGTGTTCTCGTCGAGGGTGCGGTCGACCATGTCGAGCAGGTTGTTGATGGTGGCGCTGTAGGTGTCGGCGCTGACCTGCAGGGTGTTGAGCACCGCGGCGTTGGTGGTGGGGTCGGCGTTGTTCTGGCTGAACACGCTGATCCGGGTCTGCACCGCGTCCAGCAGTGAGGCCATCGCGCCCGCGTTCTCCGGCAGGATCATGCCGTAGGTCTTGATCATGGTGGACTCGGAGCCCAACTCGATGAGCATCCTGGCCCGCGCGCTGGCGGTGCTGGTGGCCTCCGGCGACACGACCAGGGTGCGTTCCCTGGTGAGCACCCGGCGGGCCTGGTGCAGCGCGGTCAGCTGCAGGAAGTAGCGCTGCACGAGGAAGTCCTCGACCACCGGGGTCTTGGCCAGCGCGTTGCCGATCCGGTCGGCGATCTCGTCGGTCTGCTCGCTGACCATCGCGGGCGAGCCGCCGCGCACGATATCGCGCAGGGTGGTGCCCGCGGCGGTGGCGGCGGTGAGGTCGGCGGCGACGGTGGGATCGATGCGCGCCGAACTCAGCGCGTTGCGGACCTCGGCGAGGGCCTGGTCATAGGTGGTGAGCGCGGCGTCGGTCTGCGGGTCGGCGATCGCGCCCCAGTTGGCGGTCGCGGCGACGGCGAGTTGCTCGGTCGCGTTGGCGAATTTGACGACCGGACGCAGCACGGTGGCCTGTTCGGTGGCGGCGCTGAGCTGGGTCATGGTCTGCAGCTCGTTGTTGATGCGCAGCACGGCGAAGCCGGTCGCCAGCATCACCGGCAGCACCAGCACCACACCGACCTTGCGCGTTACCGACCAGTTGGACAGGCTGAATTGCCAGGAGCGCGATGCAGGTTCCATCCGCGTGCGTTGCCTCTGCTTCCACGTGTGACTCCGGCCCGCGCGGGGAGGTCGCGGAGCGATGCGAGCGCAGAACCAACTGGAGGTCTTGTTATACCGCAGGAAAGATACCGTGCTGGGTGATCAACGGCAATCCGGGCCATGCCCCTGGAATTTCGCCGAATATGCGCTGCCACAAAGACGATTCGCGAGGCTTTGTCAAGAGCTCCAACGTTCGCTGCCGGGCTGCTGCCGATCCCGTCGGCGACCCGCCCCGGCGTACCCTCTCAGTGCGTTCTCAGTCGGTCACGGCAAACTGGTCGTATGCGCATTCTGGTAGTCGACGACGATCGCGCCGTGCGGGAATCACTGCGCCGGTCCCTGAGCTTCAACGGCTACACCGTTGACCTGGCGGTGGACGGCATGGACGCCCTGGAAAAAGTGACCGCTGCCAGGCCCGATGCTCTCGTGCTCGACGTGATGATGCCGCGCCTGGACGGCCTGGAAGTGTGCCGCAGGCTGCGCAGCACCGGCGACGATCTGCCGATTCTCGTTTTGACCGCGCGCGATTCGGTCTCCGAACGGGTGGCCGGTCTCGACGCGGGCGCCGACGATTATTTGCCGAAGCCATTCGCGTTGGAGGAATTGCTGGCGCGTTTACGAGCGCTGCTGCGCCGCCGAACCCCGGATGCGGGGGAGGCGTCGGAGGCGATGGTGTTCGCCGATCTGTCGCTGGATCCGGTCACCCGGGAGGTCGCGCGCGGCGATCGCGCGATCAGTCTGACCCGCACCGAGTTCTCCTTGCTGGAGATGCTGATGGCCAATCCACGCCGGGTGCTCACCCGCGGCCGCATCCTCGAGGAGGTGTGGGGCTACGACTTTCCCACCTCCGGCAACGCGCTCGAGGTCTACATCGGTTATTTGCGGCGCAAGACCGAGGCCGACGGCGAGGCCCGGCTGATCCACACCGTGCGCGGCGTGGGTTACGTGCTGCGCGAGACCCCTCCGTAGGCGGCGGACATGGCACACAAGGAGCCTGCGGTCGCGGCCCTGCGCCGCCCGCCCGACGCGAGCGAGATGCGTCCGCCGATGCCGCTGACCCGCTCGGTCTCGCTGCGCTGGCGGGTGACGTTACTGGCCGCCTCGGTGGTGCTGATCGCCGTCGCGGTCACCTCCATCGCCGCCTACGCGCTGGTGGCGCGCTCGCTCTACGACGATGTCGACGCCCAGCTCGAGGCGCGCGCGGCCACCATGATCAACAACAACTTCGAGACCCTCGGCTTCCAGTCGATCGTGCTGGCCGGGCTGTTCTCCAACGATGTCGGCGTGGCGCTGATCTACGCCGACCACAAGCCCTACATGCCGCCCCAGCAGACCATTCCGCCGGTCGGCACCCAGGAGCTGGCCGTGGCCGACGGCAAGCTCAACTCCTCGCTGCGCACCGTCGGGGACCAGCGCGTGCTGGCCGCCCGCACACACAGCGGCGCCACCCTGATCATCTCGCAGAAGCTCTACCGCACCCGCGAGGTGCTCGACCGGCTGGCCTGGCTGCTGTTCGTGGTCGGCGCCTGCGGCGTGGTGCTGGCGGCCGCGGCGGGGACCGCGGTGGGCCGCACCGGCCTGCGCCCGATCGCCCGGCTCACCGCCGCCACCGAACGCATCGCGCGCACCGACGACCTCACCCCGATCCCGGTCACCGGCGACGACGAACTGGCCCGGCTCACCGAGAGTTTCAACACCATGCTGCGCGCGCTGGCCGAATCCCGGGACCGCCAGCGCCGTCTGGTCGCCGACGCGGGTCACGAGCTGCGTACCCCGCTCACCTCGCTGCGCACCAATATGGAACTGCTCATCGCCTCGGGCCGCCCCGGCGCGCCGCGACTGCCCGACGAGGACATGGCCGAGCTGCGCGCCGATGTGGTGGCCCAGATCGAGGAGCTGTCCACCCTGGTCGGCGACCTGGTCGACCTGGCCCGCGAGGACGCCCCCGAAACCGTCTACGAGCGGGTGGATCTGGGCGAGGTGGCCGAGCGCGCGCTGGAACGGGCCCGCCGCCGCGGCACCGGCATCACCTTCGCCGCCGAGCTGCGGCCGTGGTTCGTCTACGGGCACGAGGCCGGGCTCGAACGCGCGGTGCTCAACGTGCTCGACAACGCCGCCAAGTGGAGCCCGCCCGACGCCGAGGTCCGCATCGTCATGCGCCCGGTCGGCGAGGGACTGCTGGAGCTGTCGGTCGGCGACGCCGGTCCCGGTATCCCGCCGGGGGAGCGCGAGCTGGTCTTCGAGCGGTTCTACCGGACCACGGCCTCGCGTTCGATGCCCGGTTCCGGGCTCGGGCTCGCGATCGTCAAGCAGGTGGTCACCAAGCACGGTGGCACCATCGCGGTGGACACCTCCCCGCGCGGCGGCGCGCTGGTGCGCATTGTGCTGCCCGGTGAGGCACCGGCCGTCCCCGACGACGCCGCGGAGATGTGAGCGCGCGGAGTCTCGGCGAACTGAAAGCGCGATCTCAGGCGCCTCTCAGTAGCCGTCGCGAAGCTGGTCGGCAAGCGTGAGGAGACTGAAACCATGACCGACGATCCCCAGCAGCGACCCGCTGACCAGCCCGGTGCCGGAGCGGGTGGCCCGGATCATGCCCATCCCGGTGCGCACACCCCGCCGCCGCAGGGCCCGGACGCCGCCCACCCGGCACCCGAGCAGGCGTTCACCGCGCCGCCCCAGGGCGACCAGGGCTTCACGGCCCCGCACACGGGCCGGGGGTACGTGGCTCCGCAGCAGGGCGACCCCGGTTTCGCGGGGCAGGCGCACACTGCCCCCTTGCCGGGCGGGCAGGGCTTCACCGGGCCGGGATACACGGTTCCGCCGCAGGGCTTCGGTGGCACGGTGCAGGCTGGTCATCCGAGCCCCTACGCGCCCGCCCCGGTGGCTCCGCGTAAGCCGATGCGGCTGGGTCTGATCGCCGGTGCGACGGCGATCGCGCTGGTCAGCGGTGGCATCGGTGGCGCCGTCGGCGTGCTGGCGACCGGTTCGGATTCCGCCACCGTCACCAATGCGCTCGAGGCGCCCAAGCCCGCGGTCAACAATGTCGCCAATGCCCCGGCCGGGTCGACCCAGGCGGTGGCCCAGCGGGTGCTGCCGAGTGTCGTGATGATCAAGGTCGCGGGTAACCGCGCCTCCGGCGAGGGCTCCGGGGTGGTGCTCTCCTCGGACGGGTTGATCCTCACCAACAACCACGTGGCCGCGGGTGCGGGCAGCGGCGCCAGGATGGAGGTCGTCTTCAGCGACGGCAGCACCGCCCCGGCCACCATGATCGGCGCCGATCCGGTCTCCGACCTGGCCGTCATCAAGGTCAGCGGCAAGACCGGGCTCACCCCGATCGAGCTGGGCACCTCCGACGGACTCGCGGTGGGTCAGCCGGTGATCGCGATCGGGTCCCCGCTTGGCCTGGCGGGCACCGTCACCACCGGCATCGTCTCGGCGCTCAACCGCCCGGTCTCCACCAGCGGTGAGGGCACCCCGAGCCAGGTGAACCCGGTGATCGACGCGATCCAGACCGACGCCGCGATCAACCCCGGCAACTCCGGCGGCGCGCTCGTCGACGGCCAGGGCAAGCTGATCGGCATCAACACCGCCATCGCCAGCCTCGGCGGCGAGGCGGCGGGCGCCCAGAGCGGTTCCATCGGACTGGGTTTCGCGATCCCGGTCGACCAGGCCCGCCGCGTGGCCGACGAACTGATCAAGACCGGCCAGGCCACCTACGCGCAGATCGGCATCAAGCTGCGTCCGCAGGACACCGCGGCCCGCGTGCTCGAGGTGACCCCCGACAGCCCCGCCGCCGCGGCGGGTATCCCGGCGGGCGCGGTGATCACCCGCCTCGACGACCGGCCCATCGACTCCGGCGACGCGCTCATCGCCGCGGTCCGTTCCCATCAGCCCGGCGACAAGGTGAAGGTCACCTACACCGACGAGCAGGGCGGCAACAGCAAGACCGTCGAGGTCACGCTCACCGCCGCCGCGGCGGAGGGGGGCCGATGATGCGTTCGAGCGCTGCGCTGTCGTGTGTAGGCGCTACGGTGATGAGCATGGACATCGATGCTCCCGTGGCAGGGCGTGCACTGGTTGTTGTGGTCGACGATCGGACGGCGCATGGCGGGGTGGATTCGCTCGGCCCGCTCGTCACCGAACTGCTCAACGAGGCAGGCTTCCTGGTCGACGCCTCGGTGAGCGTGCAGGCCGAGGAGGTCGAGATCCGCAACGCGCTCAACACCGCCGTGATCGGCGGCGTCGACCTGGTGATCTCGGTGGGCGGCACGGGCATGTCCCCGCGCGATGTCACCCCCGAGGCCACCACCCAGGTGCTCGACCGCGACCTGCCCGGCATCACCGAGGCGCTGCGGGCCTCCGGCCGCGTGGCGGGTTCGCTCGACGCGGGCCTCTCGCGCGGTGTCGCGGGCATCTCCGGCAGCACCCTGGTGGTGAACCTGCCGGGCACCCGCGCGGCCGTCCGCGACGGCATGGCGACGCTGGGCCCGCTCGCCAGCAAGGTCATCGGCGAGCTCTCCGGATTGGACGAGTGAGCTCGATGCCGAGCCCGGACAGCACGTCACCGCGGGATCAGGACGCGGCCCGCCGCAAGGCCGCCGAGGCCCTGCGGCTGGCCCGCATCTTCGGTGACGTGCTGCCCGACACCACCGGCGACGAACGCGGCGAGGAATCCGTTCGCGACAACGATGAATGGCTCCGCAGGCAGGTGCCCCCGCACCACGGGTGACCGTTCCGTTATCATCGTTAACCGGGCGGTAATAAACCGCACCGAATTGCGCTATTCGCCGTGATTGCGAAGCGGTGACGAATTCCCCGAGACCACGCGAAAGCGTGGTCTTTTGTCGTATAAGCCCCCTTTGTCCCTTTCGGTGGAGTCTCGTCGACCCCGCTTGACGCTCCCGGGGTCCGATGCATAAATGCACGTCAAAGCATGTGGCGATGTACGCACCTGTGGGCCCGGTCACGAAGAAATATATGAACTCATGCATTGGCGCATCGTCTCTGCGGCGTTTAATGTTCGCCATCGAGCCATCACTACCGGCCCCCGCAGTACCCGTCTCCGTGCGTCGAACCACCCGATGGAACCCTGGCTCGGGTTCCGCCACACCGACCCCTGCTGTATCGCCGAAATAACAGTTGGTTACGCAACGGCAACAAAGGGGCGACACACTGAGCTGGGCCTGTGAGGTCCACCCGTTCGGTCTCGAAAGTCGAGACCGGCTGTTAGACACCTGATGAGGGGAAGTATGAGCGAGAACCGCACCACTGGTGTGCGTCGTGGCGCCCGCGCCGCGAGCGTCGGCGCTGCCGCGGCCGCCGTGGCCTTCGGCCTGCTGTCGACCGGTGCCGCCAACGCCGATACCTTCGTACCGTTGCCGGACGGTCAGAAGGTCAGCCCTGCCGGAGTGACCATCACCCGCACCGCCGAACACGCCCTGATCTCCCCGTCGATGGCCGCCAACGGCGCGGGTCGCGTGGTCTGGGTCTCGGGCACCGCGATCGCCGAGGTCGCCAACACCCCCGAGGGCGAGGTCGGCCCCTGGAACGGTCCGTCGGGCCGCCCCGGATCCAACAACTCCTCCACCCACGGCACCTCCCAGCTGAACACCGGCTACATCGTCGGATGCCAGGTGAGCATCGCCGACGACGCGATCGGCGCCGGTGTGTCCGGCGGGATCAGCACCGGTGGCGTGACCGCGGGTGGCTCGATCGGCGTCAACCTGGGCCCGGGCGAGGTCAAGTTCGTCCAGATCAGCTCGAAGGACATCCTGAAGGCGGGCACCTACGCCATCGACTACCAGGACGCGGAGATCGAGATCCAGGGCTGCGCCGGTTACGCGCAGGCCCGGGCGTACACCGTGGTCGAGATCATCGGCGACCACTACTCGAAGACCACCCTCTACGGGATGCCGTTCAGCATCGGCTGAGTCTGTCGAATCGGTACGAATCTTCTTCTCGCTACGGCGAACTCACTCCCCGAGGGATGAAATCAATGATCAACCGTAAGAACCTGGCCAAGCTGGCCGGCGTGGGCGCGGCGGCCACCGTGGCCGTCGGCCTGTTCTCCGCGGGTGCGGCCAACGCCGACACCTTCGTTCCGCTGCCGGGCGGACACATCACCAAGGTCCTCTCCGACGGCACCGTCGTCGACATCAGCCTGGTCGGCGAGTCGGCCAACATCAGCCCGTCGATGGGTGCCACCCCCGTGCACCGCAACGCCTGGGTCTCCGGCTCCGCGCAGGTCACCGTCTCCGACGGTGGCTCGGGCAAGATCTTCCCCGGCTACACCGTGGGTTGCCAGGTCAACATCTCCGGCGGCGGTGTCTCCGGCGGTGGCGATCTGGGCAGCGACTGGGAAGGCAATGTCGACGCGGGCGTGAACACCGGCGGCGAGCTTTCGCTGGGCCCCGGCCAGTCCTCCTCGTTCTACGTGCTCGACATCGAGAAGGCCGACGACTACGGCTCGGAGTCGCACGGCAAGTCGAACAAGTTCCAGGGCGGCTCCGGCTCGGTGACCTGGTCCGACGAGACCATCGGCCTGTCCGGCTGCGCGGGCTACGCCCAGGCGCGTGCCTTCGTCAGCGTCGAGGTGGAAACCGACAATGTGATCAGCTGGGTCACGCTGTGGGGTCAGCCTTTCAGCCTCGGCTGATTCGCCTATCCCGAACACATCACGGGCCGGTCGCGCGAGCGACCGGCCCGTTTTGTTGTCTTTTCAACCGGATAGCGCTGGACATCGGCCGGTCGGCTCATTATGTTTGTGGCGGCTTTCAGCTTTCTCGATCGACCTCCCGGCAGAGCTCTCCTCTGTTGCCAGCGGTGATTGCCCTGTGGCACACCCCAGCTGGGACCGGGCGCAACACACAGATATCGACCTCGATGGTCGAGGTCGGCTTTTGCGTACACCTCGAGGGGAAGAATGAGCGAGAACCGCACCAACCGAACGCGTCGCGGCGCCTGGGGCGCGAGCGCCGCGGTGGCCGTGACGATCGGCCTGTTGTCGACCGGTGCTGCCCACGCGGATACCTTCGTGCCGTTGCCGGACGGCGAGAAGAGCGGCCCCGGCGTCACGGTGAGCCGCACCGGCGAGCATGCCCTGATCTCCCCGTCGATGGCCGCCAACGGCGCGGGCCGCGTGGTCTGGGTCTCGGGCACCGCGCGCGCCGATGTGCAGGTCACCCCGGAGGGCGAGGTGGGTCCGTGGAACGGGCCGTCCAACCGCTCCGGTTCCAACAATTCCTCGACCCATGGTGCGTCCCAGCTGAATACGGGCTACATCGTCGGCTGCCAGGTGAGCATCGGCGACGAGGCGATCAGCGCGCAGGCCGCGGTCGGCGTGGACACCATGGACGGTCCGCTCGGTGAGGCATCGATCGGCCTGAATCTCGGGCCCGGCGAGGTGGGCTTCGTCCAGATCAGCTCCAAGGACATCCTGAAGCCCGGTGTCTACTCGGTCGACTACCAGGACGCCGAGATCCAGATCCAGGGGTGCGCGGGCTATGCCCAGGCACGGTCGTACACGGTCGTCGAGATCATCGGTGACCACTACTCGAAGACGACCCTCTACGGCATGCCGTTCAGCATCGGCTGAGTACGGCCGAGTCACCACATTCTCGCTAGCTCAACCGAATTCACCCTCGAGGGGTCAACTGTGACGATCAAATTCGCCGGTGCGGCGCGGGCCGCCGGTCTCGCCGCCGCGGCCAGTGTGGCGCTGGGCCTGTTCTCCACGGGTGCGGCGCACGCCGACACCTTCATTCCGCTGCCGGGCGGCCACATCACCAAAACCCTGTCCGACGGCACCGTCGTCGACATCAGCATGGTCGGGGAATCCGCGAACATCAATCCGTCCATGGGATCGACCCCCGTGCACCGCAACGCGTGGGTCTCGGGCAGCGCCCAGGTGACGGTGTCGGGTGGGGGCGGCGGCAAGATCTTCCCCGGCTACACCGTCGGCTGCCAGGTCAATATCGCGGGCGGCGGTCCGTCCACCGAGGGCGGCTTCGACGCCGACAGCGCGGTCGGCCTGGGCGGTGGCGCGCTCACCCTGGGCCCCGGCCAGTCCAAGTCCTTCTATGTCCTCGACCTCGAGATGGCCGACGACTACGGCAACGAGTCCCACAAGACCCGCAATGCCTTCCAGGGCGGTTCCGGCTCGGTGACCTGGGCCGACGAGACCATCGGCCTGTCTGGCTGCGGTGGCTACGCCCAGGCCCGCTCGTTCGTGAGCGTGGAGGTCGAGACCGACAACGTGATCAGCTGGGTCACGCTGTGGGGTCAGCCGTTCAGCCTCGGCTGAGCGAACGTCCGGGGCCTGGTCGCCACGGCGATCAGGCCCCGGAACCCGCTGTGCGCGTGGGGAATTCAGTGTCCTTGTTTGCCGTCGGCACTCGGCTCGGGCTCGGTCGCGAAGCTGTGCTTGCCATTGGAGGCGGCGCCGCGGTCGGCGGCGAGCAGGTCGCGGATCTGGATGAGCAGCTCGTTCTCGGTGAGCTTCTCGTCGGCCTTGGAGAACCGCTTCTTGGCCATGGTCGCCGGGAGCACCAGCACGAAGTACAGGATGACGGCGATCATCAGGAAGTTGATCGCCGCGGTGACGATGGGGCCGATCGCGATGAAGGTCGCCGGTTTGTCCGGGTCGAGCTGGATTCCCCAGCCCGGCTCGTCGACCCCGCCGAACATGGCCAGCAACGGATTGATGATCCCGTCGGTGAACGCGGTGACGATCGCGACGAACGCCGTACCGAGGACCACCGCGACGGCCAGATCGACCACATTGCCGCGGAGCAGGAAGTCTTTGAACCCTTTGAGCATTGCCGATGTCTCCTTCGTACCGGAGCCGGCCGGGGGCGCTGCGCTCCATAGTCGAATGATGCGAAACGGTCGTGCTGGTCTTTTGACTGATGCTAACGACAGCAGCGGCAAATTTCTCGCGAACTTCCGCGCGTGTGTGGCCGGTCGACCCCGGCCGCTCTCAATGTAAGACGACGGTGAGCGCCGTACGCAGCGACGCACCGGCCACCGCGGCGGCGTATTCGTTCGCCAGCGCCACCAGGACCACCCGCTCGGCGCCCGAGCGGCGCTCCCCGGTCGCGGTGACCAGCAGCACGGCGGCGTCGGTGGCCAGGGTGCGGGCGGGCCGCGCGGCACCGGGGGCGCCCGCGTCCTCCACGCCCACCACATCGACCCGGTCACCCGCGCGCAACACCTCGGCCACCGCTGGATCGGCCAGCCGGATGGGCACGATCCGCGCGTCGGCGCTGCCCGCCGCGGCGGCGGCCAGGCGCGGCCCGATCACCCGCAGATCGGTGAAGGTCTCGCCCGCGCGCATCGCGCCGGTGAGAGTGGCGCCGAGCAGGGCGGTGGTCTCGCCGACCGCGCCGCCGGGCAGCGAGCGGGATTCGTGCTGGTCGAGGCGCAGATCCTCGGCGGTGAGCAGCCTGCCCGGCGCGAGATCGCGCGCGGCCACCACCACCGGGTGCCGCTGGGCACCGGGGTCGCCGCGCACGAACAGCGCCAGCGCGGTGACGGCCAGCAGGGCGGCGAGCACGCGGCGCACGAGCAGGGCATCGGCCCAGGCGGGGCGGCTACCGAGGGCGAGGCGCCAGGAGCTGGCACGGCCGAGATCGGCGAGGCTGCGAGTCATGCCCGAAGCCTAGGGATCGGCACTGCCGGGAAAGCCGCCGAAAGCCCCGCCTGTGGATAACTACGGGGCTGTGGACAACCGGGAAATCAGCTGGCGGCGGCCGGTGCGGAGCTGGTGCCCGCGCTCGACGCGGCGGAGCTACTGCTGCCGTTGCTGTCGGCGGTGGACTTGGCTGGCTCGCTGGCGGTGGACGCGCCACCCCGGCTGTCGGTGCGGTAGAAACCGCTGCCCTTGAAGACGATGCCGACCGAGTTGAACAGCTTCCGCAGCTTCCCGGAGCACTGCGGGCATTCCGTCAGTGTGTCGTCGGAGAAGGACTGAACGATGTCGAAGCGGTTGTCACACTCGGTGCACGCGTACGAATAAGTTGGCACAGGATCCTCCGCAAGTCTCGTCGATCTAGCACTCTACCGCCGACACTGCCAACGTCGCGAATCGCCTTTTCATTCCGGTCGAACAGGGCGCTCACGGCCGCAGTGCGCACAACCCGCCGTGCGGCGTCAGCGCCCACCCCATCCGGCGGTCGTGCGGTTCCTCCGGCAGCCGGTCCACCAGTTCAGTATCCCGCACCACCGCGATCAGCCGGGTGCCCGCCCGCGCCGCCCCGAGGGTGCGGTCGTAGTAGCCCGCGCCGCGCCCGAGCCGCACGCCGCGCCGGTCCACCGCCAGCGCGGGCACCAGGATCGTCGTGGCCTCGGCCACCGTCGGCGGCGGCAGCGTCGCCGTGGTCGGTTCGAGCAGGCCGTAGCGGGCCTCGCGCAGGGAATCGGGGCCCTCGTAGCGCGCCCAGCTCAGCGGTCCTGGCTCGCCGGTGACCGGCAGCAACACCGTGGCGTCGGCGGCCCGCAGCGCGTCGAGCATGCGCAGATCGCCGGGTTCGCCGCGGATCGGCACGTAGGCGCACACCACCGCGTCCGCCCCGGCCAGAGTGGGCGTGAGCGCGGCGAGCGCGGCCGCCTCCGCGGCGTGTTCGGTGGCTCCGAGCTGGGCACGGTCGGCCAGGATCCGGGTCCGCCACGCATATTTGGTGCGCTCACCGGGCATCTCCACAGCGACCACCCTAAGCTCTTGCCGACGCCGGATCGCCGCGACGTCGGCGATCGGACGGCACAAGAATGGATAGGGTATGCGCATGACAGACAAGACCTCCGGATTCCGCACCGCGGTGGTGCCGGCCGCCGGGCTCGGAACGCGGTTTCTGCCTGCCACCAAGACGGTGCCCAAGGAATTGCTGCCGGTGGTCGACACCCCCGGCATCGAGCTGGTCGCCGCCGAGGCCGCCGAATCCGGCGCCGACCGGCTGGTGATCGTCACCTCGCCCGGCAAGGACGGCGTGGTCGCGCACTTCGTCGAGGACCTGGTGCTGGAGAGCACGCTGGCCGAGCGCGGCAAGTTCGCGCTGCTGGAGAAGGTCCGCAAGGCGCCCGCGCTGCTCGATGTCACCTCGGTCGTGCAGGAGGAGCCGCTGGGTCTGGGCCATGCCGTCGCCCAGGCCGAGGCCGTGCTCGACGCCGACGAGGACGCCGTCGCGGTGCTGCTGCCCGACGACCTGGTGCTCCCGTGCGGGGTGCTCGAGACGATGAGCCGGGTCCGGCGCGAGCGCGGCGGCTCGGTGCTGTGCGCCATCGACGTGCCCAAGGACCAGGTCAGCGCCTACGGCGTGTTCGACGTGGAGACCCTCGACGACGGCGCCGAGGCCGACGTGCTGCGCGTGCGCGGCATGGTCGAGAAGCCCGCGCTGGCCGATGCCCCCTCCACCCTGGCCGCCGCGGGCCGCTACCTGCTCGACCGCGTGATCTTCGACGCACTGCGCCGCATCGAGCCCGGCGCGGGCGGAGAACTGCAGATCACCGACGCCATCGCGCTGCTGATCGCCGAGGGACACCCGGTCCACGTGGTGGTCCACCGTGGGTCGCGCCACGATTTGGGCAACCCGGGCGGTTATCTTCGAGCTGCCGTGGATTTCGCCCTCGAGCGGGAGGAATACGGCCCGCAGCTGCGCGAGTGGCTGAATTTCCGGCTCAGCCCGGAGTGGGACCCGAACAACACAGGAGCATGATTGCGCTCGGTTGAGGATCAGCTGATCAAGGTCACCGCGGCAGCGGTCGCGCCCCGGCCGGTCCGGGTGGCGATTTCCGAGGCCCAGGGACTGCTGTGCGCGGAGGACGTGGTCACCGAACGTCCGCTGCCCGGCTTCGATCAGGCCGCGGTCGACGGTTACGCGGTACGCAGTGTCGATGTCACCGCCGCGGGCACCGATGTCCGCGACGAAGAGGGCGAGCTCATCGACCTCACCCTGCCGGTGGTCGGCGAGGTGGTGGCCGGTTCGCGCCAGCCCATCCGGTTGCAGCCGCGCCAGACCGTGCGCGTCGACACCGGCGCCCCCCTGCCCACCCTCGCCGACGCGGTGCTGCCGCTGGACTTCACCGACGGCGGCCGCGCGCGGATCAAGGTGTTCGAGCCGGTCCGCTCCGGCGACTACGTGCGCCGCGTCGGTGACGACGTGCAGCCCGGTGACGTCGCCGTGCGCGCGGGCACCATCATCGGCGCCGCCCAGGTGGGCCTGCTGGCCGCCGTCGGCCAGGACAAGGTGCTCGTGCACCCACGACCCCGGCTGTCGGTGATCTCCATCGGCGGCGAACTGATCGATATCGATCGCACCCCCGGCCCCGGCCAGGTCTATGACGTGAACTCCTACGCGCTGGCCGCCGCCGCGCGCGACGCGGGCGCCGATGTGAACCGCGTCGGCATCGTCAGCGCCGATCCGCGCAGGCTGCGCGATGTGGTCGAGGGCCAGCTGGTGCGCTCGGAGGTCGTCGTGATCGCGGGCGCGGTCGGTGGCTGGGCCTCCGAGCAGGTGCGCGAGGCGCTCGACGGGCTCGGCGAGCTCGAGGTCGACCGGGTGGCCATGCATCCCGGTTCGGTGCAGGGCTTCGGACGACTCGGCCGCGACGAGGTGCCCACCTTCCTGCTGCCGTCGAATCCGGTGAGCGCGCTGGTGGTGTTCGAGGTGATGGTGCGTCCGCTGATCCGGATCGCGCTGGGCCGTCGTCAGCCGATGCGCCGGATCGTCAACGCGCGCACCATCACTCCGGTGTCCTCGATGCCGGGCCGCAAGGGCTATCTGCGCGCGCAGCTGCTGCGCGACGAGGCCACCGGCGACTACCTGGTGCAGCCGCTGGGCAACGGCAACAGCGGGTCCTCGCACCTGCTGGCGACCCTGGCCGAAGCTAACAGCTTGATCGTGGTGGAACCCGACGACACCGATTTCCGCACCGGTGACGAGGTGCGGGTCGCGTTCCTGGCGCAGCGCGGCTGAACCGTGGAGTCGATGAACGTGTTCCGGGCCGGTCAGCATCCCGGATGGCCCGCCCGGCTCGGCCCGCTGATCGTGGCCGGTGGCCAGGTGACGTTGCGCCCGGTGCGTTTTCGCGATGCCGCGGCCTGGAGCCGCATCCGGCTGCGCGACCGCGACCATCTGGAGCGCTGGGAGCCGACCGGCCGGGGCAGCTGGGAGGCGCGCAATCACGCGTCCAACTGGCCCTCGCTGTGGACGAGCCTGAAGGCCGAGGCCCGGCGGGGCGCGATGATCCCGTTGGTCATCGAGGTCGACGGGCAGTTCAGCGGTCAGCTGACGATCGGCAATATCGTGCGCGGCGCGCTGCGCTCGGCCTGGATCGGCTATTGGGTGGCCAAGGATCTGGGCGGTCAAGGCGTCGCGACAGCCGCGCTGGCGCTGGGGCTGGACCACTGCTTCGGGCCGGTCGGCCTGCATCGGGTGGAGGCCACGGTGCGGCCGGAGAACCTGGCCAGCCAGGCGGTCTTGCGCAATGTGGGGTTCCGGGAGGAGGGCCTGCTGCGGCGCTACCTCGATGTCGACGGTGCCTGGCGCGATCACATGCTGGTCGGTCTCACTGTCGAAGAGGTCATGGGCACGGTCTCGGACCGCCTGGTCAGGGAGGGTAGAGCGGCGCTGCCGTGAAATTTCTGTTACTCATGTGGCAGGTGTGCACGGCGCGCCTGCCACACGGGTGCGTGCGCCCGAACTAACCTACGGACGTCGGTGGTGCGTCCACGAACGGACAACACGCAGGCGGGGACGGGAGGTGATGACCGCGATGCCGAATTCGATCCTGTGGATCGGACTGGTGGTGCTGTGGGTCTTCGTCCTGTTCCCGATCATGGCGGACCGGCATCCCCGGATCCGCCGCACCACCGATGCCGCACTCGCCACGCGTGTGCTGCACCGTGGCGGGGCCGAACGACGGATCCGCATCGGGGCCGCGGGTGATCACGAGACCGATCCCGACTATCGCCCCCGAGTGCTGAGCAAGCGCCCCCACCGAACTGATTCGGAGGATCGGATGACGACCGATGAGCCCGTCACCGAACAAGAAGACGAAAAGCCCACCGCGGTAGGCGAACTCGAAGCGGCCGCGCCGGACACCGCCCACGGACCCGCCGAAGAGCCGCGCGAGACAGCCGATCTCGCCGATCCCGTGCCCGAAGACGAAGCAGCCGAGCCGGTTTCGGACGACACCGAGACCCCCGTGGCCGCGCGCATACCCCCCGCGCCACCCGCCCGGCTCGACGACGTCGAACCGGCCCCCGAACCCGCCCGCGCCGAGGACGACGACGATTTCGTGCCCTCCCGGCGCGGCCGCGGCGGCTACGACCCCGAGGCCGACGCCATCGCGCGCGCCGCCCGCTACAGCTTCCGTCAGCGCGCGGTCCTCGGGCTGATCGTCGCCGTCATCCTGTTCGCCGCCTTCGGGCTGCTGCTGAACTCGATGTTCTGGTGGGCGTGCGGGCTCTCGGCGGCCGTGCTCACCGGCTACCTGGCCTACCTGCGCAAGCAGGTGCACGTGGAGGAGGAGATCCGCCGCAGGCGCGCGGCCCGCCTCACCCGCGGCTCCCGGCGCGAGGAGGCCGAGGTCACCCCCGAGGCCGCCACCACCCGCCGCACCATGGATCGCGATACCGCCCGCGCGCTGCGCCGCCGTTCCACCCTGCTCGACACCGACGACGAGGACCCGATGTTCGAGTACCTCGAAGCCTTCGATCCGGCCACGTCTCGCGCACTCCGCCACCGGGTCTCCGACCTCGGTCGCGCGGTCGGCGAGTAACTGGTGAATCCCCGCAGAACAGCAGGTCAGAGTACCGATTCGGTATCCGGGCGCAACGCCTGATACAGTGTCACAGCACGGTTCGCCAGAGCCGCACGGGGCTATAGCGCAGTTGGTAGCGCGTCTCGTTCGCATCGAGAAGGTCAGGGGTTCGATTCCCCTTAGCTCCACAAAAGAAGGGCCCGGTCACCGCGACCGGGCCCTTCTTCGTCGTCGGGGTGGGGGTCCGCGGGGTGGGATATCGAAAGGGGTAGCGGGGGCGCTCGATCGGATGATTTCGCGGGGACCGTCACATGGCTAGGTTGGAGGCATGAAGACCGTCATCGTGTGTAAGTCGGTGTCCCACGGCAACACCAGGAAGATCGCCGATGTGATCGGCGAGGTGCTGGGGGCCCGGATCGTCGATCCCGGGGAGATCGACGCGGCCGAGCTGGGCGGCTACGACCTCGTCGGATTCGCCTCCGGGGTGCGGTACATGGAGTTCTACCCCGAGCTGGTCGAGTTCGTCCGGGGCCTGCCGCAGGCGCGGGGACAGCAGGCCTTCCTCTTCCACACCAGCGGGTTCCCCGAGACGCCGCTGCGCCGGTACAAGCGTGACTTCCAGGCGCTGCTCGCGCAGAAGGGCTTCCGGGTGCTCGACACCTTCGACTGCTACGGGTACGACACCTGGGCGCCGCTGATGATCGTCGGCGGCGTCCGCAAGGGGCGCCCGAACGCCGAGGACCTGGCGGCCGCCCGCGCCTTCGCCGAAAAACTGCGCGCCCGCGTCACCGCCACCTCCTGAACGCCGAAACCCCCGGCCGCGAGTGGCGACCGGGGGTTTCGGTGGTGCGGATCAGTTCTTGACGAGTTCCGGGGCGTCCGGTTCGTCGGCCGGGGCCGGATGGGCACCGTGCGGGTTGTCCGAACGGTTCGGCAGCAGCACCGCCATCGCGATGACGACCAGTGCCAGCACCGCCGAGACCAGGAAGGCCAGGCGCATACCGTCCAGGGTGGCGGTGGCCGGGTCGGTGCCCTCGGCGATCAGCGAGGTGCTGCGCGAGGACATCACCGTCACCACCAGGGCGGTACCGAAGGCCGCGGCCACCTGCTGCAGGGTGCCCAGCATCGAGCTGCCGTGCGAGTACAGGTTCATCGGCAGCGCGCCCAGACCCAGCGTGAACACCGGGGTGAACGCGGCGGCCAGCGAGACCATCAGCAGGATGTGCAGCACCAGCAGCTGCCAGTAGGGCATGGTCAGCGAGATCTGGGTGAAACCGGCCAGCGACACCGCGATGCCGATCGAGCCGGGGATCACCAGCGCGCGGCCGCCGAACTTGTCGAACAGCTTGCCCACGGTGGGGCCGAGCAGACCCATCGCCAGACCACCCGGCATCACCAGCAGACCGGTCTGCAGCGGCGAGAGATCCCGCAGGTTCTGCAGGTACAGCGGCAGCAGGATCATCGAGCCCATCATCGCCAGGAACGCGATGGCCATCAGCACCAGCGCCTTGGCATAGGTGCCGATCAGCAGCACGCGCAGGTCCAGCAGCGGGGTGCCGGTGCGCTGCAGGCGCACCTGGCGCAGCGCGAACGCGGCGATCAGGGCGAGGCCCGCGGCCACGTACAGCGCCGGGGTGACGTAGCCGTCGCTGTGGAACTTGCTCAGACCGAACACCAGACCACCGAAGCCGAGGGCGGCCAGCGCCACACTGGGCAGATCGAGCACGCCCGGCTGCGGCTCACCGACATTCCGCAGCTGACGCAGACCCAGCCAGGTGACCACACCGGCGATCGGCAGCATCACCACGAACAGCAGCCGCCACGAGTCGATGCCCGGGACGTGCACCTGCAGGATCAGACCGGAGATGACCGGGCCCATGGCAGGCGCGACCGAGATGGCCAGCGTGACATTGCCCATCACCCGGCCGCGGTCGTGTTCGGCCACGACGGTCATCAGGGTGGTCATCAGCAGGGGCATCATCACCGCGGTGCCGCCCGCCTGGATGATCCGGCCGATCAGCAGCACCGCGAAGGTCGGCGCGAGCGCCGAGAGCACGGTGCCGGTGATGAACACGCCCATCGCGGCCGCGTAGGCCTGGCGAGTGGTGACGCGCTGCAGGAACCAGCCGGTGGTGGGGATGATGGCGGCCATCGTGAGCATGAACGCGGTGGACACCCACTGCGCGGCGACCTCGGTGACGTGCAGATCGCTCATCAACCGCGGGATCGCGTTGATCATGATGGTCTCGTTGAGGATCACGACGAACGTCGCGAGCACCAGTACCCGGATGACGGTCGGTGTCCGCCCCGTCGACACAGGTGCGGATAGATCGGCTGACATCGGGTATACCTCCGGGCAAATGGGGGGAACGGCGGGCGGCGGCCCGATGCCGGGTCGACCGCGGAAGCGGACCGGCACCACAGGAGAAGAGACGGTGTCGCAGGGACCAACTCATCGGGCGCGGGCCAGTATTCCGGCTGCCACCGACACGAATCACCTGGTTTTCCCCGTAACCGCCGCTACGGCATGACGGGAATCGCCAGGTCGCGGCCGTATCTTCCGGCTGGAAACGAGCCGGAGTGAGCCTGGTCACCCTGCACCGATGGGTGTCGATTCGGCTGGGGCGCGTGTGGCGGAGTGTGTCGGCCGAGGTCGCGGGGTATACCCGGTGGGTGACTGCATCGAGACGGTGGCTTGCTGTGGTGTGTGCGATCGTTGCCTCGCTGGGACTGGCTGTCTCCGGCGCGCAGGCCGATCCGGGGGCGTACGTGGCGGGGGAGGCGCCGCTGGGCGGGCGGGCCGCCCAGCTCGACGTGTACTCCCCGGCGATGGGCCGGGTGATCCAGAACCGGGTGATCAAAGCCGCGGGGCCGGGCGCTCCGACGCTGTACCTGCTCACCGGCGCGGGCGGTGGCGCCGACGGCATCTCCTGGTGGGACAACACCGATGTGCGGCGGTTCTTCGACGACAAGTTCGTCAATGTGGTGATGCCGGTGGGTGGGGCGTTCACGCTCTACACCGACTGGATCTCCGACGACCCCGGTGTCGGCCGGGTGCGCTGGGAGACCTATCTGACCGAGGAACTGCCCGGTGTCATCGACAGCACGCTCGGCGCGAGCGGCCGCAATGCCATCGCGGGGGTGTCGATGAGCGCGTCCTCGGCGCTGGACCTGACCATTCGCAGCTCACGGTTCTCGGCGGTGGCGGCGTTGAGCGGGTGCCCGTGGGCCGCTGATCCGGTGGGGATCGCGATGGCCAGCGCGCAGGCGGTGCGCGGGGGCGGCAACCCGGGGAATATGTGGGGTGTGCCGGGCGGGCCGGTGTGGCGGGAGCACGACGTGTTCGCCAACGCGGGGCGGCTGGCGGGCAAGACGGTCTTCCTGGCGGCGGCCACCGGGGTGCCGGGGCCCGCCGACCGGGGCTTGCCGTTCCCGCCGCTGGAGACCATCGCCGGTGCCTGCACGGCGGCGTTCGCGGGGCGGTTGGGACAGTTGGGGATTCCGGCGGTGCACGTGCACCGGCCCACCGGCGGACATACGTGGGGACAGTTCGAAACGGACCTGCATGAAGCCTGGCCGCATCTCGCCGCGGCGATCAGCTGAGTTCGCGCCGTCCGCCATGAGCGCGGGCGGCGGCCGAGCTCAGCTGTGTGGCGGTGCGGGGAGGGCCGGGGCGATGGGGACGTGCGTGGGGGTTGGGCGACGGGTGCGGCGGTACCACCACTGGAGGGCGGTGACGCCGAGCAGGGCCAGCAGGGCGCAGGTCAGGCTGACGGGGAGGCCGGGCGGACGCCAGCTGAGGGTGAGAGTGGCGTTGTGGGTGCCGGGTGGGATGTCGACGGCGAGGAAGGTGTCGGCGACGGCGCGGGTCGGGAGGTCGCGGTTGTTCAGGGTGGCGGTGTAGCCGGGCCAGGCGAGGCGGGAGAAGACGATCCGACCGCCGGTGCCCGACGAGACCGTGGTGGTGTTGGTCAGACCGCCTTCGGGCATGGGTGCGGCGATGACACCGGACTCGTGGGCGATGAGATCGCCGGGGTGGGGCAGCGGTTCGACGCGTTCGAGCACCCAGATGCGGTTCTCGTGGCCGGGATAGGTGACGAAGGTCCAGCCGGTGGGGGCGGGCTGGTTGCCCGCGTCGGGGTATTGGGATCGTTGCAGGACCACGCGGTCCAGCATCATCAGGTCGACGATCGGGGTGTCCGAGGACGGTTCCACGGCGAAGGCGCGGCGGTAGGCGTCGGGGCAGGTGCCGCCGTCCCAGGCCATGCACAGCAGCCCGGCGAAGGCGGCGTGCCCGACGGGGGTGTACCCGTTGACGTACTTCAGCCCGAGATTCTTGGCGTAGCTGCCCAGCGCGATCGAACCGTAGGCGCCCTCGAGGGTCCGGTCCTCGGCGCGCAGCATGATCCGGTCGGCCAATTGCAGTGTGCGCCCGCCGAAGTCGGGGAACGCGGCGGTCATCTCGGAGCGGCGCTCGGGGAAACCGTAGGACATCGGCGTCAGCGGGGCGATCGCCACCTGGGTGTAGGCGATGGGAATGGTCGCCAGGAGGGTGAGCGTGGCGGCGGCGGTGACACCGCGGGTCCGCGCCAGCCACAGCACACCCGCGCCCAGCGCCGCGACCACCAGCACCGCGACCAGATGCCGCTCGACGAGTTTCGGCGCGGCGGAGAAGGAGCGCAGGAACAGCACCGCGATCAGCGCCGCGGCCGCGCCCATCCGCCGGGACCCGGTGAACACCCCGTACCGGCTGATCAGCACACACACCAGCACCAGCAGCGCGATCGCCAGCATGGGCAGCACCCGCGCGGGCCAGCGCAGCGGCCCGATCGCGCCGGGCCCGGCCGTCCACAGCAGCGCGGCCAGGGCGAACAGAGCGATCCCGCTCCACTGCGCCGCGGCCCGCGCGGCGGCGCGCCAGTCGACGAAGGCCAGCGCCGGGATCAGGAACCAGGCGATGTAGACCATCGGCAGCGGCTGCACATGTCCCCACCACGCGGTGAACGCCGGAACCGTGCTGGGCAGTGAGGCATTCAGCGATTCCGACCACGGCACGGTCAGGAACGGGTCGTTGTAGATCGAGGAGACGTCACCGCGCCAGGTGACCTGCGAGGACAGCAGGATCGGCAGATTCGCGATCATCGACGCCGACACCGCCAGCCCGGCCACCCCGAGCAGCCGCAGCACCGGCGCCCACTGCCGCCGATACACATACTCACCCGCCGCGACGGCCGCGATCATCAGCCCGGATTCGACGGCGGGGAAGGCGTATTGGATGGTCAGCGCCAGATACAGGAACACGAACAGCGGGATCGGCCCGGCCTCGCCGCGCGCGTAGCGCACCGCCGAGGCCCACGCGTGCACCAGCCAGGCGGTGCCGGTGTGCGAGGTGAACCAGCTGGCCTCGTCGAAGAACAGGAACCAGCCGCTGAACGGGAAGGCCACCCCGGCCACCGCCGCCCAGGGCGCGCGGGCGCCGTAGGCCAGGCAGATCCGGAACACCCCGAGCGCGGCGATCACCGAGAACACCAGCTTGACCGCGGTCGCGTAGAGCGCCAGGTTGTCGAAGGAGGGTGCCAGCAGATACACCAGCAGCTGCGGCGGGTTGTAGAGCCCGGCCTCCTCGAGACTGTAGTTGCCCGCCATCCACTCCCACGGCACCATCGCCGGGAAGCGGCCCGCGCGCAGTTCGGCGCCGAGCAGCTGCCACATCGGCGCGTACTGCGCCTCGGTGTCGTCGGTGTAGAAATGACGGGGATCGGCCAACAGCACAGCCAGATACCCGGCCAGGACCGCGGCGCTCACCCCGGCCGCCCACAGTGCGACGTCTTTTCGCGGTGCGAGTGCCGCGCGTATCCCCACGAGCGCGGGAGCTTAAGCCATCGAGCGGAATCGAACAATGCCCCCGGTGTTGATGGACGTTTGACCAGCTCAGGTGGGTTAGGTTGGGTGGACGACCAACTCGGTGTGTCACCGCCGTCGGTGACCGATGTTGATAGCATGGCGCAACCGAGCCGACCCTTCGAGAGAGTCATCAATGCAGTTCGAAATCGTCGAGCGGGACGAGACCTGGGTGGCCGGTTTGCCGGTCCGCAGTCCCAAGCGCGCACTCGGAGAGCTGCGCGACCGGGATCTCGAGGCTGCCTGGTCGGCGGTCCTCCACCAGGACCTCGGCGGCCCTCTCGCCAGCGCGTACACCGACTACACCGGTGAGCTGAGCACCTACAACACCCAGATCGTGGGCTACCAGTGCGATTCGCTCGACCAGGTGACCCGCGGCCATCTCGCCGCCCGCCTGCCGCGCGGCACCTACGCGCGCTTCTCCTCGGTCGGTAACTTCCCGCAGGTGATGACCGACCTGTGGACCCAGATCGCCTACGCCGAGGAGCACAACCAGATCAAGCGCACCTTCACCGGCGATTTCGAGTGCTACCCGCACGCGTACAAGATCGACCTCTACCTGGCGGTCGATCCGCGATGAGCTATTCGATCGTGGTGCGCGGCGCCGCACTGTACGGCGGACTGGCCGTGCCGCGCGTGCATCCCAGCTTCAAGGTGAGCAACAGCGATCTCATCGAGTTCCTCAAGGACCGGCTGCGCGACCGCCCCGAGGGCGCCGAGCCGCTGCACACCGTCTACGTCCCCGACGCCGCGGGCAACTGGAACGCGCTCGTCGCCCGCGAGTACGCGACCCCCGACGAGGTCCCGGTGGGTGACCTGATGGTGCGGGTGCCCAAGGGCATCTACGCCCGTTTCGCGCCCAACGGCGATTACCACGACCCGGTCGAGGACGTGTGGGCCCAGGTCGACGACGCGACCGCCTCAGCGGAGATCTCGCGCGCCTACGCCGAGGAGATCGAGGTGTGGCACGGCCCTGACACCGTCGAGCTGTTCGTTTCGATCACAGTCGATAACTGACAGTTAGCCGAATTAAAACCGCTCGGTCTCCATTTATCGGGTCGTGCGCGGCCCACCCCATTTGACCTGCGATTATTTCACCCGGGCTGGAAGGTTTCCGGAAAATTAGCCACTCGCCTGGTGGAATCGGGTTCGATGACGGATACTGCACCTGTCGGCATCGGCAGGACGCCGACCGCGCGCGGGCGTGGAGCACTTGAGTAGGAACACGATGGCTGTCGAGTCAACGCGCAACGGGGCGGGTTTGCGGCATATTCACCGAAGGGCCGGATCGGCCGCGGTGACCGGAGCTCGTCGGTCGGCCCGGTAGATGACCGGATTCGACGATTCCGTGGCGCCCTACCGCCCCCTGATCCTCGATCCGGCCGACCAGACCGACGCGGCAACCCTGCGGCAGCTGCTGGCCACCGCGGGTATCGAGCGCACCGACCTGCGCGAGGGCCTGCGCGCCGAGCTGGACCGCCTGGTCGGGCTGCCCCCTGGCATCGACCCGCACGAGGAGCGCTGGGTCTACTACCCGTGGCGGCGCGCGCTGGTCGCCGTGCTCGGCCCTGACGCCTACCGGGCCATCCGCTCCGACCGCAATCGCAACAAGCTCACCCGCGACGAACAGCAGCGGCTGACCGCGCTGAGGGTCGGTGTGGTCGGGCAGAGTGTGGGCCATTCGGTGGCCTACGCGCTGGCGCTGGAGGGCTCGTGCGGGCTGCTGCGGCTGGCCGATTTCGACACCATCGAGCTGTCCAACCTGAACCGGGTGCCGGGCGGGTTGTTCGACGTGGGCGTCAACAAGTCGGTGGTGACCGCCCGCCGCATCGCCGAGCTCGACCCCTATCTGCCGGTCGAGATCTGGCAGGCCGGGGTGCTCGACGACACCGCCGACGAGTTCCTCGACGGCCTGTCGGTGGTCGTGGAGGAGTGCGATTCCCTCGACATCAAATTCGCGGTGCGCGAGGCCGCCCGCAGACGCCGGATCCCGCTGCTGATGGAGACCAGCGACCGCGGCCTGTTCGACGTCGAGCGCTACGACCTCGAACCCGGCCGCGAGCCCTTCCACGGCCTGCTCGGCGGCACCACCGGCGCCCAGCTGCGCGGCCTGGACACCAAGGCCAAGGCCCCGCACGTGCTGCGCATTCTCGATCCGGGCCGGTTGTCGGCGCGGATGGCGGCCAGCCTGGCCGAGATCGGCGAAACCATCACCACCTGGCCACAATTGGGCAGTGATGTGCAGCTGGGCGCGGCGATCGTCACCGCGGCGGTGCGCCGGATCGGGCTCGGCGCCAAGCTGTCCTCCGGCCGGACCCGCGTCGACCTGGAGGCCGCGCTGGACTCGCTGGCCGAGCCCGGTTATCTCGGCGACGACACCGTCGACCCGGGCCCCGAGCCCGCCGAGGACGAACCGCCCGGCGACGCCGTCGCGGCGATCCTGGCCTGCGCCCAGCGCGCCCCCTCGGGCGGCAATGTCCAGCCGTGGCGATTACGCGGGGACGCCGAGCTGATCGAGATCGCGCTCGACCCCGCCGCGTCCACCGCCATGGACGTGCGCTCGCGCGGCAGCGCCGTCGCGGTCGGCGCCGCGCTGCACAATGCCCGCGTGGCCGCGGCTGCCCACGGGTTGCTGGGCGAGCCGGAACTGCGCGTCGACGACCCCGCCGCCCCCCTGCTGGCCCGCCTGCCCCTGCGCCCCGGCCGCGACCCCGACCTGGCCGCCGACTACCCCCTGGCGCTGTCCCGGCACACCAATCGCCGCCTCGGCGTCCCCCGCGTGCTCTCGGCGACGGTCCTGCCCGCCCTGCGCTCGGCCGCCGCGGCCGAGCAGGCGAGCGTGCACGCGATCACCGCGGTGGACGCGCTGGCCGAGGCCGCCGGGCTGCTGGGTTCCAGCGACCGTGTCCGCTACCTCACCCCGCAGCTGCACGACGAGCTCTACGCCGAACTGCGCTGGCCCGGCGAGGATCTGCGCACCGGGATCGACGTGCGCACCCTCGACCCCGCCCCCGACGAACTGGCCAAGCTCCAGGTGGGCAGGCGCACCGATGTGATGGACCGGCTGCGCGAGTGGTCCGGGGGCAGCGCGCTGGGTGAGTTCACCGTCGACCGGGTGCGCGCGAGCTCGGCGCTGATCGCCGTGTCGTTCCGTCCACGGGCCGGTGAGAGCCCGGATCTGGCCGACTACGCGCGGGCGGGCGCGGCCGTGGAACGGGTGTGGTTGCGGGCCCAACTGCTGGGGCTGGCGGTGCAGCCGGTGTCGCCGGTGTTCCTCTACGCCGACCGGCCCGAGGATTTGCGCAGCGTTTCTCCCGAGTTCACAGATACACTTGCGAGCATTCAGAGGCGTTTCCTGGACGTGCTGGGAATCCCTGAGGATGAGAACGTGGCATTGGTTCTTCGTCTGAGCTACGCCGCGCCTGCGAGCGTTCGCAGTCGACGGTTGCCGGTGCCCGGCAGTAGGAACGACGGATAGCGCGGATCGGAGACAACGTGCCTCGGCAAACGCTCGACTCACTGGTGACCCAGGTCGCCTCCGAGTTGATGGGTGTCGACGCCACGACCATGGTGGCGGCGAGCGAGCGGGTTCTCGCCTCTCTGGTGGAGCACTTCGACGTCGACTTCAGCTACCTGCGCCACACCGACCGCGCGCGCCGCGCGACCGTGCTGGTCGCGGAGTGGCCGCGCCGGGTGGACGTGCCCGATCCCGACCCGCTGCGCGTGGTCGAGTTCGAACACGCCGACTCGGTGTTCCGGGCCCTCGAATTCGCGGTCGAGCCGCTGATCGTGCGCCCCGGCAACGACAGTGCCGACTACCAGGAGACGATCCGCCAGGGTTCGGGCATCCCCGAGGTGGCCATGGCCTGCGTGCCGCTGGTCTCGCGCGGGGAGTCCACCGGCGTGCTCGGCTTCGTGAAGATGGGCGACCGGGCTTGGTCGCAACGCGAGCTCAATGTCCTCAAGGCCATCTCGGCGCTGTTCGCCCAGCTCCAGGCCCGCGTGGTGGCCGAGGAGAAGCTGCGCTACATCGCCCTGCACGACGACCTGACCGGCCTGGCCAACCGCCGCGCCCTGCTCGAATACATGGAAGACCGGCTGCATCCCGACAACCCCGGCCCGGTCGCCACCTTCTTCCTCGATCTCGACCGGCTCAAGGCCCTCAACGACTTCCTCGGCCACAGCGCGGGCGACAATTTCATCCGCACCCTCGCGCGCAGGCTCAAACAGAACCTCGAGCCCGGCGACATGATCGCCCGGCTCGGCGGCGACGAGTTCGTCATCGTGCCCGCCGCCCCCATGGACGCGGTCGCCGCGGAACTCGAGGCCACCCGCATCCAGCAGCTGATCGGGCGCCGGGTCTCGGTCGGCCAGGAGTCGGTCAGCCGGGGCGTGAGTGTCGGTGTGGCGGTGGGCATTCCGGGCGAGACCTCGGTATCGGACGTGCTGCGCCGGGCCGATCACGCGCTGCTGTCGGCCAAGTCCGGCGGCGGCAACGGGGTCGCGGTGTTCACCGACGCCATGCGCGCGCAGTTCGAACTCCAGGACGATGTGGAGCTGAACCTGCGCAGCGCGGTCTCCGACGGCTCGCTGGTGCTGCACTATCAGCCCGAGGTGGACCTGCGCACCGGCCGGATCGTGGCGCTCGAGGCGCTGGTGCGCTGGCAGCATCCCACCCGCGGCCTGCTGCCGCCGGGCGCGTTCGTCTCCGTCGCCGAGGCCACCAATCTGGCCGGTGAGCTCGGCCGGTGGGTGATCCGTTCGGCCTGTTCGCAATTCGCCGACTGGCGCAGGCGCGGGCTGGCGGCCAATGTCGTCATCCGGATCAATGTGTCGCCGGTGCAGCTGGTCAGCGCCGATTTCGTGGAGCGCATCGAGGACATCCTGCGGCTGTTCGGCATCGACGGCAGCTCGGTCTGCCTGGAGATCACCGAACACGTCGTCGTCCAGGATCTCGTGCGCACGCGGCTCACCCTTCGCGGCCTCAAGCGCATGGGCGTGCAGATCGCCATCGACGATTTCGGCACCGGCTACAGCTCGCTGTCGCATCTCAAGGCGCTGCCGGTGGACGCGGTGAAGATCGACCGCGGTTTCGTGCAGCGCCTCGGTGACAGCAACGACGACCTGGCCATCGTGAAGTCGATCATCGGCCTGGCCGGGTCCTTCGGCCTCGGCGTGGTCGGCGAGGGCGTCGAGACGCCGATGGCCGCGCGCACGCTGGTCGGCCTGGGTTGCTATCGCGCCCAGGGCTTCCTGATCGCCCGTCCGATGCCCGCCGAGGATGTCGAGGCCCAGCTGCGGGAGGGTCGCATCCCGCTCGACCTCGATCTGCCCCGCGCGGGCCGCGGCGTGGCGCCGAGCTGACGGCGGCGATGTCGGCCGACGGATGGTTACTGGTGGAGACCCTCACCGAGGATCTCACACCCACCCTGGTCGCCACGGACGCGCAAGCGAGACAATGGATTCCGGCTCCGCGCTGGTCGCGGGTGCTCGGGCCCGGACCGGCCCGGCTGGTGCTCGACGCGGTGCGGCGGGGTCGCGCGGGGGAGTCCGGGCGGCACGTCGCCGGTGACACGCTGGTGCTCACCGAACCGGTGCGCTGCGCCTTCGGCGGCATCCACGGGGTGCAGGTCTGGCTCGGCCCGGCCGACGCGCCCGTGCGCGCGCGGCGCCGGGTGGCGGCCTGGGACTGGGAGGCCGAGTCCGAACTCGCCTATCACGGACCGGGTTTGGAAGAACTAGTCTTCGCCCGCGACCCCGCGGACGTCCAGGTGGTCCGCACGCCGCCGGACGCGTTCGGCCGGATGGTGCGCTTCGACGGCCGGGTCGACTACTTCGCGGTGGCCACCGACATGGCCCCCGGCGGGCACTGGCAGGGCGAGGTCGACATGGCAGGCGACGACGACTGCGTGCGCCGCTTCCAGATGATCACCCGCGCCCGCCCGCGCCTGCGCCGCGTCAGCGCCCTGATGCACGCCATCCCCGAACTCGACGCCGACGCGGCCGCCGTCGACCCCGACGTCCTCATGCTGCGCGCGGTCTCCCAGCGCACCGGCGTCGGCGTCGGTTTCATCCTGCTGTCCAGTGCCGTCATCTACGAATGGGCGGGCGAACCCCCACCACCCCTCGACCGCTGGGCCGTCGAACGCCCCACCATCGCCCCCGCCGACCACGCCGCCCTCCGCGCCGCCTGCGCCGCGGCCGCCCGCACCCCCGGCACCCCCCGCCGCCTCACCCTGCACCTCCGCTTCGCCGAATCCGACTGGATCCGCGCCAACGCCGAAGTGGTAACCATCACCACCGCCGCCACCGGCCACGGCCTCCTCCGCGTCTGGACCGACTCCGCGAGCCCGTAACCTCTCCTCCCGCTTCCGGTCTCGACGGTCTCTCGAACCTGCTGGTGCTAGCGTGGCGCGCGAAGGGTGATACGGGAGGTGGGGATCATGACGACACTCGGGGCGGATGAGTCCGCGGCGGTCGCGCAGGCGCTGACGGTGGCGCAGGTGCTGGCCTGGGAGCCTGCGACCTTGTCGACGCGCGGGAACACGTGGTCGACGCAGGCGGCGCAGCTCACCGATTTCGACGACCGGATGTATCGCGCGGTCGACGCGGGGCGCGATTTCTGGACCGGCAGCGCGGCGGAGGCCATGCGTACCAGTCACGACGAGACCCGCACCAAGGCAAAGACATTCATCACCGCGTTGCAGGACGGTGCCGCCGCGGCACAAGCGGGTGCGGGCACACTCGACTCCGCCAAGACCGCCGTCGCGAATGCGGTGAAGTCGGCGGAGGCCAAGGGGTACGAGGTCGGCACGGATGGCACGACCACGATCTCCGCGAGCACGCATCAGACGCTGCTATCGCAGTTACCCGACGCCTCGTCGTACACGGTGGCGGCGGGTGCGTTGCAGGTGGACGCCGACGCGTCGACCACCGCGGTGAAGCAGGCCCTGGACAACGCGCGCACGGCGGCGTCCTCGGTGCAGGCCGCGATCGAGAAGGCGTTCTCGAACCTGCCCGACGGCGATTCCACTACCTTGCTGGCCAGCCCGAAGAACATCTCGGACCCCGATATCCAGGCCCCGGGCCAGACGTCGCGCGCGCAGCAGGAAATCGACGCCAAGTACGACTACTACAAGGCCATGATCGAAAGAAATGGGGGAACCTTCGATTCGGGTGCCGATCAGAAGAATCTGCTCGCGATTCGCAAGGAGACCAACACCGCGGCGAACGGTGGCAACGGCGTCTACGACGACAAGGCGGTGCTGCTCTGGGTCGACGAACGTGGGGTCAAGCACGTCAGCGAGTACACGGCGAATACGGATCCGACGAACCGGTACATCAACAATGAAAGTGAAACCCGGGATGTGAACGGGGACGGCAAGGAGTATCGCCGTGACGACGGAAGTGTCTGACCGTGTCCGGTCACCGCTGCCGACCGCATGGAAAGCGGTGATGTCGGTAGCGGTTGTCGCGACCTTCCTGTGCTGCGCCTGGCGTGTGTGGGCGAGCGTGCCGGTGTTCGACGACGATGAGGTCGTGCTCTTCGTCGCTCCCGTGCTCGCCGTTCCGGTGCTGGTGTGGTTGGTCTTGGTGATTATCGCCGGAGTGAAGAAATACGCGAAGTGGTGGCGGTGGGGGCTGCTGGTTCCGGTGTTCATCATCGCCACGATCGTGCTGTCGGGGCTTTATGTTCCGGGCCGGATCGGTTGGCTGATGACGCGCGGTGAGATGGATCGGGCGGCCGCCCGGTGCGACGCGCTAGAAAGCGGACGTTTCGGCGTTCCGTACAAGAGTGAAACGATCGGCAATTACGAGTTCCACCATATTATCGGTGGTCCCCGTGGGGATTGTAAGTTCTCTCTGGCGAGGTACTACCCCGGTGCCACCAGCGGGTTCATGTACCTTCCGGATGGCCAAATCCCCACCAGCACAATCGACACCAGGTATGTCCATCTCGGTGGCTATTGGTACTACTTCAGGTGACAGTCACTCGCAGACCAGTCGGGTCGGGCAGTTCAGCTGTACATCCAGCACCCGCGCACCGGGCCCTTCGGCGCCGAGATGATCCTGTTCGTTGACCAATTTGCAAGACCCCAGGGACAGGCATCCGCAGCCGATGCACCCGGTGAGGTTGTCGCGGAGGCGGGTGAGTTGGGTGATGCGGTCGTCGAGGTCGGCGCGCCAGGTGGTGGACAGGGTTTCCCAGTCGCGGCGGGTGGGGGTGCGGCCTTCGGGGAGGCGGTCCAGGGCCGAGCGGATCTCACTGAGTGGGATGCCGACACGCTGGGAGATGCGGATGAAGGCGACGCGGCGCAGCGTTTCCCGAGCGTAGCGGCGTTGATTGCCGCTGGTTCGACGACTCGATATGAGACCTTCGCGTTCGTAGAAGTGCAACGCGGACACTGCAACTCCACTACGATCGGAGAGCTGACCGGGGGTCAGCTCCTTCGTTTGCCAATCGGCCGTCGTCATTTCCTGCTCTCCTCCCACTTCACCTCAACAATACTTGAGGTCTTTGTCGCGTGTACGAAAACGGGCGGACTCGATCGCCGCTGGTCTGCGGGTCTTCCGTGCCGACCCGCGTGGTTCGGATTACCGTTTGCGCATGGGAACCGCCCCCGACACGCGCCTGGCCGTCACCTCCGAGGTCAGCACGCTGCGCACGGTGCTGCTGCACCGGCCCGGTGACGAACTACGCAGGCTCACCCCCAGTAATAACGACCAGCTGCTCTTCGACGGCATCCCGTGGGTCGAGCGGGCCCAGGCCGAGCACGACGCCTTCGCCGCGCTGCTGCGCGAACGCGGGGTGGAGGTGCTGCTGCTGGCCGACCTGCTCGCCGAGACCCTGGCCGTGAGCGGCGCCGCGCGCATCCAGGGCATCTCCGCGGCCGTCGACGCGCGTCGGCTCGGCCACGGCCTGGCCGATCAGCTCGCCGCCGAACTGCGCAAGGTCGAGGCCCGCGAGCTCGCCGACATCCTGATGGCGGGCATGACCTTCGACGAGCTGCCCTTCGGCCCCGACACCACCTCGCTGGTGCGGCGGATGCACCACGGTGCCGATTTCGTCATCGATCCGCTGCCGAATCTGCTGTTCACCCGCGATTCCTCGTTCTGGATCGGGCCCAAGGTGGCGATCACCTCGCTGGCGCTGCCCGCCCGGATCCGGGAGACCTCGATCACCGATCTGGTCTACGCCTTCCACCCGCGCTTCCTCGGGGTGCGGCGGGCCTACGAATCGCATACCGCGCCGATCGAGGGCGGTGACGTGCTGCTGCTAGCGCCGGGCGTGGTGGCGGTCGGGGTGGGGGAGCGCACCTCGCCCGCGGGCGCGGAAGCGCTGGCACGCAGCCTCTTCGACGACGATCTGGCGCACACCGTGCTGGTGGTGCCGATAGCGCAGAACCGCGCCACCATGCACCTGGACACTGTGTGCACCATGGTCGACACCGACGCGGTGGTGATGTACCCCGGCGTGCGGGACACCCTGCGGGCGTTCACGATCCGCCGCGAGGACGGTTTCGCCGCCCGCGGTGATCTGGAGCGGATCAGCATCAGCGGCCCGGAACCGTTCCTGCCCGCGGCGGCGGCCGCCATGAATATCGCGAAGCTGCGGGTGATCGACACCGGGCGCGACGGGGTCACCGCGGAACGGGAACAATGGGACGACGGCAACAACACCCTGGCCCTGGCACCGGGCGTGGTGGTCGCCTACGAGCGCAACGAGATGACCAATTCGCGCCTGGCCGACGCCGGGATCGAGGTCCTCACCATCTCCGGTTCGGAGCTGGGGTCCGGGCGCGGTGGTCCGCGCTGTATGTCCTGCCCGCTGTCCAGAGACGAGGTCTGAGCGCCGTGTTCCACGTCGAGCTGTCCACCGAGTCGGCCCAGCCGCCCTACGAGCAGTTGCGGATGGCGGTGATCGAACAGGTCCGCGCGGGCACCCTCACCGCGGGCACCAAGATCCCCACCGTCCGCGCCCTGGCCGCCGACCTGGGGATCGCCCCCAATACCGTCGCCCGCGCCTACCGCGAACTCGAAGCCGACGGCGTCCTCGAAACCCGGGGCCGCCAAGGCTCTTTCATCGCCTCCTCCGGCGACCCCACCCGCGATATCGCGGGCCGCGCGGCCGTCGACTACATCGCCACGATCCGGCGTCTCGGCCTGTCCGACCGCGACGCCGTCGAGTTCGTCCGCCGCGCGCTGGACGTCTGACCGCCCGTTCGGGATCTCATTCGTAACGATGGCGGCACGACAGCACCCGGATCACGTCGCCGTCGACCCGGTAGACGAGCCGATGCTCCTGGGTGATCCGGCGCGACCACCAGCCGGAAAGGTTGTGTCGCAACGGCTCCGGCTTGCCCATGCCGTCGGCTTGCCCGTTGGCGATGATGTCGTCGAAGAGCCGGTTGATCTTGCGGGCGGCTGCCCGGTCGTTGGCGACGGTCCATTCGTAGTCGGCCCAGGCGTCCTCGGCGAAGTCCAGCTTCACGCGACACCGGGTGCGTCGGAATCGTCCTCGGGAACGTCGAGCCGCTCGCGCGGGACGAAGCCGCCCGCCGCGTACTGTTCCAGGCCGCGCTGCAGATGCCGGGCGTTGGCCGGGGTTCCGAGCAGGTGCGCGGTCTCCTTCAACGCTTCGTACTCGCGAAGTGAGACGACGACCGCGGGCTCGTGACCGGCCCTGGTGACGACCACCTCTTCCAGGTCGTCGGTCGCGGTATCGAGCACCTTGGCCAGAGTCGCTCGTGCCTCGGTGTAGCTGATCTGCCTCATGAAACAAATGTACAGGGAGTCTGTACGGAAGGCTCAGCGCCAGCTGGGGAGCCAGAGGTGGTCCTGCCAGCTGGCCGGGCTGATCGGCTGGGCGGTGAGAATCGGCCACAGCCACACGAAGTTCGCGATCACCAGCGCCAGATAGATGCTGGCGATGAGCAGCCCGAGGGCATAGCGCTCGTTGACCGGAGCGGGCAGATAGGTGCCGGTGGGGCTGCGTGGGATGCCCGCGGGCCGGGCCGAGCCGAGGATGTCGCCGAGGATCAGGGCCACGCCCATGACCAGGAACGGGGCGAGTACCACCGCGTAGAAGAAGTACATCTGCCGGTCCAGGGTGAGGAACCAGGGCAGCAGTCCGGCGCCGTAGCCCACCAGCACGGCCGCGTAGCGCCAGTCGCGGCGCACCACCGAACGCCAGATCATCCAGCCCAGCGCGGGCAGCGCCAGCCACCACAGCGCGGGTGTGCCGACGGCCATCATGGCTTTGACGCATTGTGCCTCGCCGCAGCCGCTCACCGAGCCGTCGGCGTAGTAGTACAGCATCGGGCGCAAGCCCATCGGCCAGGTCCACGGCTTGGATTCCCAGGGGTGGTGATTGCCCGAGGAATTGGTGAGTTCGGTGTGGAATTCCAGGGTGCGGGCGCTGTAGTACCAGAGCGAGCGCAGGGCGTCGGGGGCCACGTGCGACCAGAAGCCGTCGGTGCCGATCGCTTCCTTGGTGGTCGCCGGATTGCCGACGGAATAGCGGTAGACGCTGGATTCGCTGGCGAACCAGGCCCAGTAGGTGGCGAGATAGGTGACCAGCGGGACGGCGACCAGCGCGTAGAGCGCGGGTCCGATATCGCGCACCGCGGTGCCGAGCCACGGCTTGCGCACGCCGTAGGCGCGCCGGGCGCTCACGTCGAAGGCCACGCACATCAGGCCGAAGAACATGATGAAGTACATGCCCGACCACTTGGTGCCGCAGGCCAGGCCGAGCAGCACGCCCGCGCCGAAGCGCCACCAGCGCACGCCCAGTCGCGGTCCCCAGGCGGTGACGCCGACCCGCCCGGCCAGGTCGGCCGCGGCCATCCGCTGTCGCACCTCGTCGCGGTCGACGATCAGGCAGCCGAACGCGGCCGTCACCAGCAGCGCCATGAAGATGTCGAGCATGCCGATGCGGGAGGACACGAAGGTCAGGCCGTCGGCGATGAGCAGGACGCCCGCGAACGCGCCGATCAGCGTCGAGCGGGCCATCCGCCGCACGATCCGGATCACCAGCAGCACCAGGATCGTCCCGGCCAGCGCCGCGGTGCCGCGCCAGCCCCAGGCGTTGTAGCCGAAGATCGCCTCGCTGATCGCGATGAACTGCTTGCCGACCGGCGGATGCACCACCAGGCCGTAGGCGGGGTTGTCCTCCACGCCGCCGTTGGTGACCATCTGCCAGGCCTGCGGCGCGTAGTGCTTCTCGTCGAAGACGGGGGTGCGCGCGTCGGTGGGGTAGTTCAGGTTCGCGAAACGGGTGATCGCCGCGATCAGGGTGAGCGTGAGGGTGACCGCCCAGCCGCGCGCGGTGTCGAGCGGACCGAAATCCGGGGCCGGGCGCAGGGGTCCGGGAGCGACCACCCCGGGCACGGGTCGCGACATCGCGCGTGGTTCGGTCACCGGGATCACGCCCCGATCGTAGGCGGTGCGCCCGTCGAAGTCCGATTCGACACCGTCGCCCCGTGGCCGCGCACAGGCCGGGACGGCCCGGTTACCCACGCCTGACAGAATGGATCGACCCCGATCGAGCCGGGCGGAACTACGGAGAGGCGGGACGTCAACTGTGCTGGTCCTAGCGGCTACCCCGATGGGCGATATCGGTGACGCGTCCCAGCGCCTGCGCGACGCGCTCGGCTCGGCCGACGTGGTCGCCGCCGAGGACACCCGGCGCACCCGCGCCCTGGCCAAGGCGCTGGGGGTGGAGATCACCGGCCGGGTGGTCAGCTTCTACGACCACGTCGAGACCGCCCGCATCCCCGCCCTGCTCGACGACATCGCGAGCGGGCTGACCGTGCTGCTGGTCACCGACGCGGGCATGCCCTCGGTCAGCGACCCCGGCTACCGGCTGGTCGCCGCCGCGGTGGACCGCGAGCTGCCGGTCACCTGCCTGCCCGGGCCGTCCGCGGTGACCACCGCGCTGGCGCTGTCGGGCCTGCCGGTGGAACGCTTCTGCTTCGACGGCTTCGCGCCGCGCAAGAGCGGCCAGCGCCGGGAGTGGTTGCGCACCTTGACCTCCGAACAGCGCGCCTGCGTGTTCTTCGAGGCCCCACACCGGCTGGCCGACTGCCTGGCCGACGCCGTCGCCGTGCTCGGCCCCGACCGCCGCGCCGCCGTCTGCCGCGAACTCACCAAGACCTACGAGGAAGTCGTGCGCGGCACCCTCGCCGAACTGGCGGCCTGGTCGGTCGAGGGCGCCCGCGGCGAGATCACCGTGGTCCTGGCGGGCGCCCAGCCCCCCACCGCCGATGCCGCCGACCTGGTCACCGAGGTCGAAACGCTCGTCGCGGGCGGCATGCGCCTCAAAGACGCCTGCGCCGAAGTGTCCGCGGGCCGCGGCGCCTCCCGCAAGGACCTCTACGAAGCCGTCCTCGCCGCCCGCACTACCGACTGAACATGCGGTTGCGATTTTTTCGAATTTGCCTGATCCTGTATTCATGACAGGCATTCATCGGGAAGCTCGGCGGAAGGGCACGGTCCTGCCGCCCGAAGATCTGCGTGAACTGCTGGATCTGTCCGTCTTTTTGGAGCAGCACGACGAGCCTGCCGCCCTGCTCGGCCCCGATGGCCAGCAAATTCCGCTCCCGGTAGAGGTGTACGAGGTACTTGTCCAGGTCGTCGATGCGATGCGTAAGCGTCGAGCCGTGACCATCGCGCCGGTGGAGCAGTGCCTGACGACGCAGCAGGCCGCGGACCTGCTCGGAATCAGTCGGCCGACACTGATCAAGTTGCTGGAAAAGGGGGAGCTTCCTTGTGAGAAGCCGTCCGGCAGCAGGCACCGGCGGCTGTTGCTCAGCGATGTGCTCGATTACCAGGAACGTCGGCGGGCGGAACGAACCGATGTACTCGATGACCTTGTCCGTGATGCCGAGGGCGACGGTCTGTACGACCCCCCGGTCGACGCGTACCTACAAGCTGTCGAGGAGGCACGGGCCGCGAGAACCGCGGAGGGCTGATGTCCGGATTTCGGGTGGTGCTGGATGCGTGCGTTCTCGTTCCCATCGTGAAATCGGATCTACTTCTCACGCTGGCCACGCGGCATGCCTTTTGTCCGCTGTGGAGCGACCGGCCTGCCCGATATCGCGGACCGGCATGTGGTCGCGGCCGCCGTGCGAGGCAACGCCGAAGCGATCGTTACCGACAATCTCAAGCATTTCCCCGTAGACGCGCTCGCTAGGTGGGGTCTGCACGCGATCAGCTCGGACGATTTCCTGCTAGACGTCTTCGATCTGAGTCCGAGCGTGATGCTGTCGAGCCTGATCGAGATGGCTGGTCGACGAAGGAACCCGCCGGTCACGGTCCCTGAGATCGTGGTCGCGCTCGGTGCGGCCAACGCGTCCAGATTCGCCCGCGAGATCGAAGCCGTTTTGGTCGAGGGCATGTGACGGCGATCTTTCCCGGCGCTATTCCGCTGGGTGCGGCATCATCGCGGTATGACCTCTCTGGATGCGAAAGCGAAGACTCTGCTCGAACTGCATCGGCCGGGGGACCCGGTGGTGCTGCCGACGGTGTGGGATGCGTGGTCGGCGAATGTTGCTGTGGCGGGAGGGTTTTCGGGATTGACGATGGGGAGCCACCCGGTGGCCGACTCGGTGGGGCGCAGTGATGGGGAGGGGATGAGTTTCGAGGAGCTGTTGGCTCGGGTGGCGCAGGTGACCGGGGCGGTTGAGGTGCCGGTATCAGTGGATGTGGAGTCGGGGTATGGGCTCGAGCCTGCCGCGATCGTCGAGGGGCTGCTCGGGGCGGGGGCGGTGGGCCTCAATATCGAGGACACCGTGCACGGTGAGGGCAAGCGGCTGCGGGCGCCCGAGGAGCATGCGGCGTTCGTGGGCGGGCTGCGCGCGGCTGCCGACGCGGCGGGGGTGCACCTGGTGGTGAACGCGCGCACCGACCTGTTCCTGCGTCAAGACGGGGACGAGGCCGATCGGGTCGACCGGGCCATCGCCCGGCTGCGGCTGGCCGCCGACGCGGGCGCCGATGTGCTGTACCCGGTGGGCTGGCACAGCGACGAGGTACTGCTGCGGCTCACCGGTGAACTGCCGTTGCCGGTGAATGTCGTGACCAAGCCGGAGAATCCGGCCAGGGAACACTTCGCGGCGCTGGGCGTGGCGCGGATCAGCTTCGGGCCGCTGCTGCAAGCGGCGCTGGGCGCGGAGGCGTCGCGGCTGCTGGCCGCCTGGGCCTGAGCGAGCCCGGAAACGGCGACGGCGCGCGGCATTCCGTCGCGCGTCGTCGTCGTGTGGGGCTATTCCTTCGGTTCCACGTAGCGCGGGAACACCGGCTCCGGCGCGGGCAGCGCGGTCCCGGGTACCAGCGGCGTGGCGATATCGGCGAAGGTCCGGTCCTGCTGGCCGAGCAGGTCCAGGATCTTGGCGGCCGAACCCGGCATCACCGGCTGCACCAGGATCGCCACGATCCGCACCACCTCGAGGGTGACGTAGAGGACCGTCGCCATCCGCGCCAGGTCCTCCTCGGTGCCCGACTTGCGCAGGGCCCAGGGCGCGTTGGCGGAGAAGTAGCGGTTGGTCTCACCCAGCGTCAGCCAGATCGCCTCCAGCGCGAGATGCATCTGCTGGACGTCGAACTCGGCGCGGCAGCGCTCGAGCAGGGCATTCGCGCGGTCGAGCAGGGCCTGGTCGTCGGCGGTGAACGCGCCCGGCGCGGGCACCTGCGCGTCGCAGTTCTTGTTGACCATGGTCAGGCTGCGCTGCACCAGATTGCCGAACTCGTTGGCCAGGTCGGCGTTGATCCGGCCCGCGATGGCGTCGTTGCTGTAGCTGCCGTCCTGACCGTAGGAGATCTCGCGCAGCAGGAAGAACCGCACCTGGTCCAGGCCGTAGGTGGACACCAGGCTGAGCGGGTCGACGACATTGCCCGTCGACTTCGACATCTTCTCGCCCTTGTTGTACAGGAACCCGTGCACGAACACCCGGTCCGGCAGCGCGATCCCGGCCGACATCAGGAACGCGGGCCAATACACCGTGTGGAAGCGGGTGATGTCCTTGCCGATGATGTGCACATTGGCGGGCCAGTACTTCTGGAAGGCCGGGGACTCGGTGTTCGGGAAGCCGACGCCGGTCAGATAGTTGGTGAGTGCGTCGACCCACACGTACATCACGTGGTCGGGCTGGCTCGGCACCGGCACGCCCCAGTCGAAGGTGGTCCGGGAGATCGACAGATCCTTCAGCCCGGCCTTGACGTAGCTGACGATCTCGTTGCGCCGGGTCGCGGGCGCGATGAACTCCGGGTGCTCCTCGTAGAGGGCGAGCAGCTTGTCCTGGTACTCGGAAAGCTTGAAGAAGTAGTTCGACTCCTCGGTCCAGGTGACCGGGGTCTGCGTCTCGGTGGAGATGCGGGTGCCGTCGTCGAGGAGGGTGGTCTCCTCCTCGGTGTAGAAGGCCTCGTCGCGCACCGAGTACCAGCCGGAGTAGTTGCCCAGGTAGATGTCGCCCGCGGCGAGCATCCGCTGCCAGATGGCGATGCTGGCGGCCTTGTGGTCGTCGTCGGTGGTGCGGATGAAGCGGTCGAAGGAGATGTCGAGCGCCTTGTCCATCGCCTCGAACACATCCGAGTTGCGCGCCGCGAGCTCCTGCACCGGGACGCCCTCGGTGGCTGCGGTCTGCTGCATCTTCTGGCCGTGCACGTCGGTGCCGGTCATGAAGAACACGTCGTACCCGTCGAGCCGCTTGAACCGGGCCAGCGCGTCGGTCGAGATGTACTCGTACGCGTGCCCCATGTGCGGCGCACCGTTCGGGTATGCGATGGCCGTGGTGATGTAGAAGGCGGGCGCCTCGGCGCCTTCGGATGCGCTCATGATGCCAACTACTGTAATCCGCGTGGCAAACACGAATCGTCCGGCTCCGCCTCCTCCGCCGCCGCTCGCGCCGCTGATCGACGCGCACACCCATCTCGACGCCTGCGGTGCGACCGATGCCGCCTCGACCTCGGTGATCGTCGATCGGGCCGCCGCGGTGGGTGTCGGGCAGGTGGTCACCGTCGCCGACGACCTCGCCGCCGCGCAGTGGGCCGTGCGGGCGGCGAACTGGGATCCGCGCGTGTACGCCGCCGTCGCCCTGCATCCGACGCGCGCGAACGCCCTCGACGACAAGGCCAAGGCCGAGCTGGAGTACCTCGCCACCGACCCGCGCGTGGTCGCCGTCGGCGAGACCGGGCTGGACTACTACTGGCCCGGCAAGCTCGACGGCTGCGCCGATATCGAGACCCAGATCGACGGCTTCCGCTGGCACATCGAGCTGGCCAAACGGGTCCGCAAGCCGCTGATGATCCACAATCGCGAGGCCGACCACGACCTGCTCACCGTGCTGCTCGACGAGGGCGCCCCGGACACGGTGATCTTCCACTGCTTCTCCTCCGACGCCACCATGGCCGAGGCGTGCGTGGCCGAGGGCTATGTGCTCAGCTTCTCCGGCACGGTCAGCTTCAAGAACGCGCACGAGCTGCGCGAGGCGGCCAAGCTGGTGCCCGACGACCAGATCCTGGTCGAGACCGACGCGCCGTATCTCACCCCGCACCCGTATCGCGGAGCGCCCAACGAGTCGTACTGCCTGCCCTACACGGTGCGCGCGCTGGCCGAGGTGCGCGAGCAGGACCCGCGGGAGCTGGCCGAGATCACCACCGCCAACGCGCGACGCCTCTACCGCATCCGCTGAGCCGGGTAGGGGACTGGACAGCAAACGTGATACGCGTCACATAGATTTGTCTATCTCGTGACGTACCAGCGCTGACGATGCCGGATCGTGATCCGCGTACCCCCTGATCCGGGCGCTCGGTGTTGTCCACCGGCGGGTTGGTCGTTATCGTTCCGTAACCATGTCGGCTTTCGCGCGGATCAACTCGTCTCGCTCGCCGCTGCTGTACGCGGCGGTGGCGGCCATGCTGCTGATTCTTCTCGTCGGCGCCTCCCTGGCCATCGTCAACCACAAGACGGTCGCCCTGGTCGTCGACGGTGAGCGCACCGAGCTCTCCACCATGTCCGGGGACGTGCGCGCCGTGCTGGCCGACGCGGGCTACGAGATCTCCGAGCACGACGAGGTGATCCCGGCCGCGGGCAGCAAGGTCGCCGACGGCGCCACCATCACCCTCAACCGCGGCCGCGAGATCACCGTCTCGGTCGACGGCGTGGAGCGCACGGTCTGGACCACCGGCACCACCGCGGGTGACGCGCTGGCTCAGATGCAGATCCCGGCCGACACCCACGTGGTGCCGACCCGCTCGGAGAAGATCCCGCTGGCCGGTGCCGCGCTCAGCGTCTACACCCCGCGCACCATCGCGCTCGCCGACGGCGGCGCCGCCCCGGTCGACGTGCGCCTGGCCGCCGCGACGGTCGGTGAGTTCCTCGCCGCCGCCGGTGTCCCGCTGCAGGCCGAGGACTTCGCCGAGCCCGCCGCCGACTCGCCGCTGCGCGAGGGCATGACGATCACCGTCACCCGGCAGCGCACCGAGGAGCGCACCGAGGTGCTGCCGCTCGAGCCCACCGAGACGGTGATCGAGGACGTCACCATGAACATGAGCCGCACCGTCGTCGAGAATCCCGGCGTCCCCGGCCTGCACGAGGCCACCTTCGCGGTGACCATCGTCAACGGCGTGGAAGCCGGTCGCGTGCAGGTGAACTCGAAGGTCATCACCCCCGCCGAGCCCAAGACAATCCGCAAGGGCGCCAAGCCCGGCACCGAGGTCCCCGAGGTCCGCGACGGCGCCATCTGGGACGCACTGGCCCGCTGCGAATCCACCGGCAACTGGGCCATCAACACCGGCAACGGCTACTACGGCGGCATCCAGTTCGACCAGAGCACCTGGGAGCGCCAGGGCGGCCTCAAGTACGCCCCCCGCGCCGACCTGGCCACCCGCGAGGAACAGATCGCCATCGCCGAGGTCACCCGCGCCCGCCAGGGCTGGGGCGCCTGGCCTGCCTGCACCGGCCGCCTCGGATTGAGCTAGTACCCACCGCCCGCGGCCGCGTCTGACCCGGCGCGCGACGCCGCGATCTGTACACTCGCCCAGGTCCGTGCTCGCCTGGCCGAGAGATGATGCCGTGCTGAAGAACCCGATTCGCGCGACGGTCGTCGCCGCACTGTCCGCCGCGACGCTGCTGGTCGCGGGCTTCGCCCCCGCCGCCGGGGAAGCGCCGGGCGAGGTCATCGCGGTGCAGGATCAGCCCGCGGGCTGGCGCGACATGGCCAACGGCAAAATCCTCGACTACTGGATGACCGACTCGGCCGGGGTCTCGCGGCCCGCCAGCGGCGCGGTCTTCGTACCCGAGGGCCCGGCCCCGGCCACCGGCTGGCCGATCATCGCCTACGACCACGGCACCTCGGGCTCCGGCCCCGGCTGCGGTGGCCAGACCGATCCCGACGCCCGGCTGCCGCGCTTCCGCGGCGCCGAGGACGCGCTGATCAAGGGCCTGGTCGATCAGGGTTACGCCGTCGTCGCCCCCGATTACCTGGGCCTGGGCCGCTTCGAGACCGGTCCGCACCCCTATCTCGAGGTCCGCAGCGAGGCCACCGCCACCATCGACCTGGTCCGAGCCGCCCGCGCCGCCGACCCGGCGCTGTCGCGTACCTGGAGTGTGTTCGGTGTCTCGCAGGGCGGGCACGCCGCGCTCAGCACCGCCCACGTGCAGTCCTGGTACGCGCCCGAACTCGACTTCCGCGGCACGGTGGCCGTGGACGCGGCCTCGGACGTGGAGAAGGTGCTGCCGCTGGCCGCGCCGGGGCTGCCGCAGGTGCCCGGCCTGTCCGGGGCGACCTCCTCGTTCATCGTCAGCATCCTGGCCGGGCTGCGCGCCACCCACCCGGAGGCCGACGTCGACTCGTACCTCACCCCGCTGGGCCGCTCGCTCGTCGACGCCGCCGGGAACCAGTGCATCGACGAGATCTTCACCGGCGCCCAGGGCGTCAACCCGTCGGACATGCTGACCAAGCCGCTCGCCCCGCTGCGCGAGGTCCTCGCCACCTACATGGCCCTGCCGACCAGCGGCTACGACGCGCCCATCCTGCTGACCATGAACGTCACCGACGTGGTGGTGCCCTCGCCGCTGCACGGCGCGCTGGTCGCCCAGTTCGCCGCCAACGGTGTCGACCAGCAGGTGGTGCCCGGCACCGGCGAGCACGGCACCGTCTCCCCGCGGATGCGCACCGCCATCGACGAGTTCCACGCGCGTGTGCACGCCGCCCCGCCGCAGCGCTGAGCTGGCCGATCGGCCGGGTTGGTAGGTTCTAGCGGTGTCCGAACCAGAGATTCCCGCGCGCGGTAGCGCCGCCCTGCTCGGTCCCGCCGAGGTGCGGACCCTGGCCGAGCGCTTCGGCGTGCGGCCGACCAAGCAGCTCGGGCAGAACTTCGTGCACGACGGCAACACCGTGCGGCGCATCGTCGCCGCCGCCGGAGTCGGCCCCACCGACACCGTCCTCGAGGTCGGTCCCGGCCTCGGCTCGCTGACGCTGGCCCTGCTCGACGTGGTCGACCAGGTGGTCGCCGTCGAGATCGACCCCGTGCTCGCCAACTACCTGCCCGAGACCGTCGCCGACCGCGCCCCCGGCCTGGCCGAGCGACTGCGGGTGGTCGAGGCCGACGCCCTGCGCGTGCGCGCCGACCAGCTGCCCGCCACCCCGACCGCGCTGGTGGCGAACCTGCCCTACAACGTGGCCGTGCCGGTGCTGCTGCACCTGCTGGCCGAACTGCCGAGCATCCAGGTCTCGCTGGTAATGGTGCAGGCCGAGGTCGCCGACCGGCTGGCCGCCGAACCCGGCAACCGGGTGTACGGCGTCCCCAGCGTCAAGGCCGGTTTCTTCGGCAAGGTGAAGCGCGCGGGCGCGGTGGGCACCCAGGTGTTCTGGCCGGTGCCCCGGGTGGAATCGGGCCTGGTCCGCATCGATCGCTACGCCGAGGCGCCCTGGCCCATGGACGACGCGCATCGCCGCCGCGTCTTCGAGGTGATCGACGCCGCCTTCGCCCAGCGCCGCAAGACCCTGCGCGCGGCCCTGTCCGGCTGGGCGGGCTCGCCCGCCGAGGCCGAGCGCAGGCTGGTGGCCGCGGGCATCGACCCGACCGCGCGCGGCGAGACCCTCGACACCGCCGCCTTCGTGCGGCTCGCCGCGCAGGCCTGACCGCCGGAATTCCGGGTTTCCGTGGCGGAACCCGCAGTACACCGGGCGTTCACGCCGGGCGCCTGTGAAAGCAATTGTGGACAACCGGTTTTCGCGGTGTCCGGTGTTGATCATGGTCGCCGGGGGATGGCCCGGGCCACATCGGACGATGCGCGCACATCACCGTTGTGAGCGGATGTGGATGACGCTGTGGATGATTCGGTGCGCGGCGGCAGAAGATGAATCACCGATGAACGAGGACGCTCGCACCACAGGTTTTCGGCCGCCTCGCCGCCGAGGGGCGAGACGTAACGGCGAAGCCGGAGTATCGCCCCTCGGCGGCGAGGCCCAAGGGGCCGAAAACCTGTGGTGCCAGCCGCCAAATGTCACTGCAGTTCGTAGCCTGCTTCGTCTACGGCGGCGGCGACATCGGTGCGGGCGAGGTCAGCGGCGCTGTCCACCTTGACCAGGCCGCTGGCGAGGTCGACATCGACGCTGGTGACGCCGTCGATCTTGCCGATCTCCTCCTTGACCGAACTCGCGCAGTGCCCGCAGGTCATTCCCGTGACGGTGTAGGTGGTGGTGGCCATGGCCGACTCCTTCTCGCTCAGACGTCCTCGGGATGTCCCCGACACGATCGAACATACCCCCCATGGGTATCTGGCGCAACCGTGACCGTGGATTCACCGCGCGAACTCGTCGGTGCCACCGGTTACGCTTGGTGATCGTGCTGTCAGTTGTGCCCAGCCCGGTCGTCGTGCGCGCCCCTTCGAAGGTGAACCTGCATCTCGGAGTCGGTGATCTGCGCCCGGACGGCTACCACGACCTGACCACAGTGTTCCAGGCCCTGTCTCTCGCCGACGATGTCGAACTGGCCCCGTCCGCCTCGCTGACGGTGCGCGTCTCCGGCGAGGGCGCCGCCGAGGTGCCCACCGACCGCACCAACCTGGTCTGGAAGGCCGCGGTGCGCCTGGCCCATCTGGCCGGGCGCGCGCCGCTGGTGGAGATCGCCATCGCCAAGGGCATCCCCGTCGCGGGCGGGATGGCTGGCGGCAGTGCCGACGCCGCCGCCGCGCTGGTCGGCCTGAACGAACTCTGGGACCTGGGCCTGGGCCGCGACGAACTGTCCGCCATCGCCGCCGAACTCGGCAGTGACGTCCCGTTCTCCCTGCACGGCGGCACCGCGCTGGGCACCGGCCGCGGCGAGCGCCTGCTTCCGGTGCTCTCCCGCAACACCTTCCACTGGGTCCTCGCCCTGGCCAAGGACGGCCTGTCCACCCCCGCGGTCTTCCGCGAACTCGACCGGCTGCGCGCCGAGGGCGACCCGCCACGCCTGGGCGACCCGCAGAAACTCATGCAGGCCCTGGCCGCGGGCGACCCGCACACCCTGGCCCCGCTGCTCGGCAACGACCTCCAGGCCGCCGCCCTGTCGCTGAAACCGGACCTGCGCCGCACCCTGCGCGCCGGGGTCGGCGCGGGCGCCCTGGCCGGGCTCGTCTCCGGCTCCGGACCCACCTGTGCCTTCCTGTGCGAGACCGAACAGGCCGCGGTCGCGGTGGCCGCCGAACTCGCCGGGGCGGGCGTCTGCCGTAGCGTGCGCACGGCCAGCGGCCCGGTCCCCGGCGCCCGGGTGCTCGACATCGAGGCGCACGGCAAGCACTGAGCCCGGCGGCGCGGCTCCGACCGCCGCCGACCGGGCAAGTAGGCTCGTCACGGCCCCATAGTCACGTGGAAGGCGGGCGAGCTACCCCCATGTCCAACCTGATCAACCTCGAACAGGTCTCCAAGAGCTTCGGCGTGAAGCCCCTGCTGGACGACGTCTCGCTCGGTGTGCACGCGGGCGAGCGGATCGGCGTCGTCGGCCTCAACGGCGGCGGCAAGACCACCCTGCTCGAGGTGCTGACCGGGCTGGAGGAACCCGACAGCGGCCGGGTCAGCCGGGTCGGCGGGCTGCGGATGGCGGTGGTCACCCAGCGTGGCGTGCTGCCTGAGGGCGCCACCATCGGCTCGGTCGTTCTCGCCGGGCTCTCCGACGACCTGTCCACCGCCGACATCGCCGAGCACGAATGGGCCGCCGACGCGCGCATCCGCTCGGTGCTCGACGGCATCGGCATCGCCGATCTGGGCCTGGACACCCCGGTCACCAATCTCTCCGGTGGCGAGCGCCGCCGCGTCGCCCTGGCCGCCGCGCTGGTGCGCGAACTGGACCTGCTGGTGCTCGACGAGCCAACCAACCACCTCGACATCGAGGGCGTGCAGTGGCTGGCCCAGCACCTGATCGCCCGGCGCACCGCGCTGGTGGTCGTCACCCACGATCGCTGGTTCCTCGACACCGTCGCCACCCGCACCTGGGAGGTCGTCGGCGGCAAGGTGGAGACCTACGAGGGCGGCTACGGCGACTGGATCTTCGCCCGCGCCGAACGCGCCCGCCAGGCCGACGCCACCGAGGCCCGCCGCCAGAACCTGGCCCGCAAGGAACTGGCCTGGCTGCGCCGCGGCGCCAAGGCCCGCACCTCCAAGCCGCGCTACCGCGTGGAGGCCGCCGAGGCGCTGATCGCCGATGTGCCGCCGCCGCGCGACGCGGTCTCGCTGGCCGCCTTCGCGCGCAAGCGCCTGGGCCGCGTGGTGATCGAGCTGGAGGACGCCACCCTGGCCACCCCCGACGGCCGCGAGCTGGTCGGCGACCTCACCTGGCGGCTGGCCCCCGGCGAGCGGGTGGGTCTGGTCGGGGTCAACGGCTCCGGCAAGACCACGCTGCTGCGCGCGCTGGCCGGTGACGTGGACCCCGTGACGGGCAAGCGCATCCAAGGCCAGACCGTCCAGATCGGCTGGCTGCGCCAGGAACTCGACGACCTGCCCACCGATATGCGGGTGCTCGAGGCCGTGCAGCAGATCGCCAACCGGATCATGCTGGGCGACAAGGAGATTTCCGCGGGCCAGCTGGCCGAACGCCTCGGCTTCACCCCGGCCCGCCAGCGCACCCCGGTCGGCGACCTCTCCGGTGGCGAGCGCCGCCGCCTGCAGCTGACCCGCATCCTGATGGCCGAGCCCAACGTGCTGCTGCTCGACGAGCCGACCAACGACCTCGACATCGACACCCTCCAGCAGCTGGAGGACCTGCTCGACAACTGGGCGGGCACTCTGGTGGTCATCAGCCACGACCGCTACCTGGTCGAGCGCATCTGCGACACCACCTGGGCCCTGTTCGGCGACGGCAAGCTCACCAACCTGCCCGGCGGCATCGACCAGTACCTCACCCGGCGCGCGAGCCAGGCGAGCGCCGCCAAGCCCGGCGCCGCCAAAGCCCCCGCCGCCTCGACGGATTCGGCCGACCGCCGCGCCGCGCGCAAGGAACTCTCGCGCCTGGAACGCGGTATCGCCAAGCTCGACGAACGCGAACAGAAGCTGCACCAGGCCCTCGCCGACGCCGCCACCGACCCGGACAAGCTGGTGACCCTCGGCGCCGAACTCAAGGACGTCGTCGCGGAAAAGGAAGCGGCGGAAGAGCGCTGGATGGAGCTGGCTGAGCTGGCCGAGGCCTAGGTGGCGGTCTCCCTGCCGTCCGAGATGACGGTCGGCAGGCAGGTCCGCACGAAGTCGGCGCCGAACTCGGTGAGCAGGATGCTGCGGTAGCTCACCTTGGTGCCGAAGCCGCGCTTGAGCGCGTCGCGGACCTGTTCCTGGGCCTCGATGAGCTGGTAGCGGCTCGGATTGCCGACCGGATCACGGGTGAACTCGATGAGCCCGAGCCTGCGCAGATTGGGCAGGTACTGCGGGACGCGGTTCGGAAACCGCAGGCCCGCGTGCTCACCCAGCATCGTCAGCCCGCTGACCAGGCGCTCGCCGCCGAAGGCGCGCTGGCGTCCGGTGCGCACATCGATGGAGGGTTGCGGCCCGTCGACGTGCAGGAAGCGCAGGATGCGCGCCTCGTCGGGGGTGATCTCGGCCAGGATCCCGGGATAAGCGGGATGGGTGTCCGGCTGGGCCGCGTGCGTGCTGGCCGACAGGCGCAGCAGCTGGGCGCCCTGCTCGCGCAGCGTCGGCATCGCCTCGCGGTGGTACTCGGCGCTGGTCGGCAGGCCAAGCGCGTGCCGGAGCCGTTCGCGCACTTCGGTTTCGGCCTCGGCGAGGACCGCCTCGGGCGGGTTGCCCGCGAGGCTGCCGCGCAGCACCGTGACGGTCACGCCGAGCGCGGTGTCCAGCGTCCACAGCGTCATGCCGGAGGCGGCGGTGAACGCCACCTTGGCGACGCCGGTCGCCGCGCGCACCGTGCGCACGGGAGACATCGGCAGCATGCCGCGGCTGTTGTCGGTGGTGTCTGGAACCGCCACCGTCCGCCGCACCACCTCTGCGGACGGGGTCTTGTCTACATCCATGTCGTCGCTACTCCTGTTCCGAAGACCAGGATGTGAGCGTATCCGGCGAGCAGCCCCAGCGCGCCGCCATGGACGAAAAGCAACCATTCGTCCTGTTTGATCGCCGAACGCAGCATGTCCACGAAGTCGTGCGGGGACAGGGCGGACATTTGCCGGGCGATGTACTCGTTGACCTGTTTGCCCTGCTGGACGTTGAACTCCGGGTCGGCGAAGGCCATCGGCGCGATCGTCATCGCCTCGGTGGTGAGGGTGGTCTGCAGCGAATCGTATTCGCGGCTGCCCAGCATGAACTTCACCGCGGGCCGGGCCGGGCCGAGCGCGCGGTCGGCGGCCGGGCGCAGGGTGTCCTCGAGCATCTGCAGCGTGCGGTCCGAGCGCGGGCCGTTGAGCAGTTCGTCGCCGATATTGGCCACGGTGACCACCTCGGTGGACACCAGCGCCGCGTAGCCCGCGGTGATCTCCGGCTGGCGCTTGATCAGCAGACCCTGCCGCCACGGGCACCACCACTTCGGGGTGGCGGGCGCGAAGATCATGTTGATGCCCACCCAGTTGACCACCCAGCCGATGATGATGCCGCCGATGGGCAGCACGATCAGCGGCGAGAGCCCGGTGGTGTGCAGGGCCAGCACCAGCAGCAGACCGCAGGGTGCGCCGAAGTAGAAACCGAAGTTCTGCATGAACCGCAGTTCCTTGGCGCCGAGCACCTGGAACAGCTGGTTGAGCAGCTGCGGGCGGGCCTGGAAGTAGCGGATCACCATCTGCTTCACGTCCAGCAGCTGGTCGATATTGGTGCCCAGTTCGGCGGTGAGCTCGCGCAGGATCTCCGGCAGTTGCGAGCGCACCCGCTGATGGATCATCTCGCGCACCTGGACCGGCAGGTTGTACCAGAGCTGGGGATGCTCGCGGCGCAGGATCACCTCGACGATGTCGCGGATCTGCGCGTCGGCGACCTCGGCCAGATGTTCGGCCAGCTTCTCCGGATCGAGCTCGCGATAGAAGTCGGACACACTGCCCAGCTTGGACAGCCCCTTGTCCACCGCGATCGAGGCCATCTTGTCCGCGCGGGAGGGCACGATGCCCTGCCAGCCGATCCGCCCGTCATAGCTGAGCAGCGGCAACACCTGGATCCGCTTGGGCAGGAACGGGAACAGCGCGCGCAGTCCGGGCAGTTTGATGCCGTGGAATTTGATCGGCTGGAACAGCATCAAAATGCCGGTCCAGTTGGTGATGTAACCGATTACTCCTGTGAAAAGAGGAATGGTCAGAATTTCCAGCAGCAGGGTTGGATGTAACCCGAACACACTCTCCAGCACGACACCCTCCTGCCGATACCCGGTGACCACCGCCTTCACCGGCATCCAAAAATTAGCACCCCCGCGGCGAGGTGACCCTACTGTGAGGTGAGGAACTAGGTCCATTCGTCGTGCCCCAGGCCACAGGGTAGTGTCTGAGACATCAGTCACAGAACGTGTCCCGAATGCCGTACTCGCCGTGCGGAGTCGGAACAATGACGGTCACCACAATTCGTGGCAGATGACAATCGGCGCCGCAGGGGGCGCCGTATCGTCCGCACTGTGCCTGGGGCGTGGTCGGGCAATAATCTGTGGGCGAGAAGTTCACCTGGCGAGACTTCGGAGTAGGACGTGACAGACGACAGGACCGGACAGGACCTGGCCCGCGCCGGTACCCGTGCCGTCGAACGCAGCTCGGACGTCGAGCAGCGACAGATCAGCAACGAAGCGCGGTTGATCAGGGGTGTGTTCCGCGCCGCCGGCCTGGCCGCCGGAACCGCGGTGCGCGGCAGCCAGTGGGCGGTCGGCACCACCTACGAGGTGACCAAGGAACTGGCCCAGGCAGCGCTGGACGGCGAGTCCTCGGCCGATATCGCCGAGCGCACCGGCAACGCGCTGCGGTCCATCGCGCGCAGCGCGCTCGGCGTCACCGAGGGGTCGGTGCGCGAGATCGTCAGCTATGTGCCGACGCCCAACGGATCGTCCCAGCAGGCCATTACCGTCGGTCCATACCTGCGTTCGGCCACCACCGACGACCTGCGCCGCCGCGGTGACGCGCTGCTGGCCCGCTCGGCGGATGTGTACTTCACCGAGGACGTGCACCCGGCCTACGACCGCATCCTCGACGAGATCGCGCCCGACGAGGCCCGCATCCTGCGCTTCATGGCGCTCAACGGCCCGCAGCCCTCGGTCGACGTGCGCACCAACCGCCCGCTGGGCATCGGCTCGGAGCTGGTCCAGGGCGACCTCACCTCGGTGCCCGAACAGGCCGGTGTGCGCTACCCCGACCGCTCGCGCTCCTACCTGATCAACCTCAACCGGCTCGGCCTCACGCTGACCTCGGAGGATCCGGTCGTGCTGAGCCGCTACATGGTGCTGGAAGTGCAGCCGGTGGTCGAGGAGGCCCTCAAGAAGGCGGGCCGCGCACCCAAGATCGTGCGCAAGAGCCTGCGCCTGTCGGAGTTCGGCGAGGACTTCTGCCGCACCTGCTTCACCATCGGGTAGCCCAGACAGCACGCGCCTACCGGTCGGCAGATCACGCTCCGGTGTCGGCAGTGATAGCGATCTGATACAGATCGGGCACCCGTGCCCGAATCGGTGGGATCGTGGAGTCATGGAGCAGCCGACCGGATCTGCCGACGTGCGCGTGGACGACACCGTCCCGCCCGCACAGGCGTACCCCGGACCGCTGCTGCCCGGCGCCGACGAGCCCCTGGTCGCCGGGCCGGAGACGGGGGAGGAACCGATGTCCATGCAGCCGCCCGAGGCGGGCGACGAGGAGCAGCCCGCGCCGATCGAGCGTCCGCCGGATCACCCCGACGACATCGTCGCGATCAGCAGGCTCAAGTTCCGCTATCTGCGGGCCCTGGACACCAAGTCCTGGGACGAGTTCGCCGACACCCTGATCCCCGAGGCCACCGCCACCTACAGCGAGTACCTGCAGTTCGAATCGCGCGAGGCCTTCCTGGCCTTCCTGCGCAACACCCTGGGCCCGCACGTGATCACCGAGCACCGCTGCGACCACCCCGAGATCGATGTCGACGGTGACGAGGCCACCGGCACCTGGTACCTGGCCGACACCGTGATCATCCCCGAGCACAACATGTGCCTGCGCGGCGCGGCCTTCTACACCGATCGCTACACCCGCTGCGAGGACGGCCACTGGCGCATCGCGCACACCGGGTACGAACGCACCTACGAGGTGGTGCTCTCGCTCAGCGACCTGCCAAGCCTGCGGTTGACCGCGAGCCGCTGGGGCATGATCGCCGGGGAGAACCACATTTCCTCGGTCGAGCGCAATCCCGGCTCACCGGCCGCCTGAACGCCCGACCCAGACAGCCCGCACGGGCTCAGTCGGCCGTGGCGACCAGCGGTTCCAGCGTGAGATCCGGGTGTTCCTTCTCGATGTACTGCAGCCGCCACTTGTCGCTGAACAGCGCCAGGATCGCCCCGTCGGTGCGGGTGAACACCTCCACGCCGCGCTGGCGGTCCAGCTCGGGCGCTGATTCCGCGTCGGTGCGCCGGGCCAGGGTGAAGGCCAGGAAGTCCAGCTGGGTCTCCACATTGAACTCGGCCTGCATGCGCGCGGTGACGACCTCGAACTGCATCGGGCCGACCGCCGCCAGCACCGGCGACTGATCGCCGCGGGCGTCGTTGCGCAGCACCTGCACCACGCCCTCGGAATCGAGCTGGTCGATGGCCTTGCGGAACTGCTTGTACTTGCCCGCGCTCTGCGCGCGCAGCGTGGCGAAATGCTCGGGCGCGAAGCTCGGGATGGGCGGGAACTCCACCTTCTTGTCCACGAACAGCGTGTGCCCCGGCGCCAGCGCGGTCGCGTTCACCAGACCGACCACATCGCCGGGGTAGGCGGTGTCGACGGTGGTGCGCTCGCGACCGAACACGGTCAGCGCGTACTTGGTGGCGAACGGGCGGCCGGTCTGCGCGTGCGTCACCACCATGCCGCGCTCGAACTCGCCGGACACGATCCGCATGAAGGCCAGCCGGTCGCGGTGCGCGGTGTCCATGCCCGCCTGCACCTTGAACACCACGGCGCTGAACGGATCACCCGTCACGCGGTCCTTGCCCGCCACGTCCGCGCGCGAACCCGGCGCGGGCGCCAGCGCGACCAGGGTCTCCAGCAGCTGGCGCACACCGAAGTTCAGCATCGCCGAGGCGTAGATGACCGGCGAGGTCTGCCCGGCCAGGAACAGTTCCTGATCGTGGTCCTGCCCGGTGGCCGAGAGCAGCTCGCTCTCCTCGGCGGCGGTCGTCCACGCCTCGCCCTCGCGCGCCTCGGCCTCGGCCGGGGTCAGCGACTCCTCCGGGGCGATGGTGGCGCCACCGGCGGTGCGGGTGAAATGGATGTACTCGTCGGCCGCGCCCTCGGGCCCGCGGCGCAGCAGGCCGCGGAAGTCACCGGCGATGCCGACCGGCAGGAACAGCGGGGTAGGCGTCAGGCCGATCCGCTCGCTGATCTCGTCGAGCAACTCCAGCGGCGCCTGGCCCGGGCGGTCCCACTTGTTGATCACGGTGATCACCGGGATGCCACGGTGGCGGCACACCTGGAACAGCTTCAGCGTCTGCGGCTCGAGGCCCTTGGCCGCGTCGATCAGCATCACCGCGGCGTCGACCGCGGTCAGCACGCGGTAGGTGTCCTCGGAGAAGTCGGAGTGACCGGGGGTGTCGACCAGGTTGATCACATTGTCGACGTCGGACCCGGCGACCCGGTAGTTGAACTGCAGCGCGGTCGAGCTCACCGAGATGCCGCGCGCCTTCTCCATCTCCATCCAGTCCGAGACCGTCGACTTGCGTCCGGCCTTACCGTGGATGGCGCCCGCCTCGGAGATCATCCTGGCGTGCAGCGCCAGCGCCTCGGTGAGCGTGGACTTGCCCGCGTCGGGGTGCGAGATCACGGCGAACGTGCGGCGGCGCGCCACCTCGGCGGGCAATCCGCGGGGGGTGACGTTCTCTCCGGACTCGGACACGGGTGGGCCTTTCGCAGGGGTGGGCAGCTTTTCCAGCGTACGAGGCTCGGGTTGGTTCGCTCACGTCGGCCCATTTGTGCGCAGCCCAGAACGGTGCTGTGTTTTTGGAGCGCTGGCGCGCTCGAGTCGCGGCCCCTAGGGGCCGCCGGTCAGCGCTCGAGACTCGCGCCTGCGGCGCATGCGCTTCGAGCGCTGACCGGCGACCCGGCCGCGACCGGCGCTGCGCGCCGCCGCTCCTCGGGGTCGCGGGTGCGGGGCCGGGAGGAGCGGTCATGGCGGTTTCGGGTCGTGGTGGGGGGTGATGGGGGTTTCGGCTTGTGGTGGGCGGGTGATGGCGGTTTCAGCTCGTGGTGGGCGGTGGGGTATGGTTGTCGGGTTGTCTCGGCGAGGGTGGGCCCTCTGTGGTGTTCACCGTGATCGACGCGGCTCGGCTCTGTGGCCGTCCTCGTTCGTTCTTCGTCCGACGAGTAGACCCAGACCCCGGTAGATGGGTCGCCCATGACCAGCCCGGAAGAGCCGTAGGAGCGCATTCACCATGTCCGACGCCAACGTCATCGAAGCCGCCGTCCGTACCGAGTTCGGTAAGGGCGCCGCGCGCCGTACCCGTCGCGACGGCAACGTGCCCGCCGTGCTGTACGGCCACCACGCCGAGCCGCAGCACCTGGCGATCAACGCCCGTGAGTTCGCCGCCATCCTGCGCGAGCACGGCACCAACGCCATCCTGAGCCTGGTCGTCGACGGCAAGTCGCAGCTGGCCATGACCAAGTCGGTCGTCGTCCACCCGATCCGCCGCTACATCGAGCACGCCGACCTGCTGATCGTCAAGCGTGGCGAGCGCGTCACCACCGACGTCAACGTCGTGGTCGCCGGTGACGCCGCCGCGGGCACCCTGGTCACTCAGGAAGCCAACACCCTGTCCATCGAGGCCGACGCGCTGAAGCTGCCCGAGTCCATCGAGGTCTCGGTCGAGGGCGTCGAGGCGGGCACCCAGATCCTCGCGGGCAGCATCGCGCTGCCCGCCGGTGTCACCCTCGCCGGTGACGCGGAGGCGCTGATCGTCAACGTGATCGCCGCGCCGTCCGCCGCCGCGCTGGACGAAGAGGGCGAAGGCGCCGCCGAGGGCGAGTCGGCCGAGGCCGAGGCCGAGTCCGCCGAGTAATTCCGCTGCTACGGTTCGGTCGTGACCGAATCTTCCGGGCCCGCGCTCGTGGTCGGACTGGGTAACCCCGGTCCCGAGTACGAGCGCACCCGCCACAATGTGGGCTTCCTGGTCGCCGATGTGCTCGCCGAGCGCATCGGCGGCCGTTTCGCCCAGCACAAGAAGTCCGGCGCCGACCTGCTGCAGGCGCGCCTGGACGGCCGCCAGATCCTGCTGGCCAAGCCGCGCACCTACATGAACCTGTCCGGGCGCCCGGTGGCCGCGTTGGCCAAGTTCTTCTCGGTGCCCGTCGGCCAGGTGATCGTGGTGCACGACGAACTCGATCTGCCGTTCGGCACGATCAAGCTCAAGCAGGGCGGCGGCGAGGGTGGACACAATGGGCTGCGGTCGATCTCGCAGGCGTTGACCACCAAGGATTATCTGCGCACCCGGATCGGTATCGGCCGTCCGCCGGGGCGGCAGGATCCGGCCGATTACGTGCTCAAGCCGTTCGCGGCGCCGGAGCGTAAAGAGGTGCCGGTGATCGTCGAGCAGGCCGCCGACGCGGTGGAGCTGCTGCTCAAAGTCGGGCTCGAAGCAGCCCAGAACAACTTGCACTGACCGTTCGGCGCGTCCGGTGATCCGGACGCGCCGAACGCGTCTCAGCGCAGGTGGACCGCCGTGGCCGCGCGGCGCAGCTTGCCCGAGGAGGTCTTCGGGAGGGCGCCGGGGCCCAGGATGGCTACCGTGCGGGGGCGGGCGCCCACCTCGGCGAATACCTCGTGCACGATCTCGCGCTCCATGCGCTTCACCTCGTCCGGCTCCTGGTAGTCGTTGGACTCGACCACCACCGCGAAGCTCTCGCGCTTCTCACCGGCGTCCAGGCGCACCGCCACCGCGTTGCCGGGGCGCACACCGGCCACCCGCATCGCGGCCCGTTCGATATCGGTCGGGTAGATATTGCGGCCGCCCATGATGATGACGTCCTTCATCCGGCCGCACACCACGATCAGGCCCGCGTCGGTGAAGTAGCCGATGTCGCCGGTGTCGAGCCAGCCGTCGGCGTCCTGGGCGGGGCGGAACCCGTCGACGGTGACATAGCCGGAAGTCACCGCGGGGCCGCGCAATTCGATGACGCCCACCGAACGCACCGGCAGCGGCTGGCGCTCGGCGTCGACCACCCGGCCCTCCAGATCGTCGACCAGGTGGCCCAGCGTCGGCAAACGGCGCGGGGTGCCGTGGTGACCGTCCTCGGCCACCGGCACCGCCTTGCCCACCGCCTCCAGCAGGTCCGCGTCGATCACGTCGAGCACGAGTCCGTGGCCGGGATCGGGGATGGACACCGCCAGCGTGGTCTCGGCCATGCCATAGACGGGGGTCAGCGCCATGGGATTGAGCCCGAACTCCTTGCCCGCCTCGGCCAGCGCGATCATGGTGTCGGGGTCCACCGGTTCGGCGCCGTTCCACATGTAGCGCACGCTGGACAGGTCCATGGTGCCCGGATCGGCCTGCCGCAACCGCCGCGCCAGCAGCGAGTAGGCGAAATTCGGTGCGGCCGTGACGGTTCCGCGGTACTTGGCGATGAGCTCGGCCCACAGCAGCGGCCGGGCGAGGAAGTCCAGCGGGGTCACGCACACCACTTCGGCGCCGAATTGCATGGGCACACTGAGGAATCCGACCATGCCCATGTCGTGGAACAGCGGCAGCCAGCTGATCATCACATCGTCGTCGGTCTGGAACTTGACGCGATTGAACATGGCGTAGGCGTTGACGTAGAAGTTGCCGTGCGTGATCCGCACCGCCTTGGGCGAGCCGGTCGACCCGGAGGTCAACTGCTGCAGGGCGATATCGCTCTCGCCGGTGGCCACCGGGTCGGTATCGGGGCCCTCGTTCAGGTCCTCGATCCGGACCACGATGATGCCGCGCTCGCGCAGAACGGGCTCGGCGGCCGCGAACGGCGCCCCGAGCACGACCGCCTTCGCGTCGATCATGTCCAGCACAGTCTCGGTGTCGCGCACCCATACCGCCAGGTCGGTGCGCGGGGTGGGCTGGTGCAGCATGGTGATCGAGGCGCCACGCATCCAGATGGCCTGGCAGACCGGGGCGATATCGACGGGCAGCCCGGCCAGCACGCCCACCGCGTCGCCGTGCCCGATCCCGGCGGCCGCGAGCCCACCGGCCATCCGCCGCGCTATCCGATGGATTTCCCCCCAGGTCTGCCGCACCGGCACATCCGGTTCTCCGGTGACCAGTCCGCGTGGACTGGTCAACGCTGTGGCAAACATTTCGTCGGTGAACCTGCTCAACGTCGGACTCCCTTTGCGCCAACGATCGGTTACGGCCCTGCTCCCAACAAATCCCGCCCCGCGCCCTCGGTGTTAACCCCACTCAACCCCGGCGAACACCCTCCACCGCACGTTTCTCGACGGCGAAGGTGGCAGCGTAACGGTCCACATATGGTCTACCCGATTGTGCCGCAATCTCCCGCATCAGCTGGTCGGTTGCCGCTCTGACCTGGGCGCGATGCTCGGCTGCCGGATAGCGTCGCGCCGGTTGGACAGTGATGCGCACCTTGGTGGAACGCAACAGTTTCCGGCCGCGCGGATTCATGCGGTCGGTCCCGTCGAGCACCACGGGTACCACCGGCGCCCCTGTCGCCATCGCGACGCGCAGAGCCCCGGTCCGTCCACGATAGACCCTGCCGTCGGCCGACCGGGTGCCCTCGGGGTGAATTGCCCACGCCCCACCGGATTCGACGATGCGGGTGGCGGCGGCCAGCGCGTCGGCGGCCGCGTCACCGCCGGTGCGGTTCACCGGCACCTGACCGGCGGCGGTGAAGAACCAGCGCTGCAGCCGTCCCCGCAGCCCTTGGCGGGTGAAGTACTCCTGTTTCGCCAGGAAGGTGAGCGGGCGGGGGATGACCAGCGCCAGGTAGAGCGAGTCGATGAAGGCGAGGTGATTGGCGGCGATGATCACCGGTCCGGTGCGCGGGATGTGTTCGAGACCCTCGACCCGCGGGCGGCCCAGCAGACGCAGCAGCGGGCCGATGAGGACGTACTTGCACAGCGGGTACCACATGATTCCTCCGGTGTAGACAGTGTCTATCGAACCCTAGTAGACACTGTCTACGGGTGCTACCGCGCAGGCCACCGCGGGCGGTGCAGAATTGCCCGTATGCCCGAACCGCTGCGCGAGCGCCTCATCGATACCGGTGTCGAGCTGCTCGAACGCGACGGGGTCGGCCAGCTCGGTCTACGGGCCATCGCCCGGGCCGCCGGGGTCTCGCACGGTGCCCCGCGGCGCTGGTTCCCGACCCACGCGGCGCTGCTCGCCGCCATCGCCGCCCGGGGGTTCGCCGACCTGATCGCGCGGTTCGCGCGGGCGGCCCCCGATGCCGACCCGCCCGCCCGGCTGCGGGCGATGGCGCTGGTCTACGTCGATTTCGCGGTGACAAGGCCGGAGATGTTCACGCTCATGTTCCGCCACGACCTGCTGGCCGGGTCGGGGGAGAACCTGCGCGGCACCACCCAGCCGCTGTATCGCCGCATCGTCGAGCTGGTCGCCGCGGCGGGTGCGGGTGCGCAGGCCCCGCGCCGCGCGCTGGCGCTGTGGACCAATATCCACGGCCTGGCCACCGTCGCCGCCAATCACACGCTGGAAGTCGTTGCCCCCGAGGAGGATCCGCGCGAACTCGCGGCGCGGATCGTCGACGAGCACCTGGCCTTCGTTACCGGGTGAGCTCGGCCAGGGCCGCCACGAAGCGGTCGAGGTCGGCGGGGCTGACGAAGCAGTGCGGTGAGGCGCGCACCACCGCGGCCAGATCGCGACCGGTCATGTCCAGCAGGGTCGAGCTCGCGTGGCTCACCGTCACGGTCACCGCGTGCTCGGCGAGCCGGTCGCGCAGGCGCACCGGATCGTGGCCGTCGACGGTGAACGAGACGATGCCGCTGTGCTCGGTGCCCAGATCCCGCACGGTCACCCCGGGCAGCTCCGGCAGCAGCGCGCGCAGGTAGGCGGCCCGCTCCGCGACCGCGCCGTAGACCGCCGCCGGGCCGAGCGCGAGCAGGTAGTCCACGGCGGCACCGAGCCCGAGGCGGGCGGCGACATCGCATTCCCAGAACTCGAAGCGGCTCGCGTCCTCGGCGAGGCGGTACGCTCCCGGGCTCACCCACTGGGCGCTGTGCAGGTCGAGCCGGGCCGGTTCCATGCTCCGCGCCAATTCCGCGCGGACATACAGGAATCCGGTGCCGCGCGGCCCGCGCAGCCACTTGCGGCCGGTCGCCGAGAGCGCGTCGACACCGAGTTCGGCCACATCGAGGGGCAGCTGGCCGATCGATTGACAGGCGTCGAGCAACACCAGCGCGCCCGCCTCGTGGGCGACCCGGGTCGCCTCGGCGACCGGATTCACCAGGCCGCCGTTGGTCGGCGCGTGCTGCAGCGAGACCAGCCGGACCCGCTCGTCGAGCAGGTTCGCGAGCGCGGTGGTGTCCAGGCGGCCGGTGGCGTCGCTGGGAATGTGCTCGACCCGCGCGCCGGTGCGTCCGGCCAGCTGCAGGGCCGCGATGGCATTGCTGGCGTAGTCGGCGTCCGAGATCAGGATCCGGTCGCCGGGCGAGAGCGGCACCGAATAGGCGAAATCGGTCCACGACCTGGTCGCGCTGTCGCTGAGGGCGATGGTGTCGGGGGTCGCGCCGATCAGGGTCGCGATCGAGGTCTTGACCGCCGCCAGGTCGTCCAGACGCTCGTTCGCCGCGCGGTAGCCACCGATCTCGGCTTCCCGCCGTAGATGGGCGATCACGGTGTCGGTGACAACCCTGGGCGGCAGCGAGGAGCCCGCGCTGTCGAGGAACACCTGCCCCGTGTCGAGTCCGGGCGTGGCGGCTCTGAGGGCGGCGAGATCGATCATGCCGACGACCCTAGCGCGGCGATTCGTTCGCCGGTTCGTCACTTTTCCTGTCGGTGCCCGTCGCTACTCTGGAAAGACCAGACGCAGGATTCCACGGCAGTACCACAGCACGCGGAGGTTGGCATGGCCGTCACACTGCACCGTACTTCGTGGCCCGATTCTGCTCCTGACCAGGGCGAATTGTCCTCCAGGGCAGCCGCGGAGGCCTATGTCGGCGGGGTGTGTTTCAAGCTCGGGCCGCCGGGGCTGATCGGCGCGGAACTCGAGTGGCTCACCACCGGCCCCACCGGTTCCCGCCCCGCCCTGGACCTGATGGCGTCCGCGCTCGGTCCGCACGCGCCCGTCTCCCTCGCCCCGGCCTCGCCCGCGGCCCCCCTGCCCGGTGGCAGCAGGGTCACCATCGAACCCGGTGGTCAGATCGAACTCTCCAGCGCCCCGTTCGCCGATCCGGCGGCGCTCACCCACCACCTCCGCGCCGATGCGGCCCGTTTGCGGGACCTGCTCGCCGCGCAGCGGATCGGCATCCTCTCCGCCGCCGCCGACGCGGTCCGCCCTGCTCAGCGCGTGCTCCGGTTGCCCAGATACGCGGCGATGGAACGCCGCTTCGCCGGGGTTGGTCCCTTCGGCACGCTCATGATGTGCAATACCGCGGCCACCCAGGTCAGCGTGGACGCGGGCGCCGATCCGCACGAGGTCGGCGCGCGCTGGACCGCCCTCTACGCCCTCGGACCCGCGCTGATCGCGGCCTTCGCCTGCTCACCGCGCCTGCACGGCGCCCCACCGGGCGAGTGGGCCTCCCAGCGGATGCGGGCCTGGCTGCGGCTGGATCCGTCGCGGGTGCGGCCGCCGGTGGCCGACTGGACCGACCCGATCACCGCCTACGCGCGCTGGGCCCTGGACGTGCCACTGCTGTGTGTGCGCTGCACCGAGCGCGACGCGGACTGGTCGCCGCCGCCGGGCGCCACCTTCGCCGACTGGCTCACCGGCGCCCTCGACGACGAGGTCGGCCGCCGTCCCGGCCGCGCCGATCTCGACTACCACCTCACCACCCTGTTCCCGCCGGTCCGCGCGTCGGGTCACCTCGAGGTCCGCTATCTCGACACCCAGCCCGGCGACACCTGGACCACGCCCATCCACCTGTTCGACACGCTGCTCTCGACGCCCGCGGTGGTCGCCGAGGCGACGGCGCTGGCCGCCCCGGTGGCGGGGGAGTGGTCCACCGCGGCCCGGCACGGCCTGGCCGACCCGCAACTGCGCCGCGCCGCCGTCGACGTGCTCGAACTCGCCACCGCCCACGCCCGATCCGATTCCGCCGTGGCGGAATTGGCCATGGCCGCGCGCCGATGTCGGGCGGGGCGAAGTCCGCTCGAGCCCGCGCACAACGGTTCCGCCCTTGCCGCCCCTCCCGTTTCGGAGATCGCCCCGTGACTGTTTCCGTCCCCGCCGACCATTCCGCCCGCGACCGGATGCGCGCCCGGATCGCCGAGGTCCTGCACCGCGCGCGTGAGCGCACAGCCTTGCTCACCGAGGCCGTCGACGACGCCGATCTGACGGCGCAGCATTCGCCGCTGATGAGCCCGCTGGTCTGGGATCTCGCCCATATCGGCAATCAGGAAGAACTCTGGCTGGTCCGCGATGTCGGTGGCCGCGAGGCCGTTCGCGCCGATATCGACGAGCTCTACGACGCGTTCAAACACGCTCGCGTGCATCGCCCCACCCTGCCGCTGCTGAATCCGGAGCAGGCGCGCGGGTATGTCGGGACCGTGCGCGAGAAGGTCTGGGATGTCCTCGATGTCAGCGACCTCGCTGGAAATCCCTTGGTGGACAATGGTTTCGCCTTCGGTATGGTCGCCCAGCACGAGCAGCAGCACGACGAGACCATGCTCGCCACCCATCAGCTGCGCCTGGGCGCGCCGGTGCTCTCGGCGCCGCCGCCACCCGCCGCGCGGATCCAGCTCGACGGCGAAGTCGTCGTTCCCGCGGGCGAATTCCTGATGGGGACCTCGGCCGATCCGTGGGCCCTGGACAACGAGCGCCCCGCCCATCCGGTGTATGTCCCCGGTTTCGCCATCGACGTGGCGCCGGTGACCAACGAGCAGTACCTCGCGTTCATCGCCGACGGCGGCTACGACCGGCCGGAACTGTGGTCGGCACGCGGCTGGGCGCACCGGCAGGAGGCGGGCCTGGTCGCCCCGCAGTTCTGGACGAACGAGGACGGGCAGTGGTCCCGCCGGGCCTTCGGTATGGTTGCGCCGCTACGACCCCGGCAGCCCGTGGTGCACGTGTGCTGGTTCGAGGCCGAGGCCTACGCGAACTGGGCGGGCAAACGGCTGCCGACCGAGGCCGAATGGGAGAAGGCGGCCCGCTTCGACCCGGCCACCGGAGCCTCGCGGCGGTACCCGTGGGGCGAGGACACCCCGGACGCGCACCATGCCAATCTCGGACAGCGGCATCTGGAACCGGCCGAGGTCGGCGCCTATCCGGCGGGTGTCTCGGCGACCGGCGTGCACCAGCTCATCGGTGACGTCTGGGAGTGGTGCGCCACGGGTTTCGAGGCCTACCCCGGCTTCCGCGCGTTCCCGTACCGGGAGTACTCGGAGGTGTTCTTCGGCGGCGACTACCGCATCCTGCGCGGCGGCTCCTTCGGCACCGACGAGGTCGCCTGCCGCGGCACCTTCCGCAACTGGGACCACCCGATCCGCAGGCAGATCTTCGCCGGTTTCCGGCTGGCCCGGGATCTGCGCGGGGACGAACGCTGATGTGCCGTCATCTCGGTTACGTGGGCCCCCCGGTCAGTGTCGGCGAACTCGTGCTGCGCGGACCACGTTCACTGTTCGTCCAGTCCTGGGCACCCGCCGATATGCGCGGCGGCGGCACCATCAATGCCGACGGCTTCGGTGTCGCCTGGTGGCGCCGCGCCGAGGTGGGCCTCGACGGCGTGCGCGACGCGGTCACCCGCTACCGCAATGCCGCGCCCATCTGGACCGATCCCGCCGTCGCCGAGGTCCTCGGTCAGCTGGAATCCCGTTCGGTGCTGGCCTCGGTCCGCTCGGCCACCGTCGGCATGCCGATCGAACGTGCCGCCTGCGCCCCCTTCACCGACGAACACTGGGCGTTCAGCCACAACGGCGTCGTCCCCGACTGGCGCCCCACTCTGCTCGCCGTCCTCGCCGACCTGAACGCGGTCGTCGGTCCCGAGTGGCCGGACGTCGGCGCATCGGGCGCCGGAGCGCCTGTCGTCGCCGATACACCGGTAGGTGTAGGCAGTGGCGGTCCGCCGACCGGTGATGATGCCGGGATGGTGGACCGCGCCGTCGGGGCGAGGCTCGCTCCGACGCTCGGAAAACGGCCGGTGCGGCATGATGGTGCGGCGTTGTTCGGCTCGGCGGCGGTGCTGCTCGAGGCCGAGGCGCTCACCGACTCGGCCGCGCTGTGGGTCCTCCTGCGCGGCCTGCTCACCACGATCCACCCCGTCGGCCCGATCACCTCCCCAGCGGACGCTCTGCGCCTGCTCGTCACCACCGTCCGCCACCACCAACCGGCGGCCCGCCTGAACCTGCTGCTCGGCGACGGCGACCATCTCTGGGCGACCACCTGCTGGCATGCCCTGTCGGTCCTCGTCGCCGACGACTTCACCGTGCTCGCCTCGGAACCCTACGACGACGACCCGCGCTGGCAGCCGATCGCCGACCGTCAGATCGTGGCCGCCGCCCCCGGCGCCTGCACCATCACCGATCTCGAACTCCCCGTCACCGAAAGGGTCCGTTCATGACCGCGCCGCTGCTGGACATCCACCTCACCGACGACGATCTCGCCGCGGCCCTGCGCGCCGACGCCCGCGCCGGTCTCACCGCCACCCCGAAATCGCTGCCGCCCAAGTGGTTCTACGACGCGCGCGGCAGTGAACTGTTCGAGCGGATCACCGAGCTGCCCGAGTACTACCCGACCCGCACCGAACGCGCCCTGCTCGAACGCGTCGTCGGCGAGATCGCGGCCGCCGCCCAGGCCGAGGTACTGGTGGAACTCGGCGCGGGCTCGGCGGCCAAGACCCGGCTGCTGCTCGACGCGCTCACCGCCGGTGGGTCACTGAAAACCTATGTCCCGCAGGATGTCTCAGCGGCCGCACTACGCGGCGCCGCCACCGAGATCGCCGCCGAGTACCCCACCCTGGCTGTGCACGGGGTGGTCAGCGATTTCACCGACACCCTGCACAACCTGCCCCGTGGCGGCCGCCGCATGATCGCCTTCCTCGGCGGCACCATCGGCAACCTGGTCCCCGCCGAACGTGCCGAATTCCTGGCGGACATCACCGAGGTCCTCGAACCCGGCGAACTACTACTGCTCGGCGCGGGCCTGGTCATCGACCCGGCCGTGCTCGTCCCCGCCTACGACGACGCCGCGGGCGTCACCGCCGAGTTCAACCGCAACGTCCTGCACGTCCTCAACCACCGCCTCCGCGCCGACTTCGTCCCGGACGACTTCGCCCATGTCGCCATCTGGGACCCCACCAACGAGTGGATCGAGATGCGACTGCGCGCCACCACCGCAATGACCGCCACCATCCCCGACCTCGACCTAACCGTCGACTTCGCCGAGGGCGAGGAAATGCGCACCGAGATCTCCGCCAAATTCCACCCCGACACCCTCCGCACCGAACTCACCACCGCAGGCTTCACCCCCACCCACACCTGGACCGACCCCGACAGCCGCTTCGCCCTGTTCCTGGCCGAACGGCGACGGTAGTCAGAGGTCGAGCTCGTCGGCGAGGTCTTCGCCGCTGATCCGGTCCTCGTCGTTGTCATTGTCGTTGTCGTAGAGGTCGCCGTCGACGCCGTCCTCGCCGACCACCCGGACCGCGGCCACCTCGGCGGGGCGTTCGTCCTGTTCGAGGGCGGCGCGGGCGGCGCTGGTCTCGGTCCATTCCTGGGACATCTCCTCGTCGATGCCAAGGAAGCCGTCGGCGTCGGCCTCGTGATTGCGGATCACGTAGTCCTGTGGCGGGTCTTCCACGTACCGCTCGTATTCGACGATGTCGTCGGCTTGATCGTCATCGCCCATGTCCATGTCCAACGGTTCACGGCTCATGAGTCCAGTATCTGCCTCGACCGTGCACGCGTCACGGACCACGGCCGTGGCTCAGTGCTCGATACCCTCGAAGATCGCGCCGAACCACTCCACGAGCGGGCGCAGTTCGGTCCACGCGCGACGGATCTCGCTGGCGGCGGCCGGGGTGGTCAGCCAGTCCGGTGCGCCGAATTCGCGGCGCGCGACCAGCGACTTGTGCCGCAGCAGCTCGATACGTGGGTGATCGGCGGAATAGCCCTTGGGCTTGGTCTTCAGTCGTTCGCCGTCGATCTGGAAGCCCGCTGCCGTGGTGGCGGCGAGGATCTTCGCGAGCTCGGCGCCGCGCACCTCGTCGTCGATGGTGGCGCGCAGGGTGGCCAGCGCGGGCGGCGACGGCATGAAACAACCACCCCCGACCAGCAGCCCGGCCGCCCCGATCTGCACATACCAGCCGACGCCCGGCGCCACCCCGACCACCGCGCCCTGATGGGTCTTGTACGGGGACTTGTCGGCGGAGAACCGGACGTCACGGTACGGCCGGAAGATCTTGGCCTCGCCGAACTCGGCCGCGAGCTCGGCGGTGAGCGCGATCATCGGCGCGCGCACCGCCTCGTCGTAGGTCTGTTTGCGCGCAGACCAGAACGCCTTGGAATTATCGGCCTCGAGATCCTCGTAGAAGTCGAGTCCGGCCAGCGGAAACCCGGTGAACGCCATCAGACCTCCCAGCTCACGCGCCATTGAGCGCGGCCACGAACACGACTACGGCCAGGGCGGCCAGCACACCGACCGCCGCGTTGGCCGTGGCCGCCCATTTACCCAGCTTCTCGTCCTGGGTATGCCCGATGATCCCGAGGACCACGCCCGTCGGCACCGTCACCAGCATCGGCACCCCGCACAGCAGCGCCCCGCCGAGGAACGAAGCGGCCACACAGCAGAAACTGAGGATCGACCAGATCGGCGTGGTGTCGATATAGCCGTAGCGCGGCGGCAACGGCTGCGGCGGCGTGGGCGGCGGCACCCCGTACTGCCCGCGCGGATACCCCGGCGCCGGGAACATCGGCTGCGGCGCGGGCGGCGGATAGGGCGGCAGCTGCGCGGGCGCGCTCTCCACCCCGGGCCACTGCTGATCGGGCCGCACCGGCGGCGGCGGAACCACCGGCTCGGCCGCGTCCTGAACACGTTCCTTCCCCAGTTCGACCGGCCGCTCCGGTTCCTGGTCCATCAGATCTCCCCCTCGTCTCGCGTAGACCTCCATGACTACCACGCGAAAGCCGAAACGGCCCCCGGCGGATGCCAGGGGCCGTTCGATGGAACTCAACTCACGCGTTGCCGTTGAACAGCCCGGTGACCGAGCCGTTCTCGAAGACCTCGCGAATGGTGCGCGCCAGCAGCGGCGCGATCGACAGCACGGTCAGCGTCGGGAACTTCTTGTCCTCGCTGATCGGCAGGGTGTTGGTGATGACGACCTCGCGCGCACCGCAGTTGGCCAGGCGCTCGGCGGCCGGGTCGCTCAGGACGCCGTGGGTGGCCGCGATGATGACATCGCCCGCACCGGCTTCCTTCAGCACCTTGACCGCGCCCGCGATGGTGCCACCGGTGTCGATCATGTCGTCGATCAGCACGCAGGTGCGGCCCTCCACGTCACCGACCACGCGGTTGGACTTCACCTGGTTGGGTACCAGCGGGTCGCGGGTCTTGTGGATGAACGCCAGCGGCGTGCCGCCCAGCGCGTCGGCCCACTTCTCGGCGACCTTCACGCGGCCCGCGTCGGGGGAGACCACGGCCAGGTTGTCGGAGGGGTAGTTGGTGCGGATGTACTCCGAGAGCTGCACCAGCGCGTGCATGTGATCGACCGGGCCGTCGAAGAAGCCCTGGATCTGATCGGTGTGCAGGTCGACGGTGATGATGCGGTCGGCGCCCGCGGTCTTGAGCAGATCGGCGACCAGACGGGCCGAGATGGGCTCGCGGCCGCGGTGCTTCTTGTCCTGGCGCGCGTACGGGTAGAACGGCAGCACGGCGGTGATCCGCTTGGCCGAACCGCGCTTGAGCGCGTCGATCATGATGAGCTGTTCCATCAGCCACTGGTTCAGCGGGGCCGGGAAGCTCTGCAGCACGAAGGCGTCGGAACCGCGGACCGACTCCTCGAACCGCACGAAGATCTCGCCGTTGGCGAAGTCACGCGCGGTCTGCGGGGTGATGTCGACGTCCAGTTCCTTGGCGACCTGCTCGGCCAGCTCGGGGTGCGACCGGCCGGCGAAGAGCATCAAGTTCTTCTGGTTGTCGATCGAGAACGCGGTCACTGCTGGTTGCCATCCTTTTGCTCGGTTGCCTTGTTCGACGTCTCGTCTGTCGCGAGGGCTTCCGCCGCCGCGCGCGCCGCAGCGGTTCCCGGACGGTAACGCTGCACCCAGTTATCGATGATGCGCTGTGGCCCACCCGACACGGCCAGTGCCCCTGGTGGAACGCTCCTGCGCAGTACAGTACCCGCTCCGGTATAGGCGCCGTCACCCACGGTGACCGGAGCGATGAACATGGTGTCGCTGCCGGTCCGCACGTGCGAACCGACCACGGTGTGATGCTTGTCGACACCGTCGTAGTTGACGAAAACGCTCGACGCGCCGATGTTGCTGTACTCGCCGATCGTCGCGTCGCCCACGTAGGTCAGATGCGGCACCTTCGAATGGGCCCCGATCGAGGCGTTCTTGGTCTCGACGAAGGCGCCCAGCTTGCCCTCGGTGCCGACCACCGTGCCCGGGCGTAGGTAGCTGTAGGGCCCGATGGTCGCGCCATCGCCGATCTCGGCACCGGAGCCGTGCGTGCGGATCACGCTGGCGCCCGCGCCGACGACCACGTCGGTGAGCGTGGTGTCCGGGCCGATCTCGGCGTCCTCGCCGATGTGGGTCGAGCCGAAGAGCTGGGTGCCGGGGCGCAGCACGGCGTCGCGGTCGATCCGCACGCTCGCGTCGATCCAGGTGGTGGCCGGATCGATGATGGTCACCCCGGCGCGCATGTGCCGTTCCAGGATGTAGCGGTTGAGCGTGGCCCCCGCCTGCGACAGCTGCACCCGGTCGTTGACCCCGGTGACCTTGTTCGAGTCCACCAGCCGCGCGCCGTGCACCGGATGACCGGCCTCGCGCGCCAGCCGCAGCACATCGGTGAGGTAGAGCTCGTGCTGGGCGTTGGCGGTGGACAGCCGCCCGATCATGGTCCGCAGCACCGAGGCGTCGAAGGCGTAGACGCCGGAGTTCACCTCGTTGATCCTGGCCTGCTCGGGGGTGGCGTCGGCGTGCTCGACGATCTCGGCGACCTGGCCGTCGGCGTCGCGCACGATCCGGCCGTAGCCGTTGGCGTCGTCGGGGACGAAGGTCAGCACGGTGACGGCGGGCCGGTCGGCGTAGCTGCGGTGCTCGTCGAGCAGCGCGGACAGGGTGTGCCCGTCCAGCAGCGGTACATCGGCGGAGGTCACGAGCAGATCGCCGGTGAAGTCCGCGGGGACCGCGCTCAGCGCGCACTGCACGGCGTGCCCGGTGCCCAGCTGCTGGTCCTGCACGGCGCACACGATGTCGCGGTCGAGTTCCTTGCCGACCGCGGCGACGGCGGCGCCGACCTTCTCCCGATCGTGGCCGACCACGGTGATCAGGTGGGTCGGCTCGATCTCGGCCGCGGCGTGCAGCGCGTGCGAGAGCATCGAGCGCCCGGCCAAGGGGTGCAGCACTTTCGGCGTCTTCGACCGCATTCGCGTCCCAGCCCCGGCTGCGAGAACGACGACGGCGGTCTGCGGTGACATGGATCTCCCTCGGCTGCCTGCCAGCGAGCGTGCTGTGGCGGGTTCGGTCGGTGATGGTGCGGGCCGACGATACGTCACTGTGTCCGTGTGTGCTCCGCCGCCAGGACTCGAACCTGAACTATCTGAACCAAAATCAGAGGTGCTGCCATTACACTACGGCGGATCGCCACACCAGTGGGCCACCCGGGCCCACCACTGTGCTACGGCACGCAGTGATCCTCGCACACGTCCCGGCCCTCCCGCGAATCTTGTGCACGCCTGTCGCACCCGGCGTCCCGTCACGTTGTTAGCCTTCTGGGACAGATCGGACGGGACACGGAGAGGCGGGGGCAGATGTCTGCTAGCGAGCCGGGCCGGGCGCCGCGGCCGCGGATGACCGGCACGCAGCGGCGACAGCAGCTGATCGAGATCGGTCGCACGCTGTTCGCCGAGCGCGGGTACGACGCGACCTCGATCGAGGAGATCGCCCAGCGCGCGCAGGTCTCCAAGCCGGTGGTCTACGAGCATTTCGGCGGCAAGGAGGGCCTCTACGCGGTGGTCGTCGACCGCGAGATGTCGATGCTGCTGGACATGATCACCTCCTCGCTGACCCAGAACCGCTCCCGGGTCCGGCTCGAACAGGTGGCGCTGGCGCTGCTCACCTATATCGAGGAGCGCACCGACGGGTTCCGCATCCTGGTGCGCGACCAGCCCGCCCCGAATGCCGACGGCCGCTATTCCAGCCTGCTCAACGAGGCTGTCAACCAGGTCGCCCACATCCTGGCCGGGGATTTCGGCCGTCGCGAACTCGACACCAGCCTGGCCCCGCTCTACGCCCAGGCGCTGGTCGGCATGGTCTCCACCGCCGCGACCTGGTGGCTCGACGAGCGCACCCCGCCCAAGGAAGTGGTCGCGGCGCATCTGGTGAATCTGTGCTGGAACGGATTGAGCCACTTGGAAGCCGAACCGGGTCTCAGCTCCGAATGGAATACCGGGACCCCGCGCGCGGCGGGGTAACCGGGCGATAGCGCCCGCGCTGGGTGAATCGACGATTCGGCTGCCGCGAAGCCGCCTGGTGGTACGGTTCACCCATCCTTTTGGGTGCTGCCGGGCGGTATGTCGATCAAACTTCTTCGATGTCGGTCTACTTCAGGATGGCTGGAATAATTGGATGACAGGCGGATCTGATGGCTAGGCAAGCGCGCGCGGAGATCACCCGCGACTCGGTCCTTGCTGGCGCTGCCGATGTCTTTCTCCGTTTGGGCTACGCCAACGCGAGTCTCAGCGAAATCATCGCGCAGTCCAATGTGACCAAGGGCGCCTTGTACTTTCACTTCGGCTCCAAGGAGGAGCTGGCCCGGGCGGTGGTCGACCAGGGCAACGAGCGCCTGGTCGGCTCGTGTCAGGGCTTCTTCGATTCCCGGGTGCCCGCGCTGGAGGCGTGCATCGGGATCACCTACGTGGTGGCCGACCTGTCGATGAACGATCCGATGGTCGGGGCGATGCTCAAGCTCACCCACCAGATCGGCGACTATCGCGGCGCGCAGGGCGACAACATCGCCAAGACCTGGGGCGAGACCTACCGGGTGCTGGCCGAGCGAGCCATCGCCCAGGGCGACCTGGTGGCCGAGCTGGACGCCGACGTGGTCGGCCTGCTGCTGCAGGAGCTCACCGCGGGCGTGCACATCGTGGCCGTCGGCACCGAGTCGATGGACCAGATGGCGGCCCGGATGGAGCGCGCCCGGTTCTTCCTGCTGCCCTCGCTGGTGCCGCACGAGAAGCTGTCGTACTTCCGCGAGTTCGCCGCGCGCCGCCTGCGCCGCTATATCGGCTGATCAGACGCTGCGGTCGCTGGCGAGCACCGCGCGCACATCGGCCTCGGACCCGGACGCCTCGATCCGCACCTCGTCGCGGCCGAAGGCGTGCAGCACCAGTTCCGACGGCGCCGCGGTGAGCACCACCTCGGGCCCGTCGGCCTTGTGCGCGGTGATCCGCTCGCCCTGCGGCGTCGCCAGCACCACCGCGACGGGCGCCTTGCGGTAGGCCGTGCGGGCGATGGTGCGCAGCGTCTTCCACAGGCGCGCCTGGTCGGCGTCCGCCAATTCCCTTGGCTCCCAACCGGGCTGGGCACGGCGCAGGTCCTCGTGGTGGACGAACATCTCGGTGAGGTTGGCGACCGCGTCCACCGGCTTGAGCGGCGACCACCACGGCGGACCCGTTCGGACCAGCTCGGCCAGCTCGGTGAACGGCCGCTGCGCGATCCCGTCCTGGACCGAATCGAGATAGCCAGCCAGCGGCTTGACCAGGATGCCCAGCGAGGCATCCGGCCTGCGCTCGCGGACCACGAGATGGGCGGCCAGATCGTGGGCCGTCCAGGTGCCACACAGGGTCGGCGCGGTCGCGCCCACCTCGAGCATCGTTTCGACCAGGGCGCGGCGTTCGCGTTGAGCCAGACTCACCCCTGCGAGCCTACGCGCGGCCGGTGGACCACCTGGTCGGGCGGGCTGTCCGGGTACCTGTCGGACCCGGTGACTAGACTTCTCCACGACTCGTCGGCCATCCCGTCTGCGCATTACAGGAGCGTTCATGTCCTCCCTTCGTCCTCCGCTCGCCGGTCTGGTCGAGGCGGCCGGGGGTGATGCCGCGCTGCGTACGGTCGCCGACCTGATCGGCAAATCCGGGGTGGAACTGGTCGCCCCCTCGGCGGTGCGCCCGTTCGTCGCCGCCACCGTCGCCGACCGGCAGCCCCTGGTCGTGGTCACCGCGACCGGCCGCGAGGCCGACGACCTCACCCTCGAACTCGCCGAGATCCTCGGCCCGACGGTGGCCCTGTTCCCGTCCTGGGAGACGCTGCCGCACGAACGCCTCTCACCCGGCGCCGACACCGTGGGCCGCAGGCTGGAGGTACTGCGGCGGCTGGCCCACCCCGAGGACCCGGTGTGTCCGGCGCCGCTGCGCGTGGTGGTCACCACCGTGCGCTCGCTCATGCAGCCGATGACGGCCGGGCTCGGCGATATCGCGCCCATCGTGCTGCGCGCGGGCGCCGAGTCCGATTTCGACGAATTGCTCACCCGCCTGGTGGAATTCGCGTACACGCGGGTCGACATGGTCGGCAAGCGCGGCGAGTTCGCGGTGCGCGGCGGCATCCTGGACCTGTTCCCGCCGACCGCGGATCATCCGGTGCGCGTGGAGTTCTGGGGCGACGAGGTCAGCGAGATCCGCCCGTTCTCGGTGGCCGATCAGCGCTCGCTCGGCGAGCAGACCGTCGAGACCGTGGTCGCGCCGCCGTGCCGGGAACTGCTGCTCACCGCGCCGGTGCGCGAGCGCGCCGCCGCCGTGGCCGCGGACAACCCGGCCGACGCCGCCCTGGTGGAGATGCTGGACAAGATCGCCGAGGGCATCCCGGTCGACGGCATGGAGGCCCTGCTCCCGGTGCTCGCGCCGGGCCAGCTCAGCCTGCTCACCGAGGCCCTGCCCGCGGGCACCCACCTGCTGCTGTGCGATCCGGAGAAGATCCGCACCCGCGCCGCCGACCTGGTCCGCACCGGCGCGGAGTTCCTGGAGGCGTCGTGGACGGCGGCCTCCTTCGGCGGCGACGCCCCGCTCGGCGCGCACGGTCTCGACCTGGCCGCCTCCGGTTACCGCAGCCTGCCCGAATTGCATACCAGCGCAGACGAACTCGGCCTGCCGTGGTGGTCGCTGAGCCCGCTCAGCTCCGGTGATCCGGCCGAGGTCACGCTGCCGGTGCTAGCCGGTCCCACCGCGCGCGGGTCCGAGGAACTGGTCGCCACCATCTTCGCCTCGCTGCGCGCGCATGTGGCCACCGGCGGACGCGCCGTCGTGGTGGTCACCGGCCACGGCACCGCCCAGCGCGTGCTGGAACGGCTCGGCGAGGCCGAGGTGCCCGCCGGTCCGCTGGAGGCGGGCGCGGCACCCGAGGCGGGCGTGGTCGGCGTGCTGTGCGGTTCGCTGCACGACGGTCTGATCTTCGAGGACGCGGGCCTGGTGGTGGTCGCCGAGTCCGACCTCACCGGCAATCGTGTCACCGCGCCCACCGAGGGCAAACGGCTGCCCGCCAAGCGCCGCAACCAGGTCGATCCGCTGGCGTTGTCGGCGGGCGACATGGTGGTGCACGACCAGCACGGCATCGGCCGCTTCGTGGAGATGATCGAGCGCACCATCGGCGGCGCGCGCCGGGAGTACCTGGTCATCGAGTACGCGCCGAGCAAGCGCGGCCAGCCCGGCGACCGGCTGTTCGTGCCGATGGAATCGCTCGACCAGCTCTCCCGCTATGTCGGCGGCGAGCTGCCCAGCCTGTCCAAGCTCGGCGGGTCCGACTGGGCGAATACGAAACGCAAGGCGCGCAAGGCCGTGCGCGAGATCGCGGGCGAGCTGGTGCAGCTCTACGCCGCCCGCCAGGCCGCGCCCGGCCACGCCTTCGGCCCGGACACCCCGTGGCAGCAGGAGATGGAGGACGCCTTCGCGTTCACCGAGACCGTCGACCAGATGACCGCCATCACCGATGTGAAGGCCGATATGGAGAAGGCGGTCCCGATGGACCGCGTGGTCTGCGGTGACGTCGGCTACGGCAAGACCGAGATCGCGGTCCGCGCGGCCTTCAAGGCGGTCCAGGACGGCAAGCAGGTGGTGGTGCTGGTGCCCACCACGCTGCTGGCCCAGCAGCACCTGCAGACCTTCACCGAGCGCGTCGCGGGTTTCCCGGTGACGGTGAAGGGCCTGTCGCGTTTCACCGACGCGGCGGAGTCCAAGGAGATCATGGCCGGGATGGCCGAGGGCGAGGTCGACATCGTGGTCGGCACGCACCGGCTGCTGCAGACCGGCGTGCGCTGGAAGGACCTGGGCCTGGTCATCGTCGACGAGGAACAGCGCTTCGGTGTCGAGCACAAGGAGCACATCAAGGCGCTGCGCACGCACGTCGACGTGCTCACCATGTCGGCCACGCCGATCCCGCGCACCCTGGAGATGAGCCTGGCGGGCATCCGCGAGATGTCGACCATCCTCACCCCGCCCGAGGAACGGCACCCGGTGCTCACCTATGTGGGCGCCTACAACGACAAGCAGGTCACCGCCGCCATCCGCCGCGAGCTCATGCGCGACGGTCAGGTGTTCTACGTGCACAACCGGGTGTCCTCGATCGACAAGGCCGCCAAGCGGATTCGCGATCTGGTCCCCGAGGCGCGGGTGGTCGTCGCGCACGGCCAGATGAACGAGGACCAGCTCGAGCGCACCGTGCAGGGCTTCTGGCAGCGCGAGTTCGACGTGCTGGTGTGTACCACCATCATCGAGACCGGCCTTGACATCTCCAATGCCAACACCCTGATCGTCGAACGCGCCGACTCACTGGGCCTGTCGCAGCTGCACCAGCTGCGCGGGCGCGTCGGCCGCTCGCGCGAACGTGGCTACGCCTACTTCCTGTACCCGCCGGAGAAGCCGCTCACCGAGACCGCCTACGACCGGCTGGCCACCATCGCCCAGAACTCCGATCTCGGCGCCGGTATGGCCGTGGCCATGAAGGACCTCGAGATCCGCGGCGCGGGCAATGTGCTCGGCGCCGAGCAGTCCGGCCATGTCGCGGGCGTCGGCTTCGACCTGTATGTGCGGCTGGTCGGCGAGGCGGTGGAGGCCTATCGCGCCGCCGCCGACGGCAAACCGATCGTCACCGAGGAGACCAAGGAGGTGCGCATCGACCTCCCGGTGGACGCGCACATCCCGCCCGACTACATCGCCAGCGACCGGCTGCGCCTCGAGGCCTACCGCAAACTCGCCTCCGCGCAGGATGATACGGCCCTGGCCGCGGTCATCGAGGAACTCGTGGACCGCTACGGCCCGCTGCCGGTGGAGGTCGGCAGGCTGGTGTCGGTGGCCAAGCTGCGGCTGCTGGCCCGCTCCTACGACGTGGCCGAGATCGTCGTCACCGGAACCACACTCAAACTCGCCCCGCTGACGCTGCCCGATTCCAAGCAGCTCCGGCTCAAGCGGATCTACCCGAGCGCCACCTACCGCGCGGCCAGCGGCCTGGTGCAGGTGCCGCTGCCCCGGGTCACCGACAGCGTGGGCGCCGACCGGGTCCGCGATGTGGCGGTGCTGCAGTTCGTGGCCGATCTGCTGCTCGCGCTGGACGGCAAAGCCCAAGGCGCGGTGGATCTCTCGGTGCCCACCGAGGCGTCGGCGCGATGAGCGAGGAGGCGGCCGACACCGCCGTGGTGGCCGCGGGGCTGGCCGGTGCGGTCGAGGTGATGGACCGGCTGTGGCACTTCGGCGGCTGGGAACGCACCCAGACCCACGACTCGCTGCGCCCGTACCTGCTCGAGGAGACCTACGAGCTGCTCGACGCCATCCAGGCCGGAGATGCCGAGACCATCAAGGAGGAGCTGGGCGATCTGCTGCTGCAAGTCCTGTTCCACTCCCGCATCGCCGAGGACGCTGGCGAGTTCACCGTCGACGATGTCGCCGCCGCCCTGGTCGGCAAGCTCGTGCACCGCAGCCCGCACCTCGCCGCCGACGACCTGCCCCCGGGCGCCTCGGTCGCGGAGAAGATCGCCGCCCAGGAAAAGGCCTGGGAGGAACGCAAATCCGCGGAGAAGGCGCGCCGGTCCTGCCTCGACGGCATCGCCATGGCCCAGCCCGCGCTGGCCCTGGCCGAGAAGGTCCGCTCCCGCAGTGCCCGCGCGGGCCTGCCCGACGACCTCGTCCCGCCCGCCCTGCGGGTGGTCGAACTGGGTGGCCCCGACTCCGCCGAGGAACGCCTGCGCAAGGCCACCCTCGACTTCGCCGACACCATCCGCGCCGCCGAGGACGCCGCCGAGACGGCCCGCGGCACCCGCGCGCCACTGTCGGCCGACGACTGGCGCGCGCACTGGCCGCGCTGAATTCAGCTACTGACCGGCTACCGGAATCGCGCCGGTCGGGCGGCGTGTCCGGTGACTGAGACCTTGCTGAGATCTGCCGGACAATCCCGCGCGCACCAGCGGGCAAGGGGCGCAGCGTTTTAGACTCGAAGAAGCTCGTCGTTCGCGGCGGGAGTATCAGGTCCGTCGATCGTCGAGGTGAGGCAGATGACTACTGAAGTGGATCCGGCAGAACAGGACTACACGACCGATCATCCCGAACTCGATGTCCTGCCGGTCTGGCCGCAGGAGACCATCGCCGTGCTGGTCACCACCGATCCCGCCCCGCATGCCATTCCGGTGTCGTGGCCGGTGCGCGCCGGTGACCGCCGCATCCTGATCAGTCTCAAGTCCGATCGCGGGTCGCTGGCGCGGCTGCGGGAACGGCCGGAGGTCGCGTTGCTGATCCTCGGTGGCGGCAATGTCGCGCTCTGCGCGCGGGGGCGCGCCTCGGTGCTCGCCGAGACGATGCCCTCGGCCGAGGATTACACCGCGGTGCAGCTCGATGTCGAGGTCATCGACGATCACCGCCAGTCGGCCTTCGCGGTGGATCGCGGGATCCAGCGCACCGTGCTCGACGACTCCGAGCTGCGCGCGCTCGAAGGCCGGGTCGAGACACTGCGGTCCTGGGCAGACTGAGTTCGTCAAACAGCACATCATCTGGACAGAAGGGTTTCCATGAGCGTCACACTCGCCAAGGGCGGCAATGTCTCGCTGTCGAAGCAGACCGACAATCTCACCAAGGTGGCGGTGGGCCTCGGCTGGGACGTGCGCACCACCACCGGCGCCGACCACGACCTGGACGCCAGCGCGCTGGCGACCGGGACGAACCTGAAGGTGCTCTCCGACCAGCACTTCGTCTTCTACAACAACCTGCGCTCGCCCGAGGGCACGATCGAGCACACCGGCGACAACCTGACCGGTGAGGGCGACGGCGACGACGAGATCATCAATGTCGATCTGGCCGCCACCCCGCCCACGATCACCAATATCTTCTTCCCGGTCTCGATCCACGACGCGCAGGCCCGCGGCCAGTCCTTCGGCCAGATCCGCAACGCCTACATCCGCGTCACCGACGCCAACACCGGTGTCGAACTGGCTCGCTACGACCTGTCCGAGGACGCCTCCACCGAGACCGCCATGGTCTTCGGCGAGCTCTACCGCCACAACAACGAGTGGAAGTTCCGCGCCATCGGCCAGGGCTACGCCTCCGGCCTCGCGGGCATCGCCCGCGACTATGGCGTGAATATCTGAGCTGTGTTTTTGGAGCGCTGGCGCGCTCGAGTCGCGGCCCCTAGGGGCCGCCGGTCAGGCACCGTTGCTTGCTCCTTCGTCGCGTACGCAACGGCGCCTGACCGGCGACCCGGCCGCGACCGGCCACTTCGTGGCCGCCGCTCCTCGGGGTCGCGGGTGCGGGGCTGGGAGCGTAGTCAGCTGGCTCGCATTGTCTGCGTGGCGGGGATGCGAGTCGATGCGACCAGCGCGGCCTCATCCAGCAGGGCGAAGTACTTGCGCAGCATCAGGACGGCCGTGGTCGCGAGACCGGCGGTGAGGCCCCACCAGACGCCCGCCGCGCCCAGGTGCAGGGGGAAGGCCAGGAGCAGGGCGGCGGGTAGGCCGACGGCCCAGTAGCCGATGAGCGAGAGGCGGAAGCCCGCGGAGGTCTGCTTGAGGCCGCGCAGCAGGCCGGTGCCGATGTTCTGGGCGGCGTCGAAGAACTGCAGCACGATGCCGATCAGCAGCAGGGTGTGGGCGATGGCGATGGTGTCGGTGTCGCCGGGTTCGAGGAACGGGGCGAGGACCAGGTTCGGCGCCACCACGTAGACCAGTCCGGTGACCGCGGCCAGCACCGCCGCGTGCCGCAGCGCGAGCCAGGCCACGGTGCGGGCGTGGTCGTACTCCTCGCGCGCCACACTGTGGCTGACCAGGATCGACGCGCCGTGCGAGAGGCCGATCGCGACCTGGAACACGATGTAGATGATCTGGTAGACCACATTGTGCGCGGCCAGCGCGGCGGGCCCGAAACTGCCCATGACCAGGGCCAGCACCGAGAACATCCCGGCCTCGGACCCGTAGGTCAGCGCGATCGGGGTGCCCAGGCGCAGTTCCTCGCGCACGGTAGACCAGCGCACCGGAAACGGGGACACGGGCAGGGTGGGTCCGAGCCGTTCGTCGCGGCGCACCATCGCCCAGAACACCGCGCAGGTGATCAGGAAGACCAGCGAGGTGGCGACGCCGACCCCGGTCAGCCCGCAGGCGGGCAGCCCCGCCCAGCCGTGGATGAAGGCCAGCGCGAGCACCAGGTTCAGCGCCACCGAACCGAGCGTGACCAGCAGCAATGCCTGCGGCCGCTGCATGCCCACGGTGTATTGCCGCAGCACCTGGAACCACAGACACGGCAGCAGGCCGGGCGCGAGCGCGATCATCATCGGCCGGGCCAGTTCCAGCACCGCGACGTCCTGGCCCAGCCACGACAGCGCCCAGCCCAGCCCGATCAGCAGCGCGCCACCGAGCAGCCCGGCCAGGGTGGCGATGACGAACGCGGCGCGCACCACGGCCCGCACCTCGTCGTCGGCGGAGTCCCCGCGCTTCCCGGCCGCGCCCAGCGCGCCCGCGATCTGATTACCGGTGCCGGTGATCAACCCGACGCACATGGTGCGGATCTGGTTGAACAGCACCAGGGCCAGACCACCCGCGGCCACCTCGCGCACACCCAGGGTGCCCATCAGCGCGAGGTTGGTGGTGGAGACCGCGATCTGGGCCAGTTGGGTCAGCGCGATCGGCGTGGCCAGTCTGGCCAGCGCGCTGCTGTCGGTGCGGCCCCCGCTCACCCGGTCTCTCCGGGGCGGTTCGTCGTGCGGCGCGCGCTCGCGCTCACCGGACCTCCATCAATTCGTCGTGGCGCCGCAGCGGCGAGTAGCGGCGCAGCAGCGTGGTGACCTCGGCTTCGGCGGCGGGATCGAGCAGCTCGCGGGCGCCCATCCACTCGTCGTCGAAGACGGTGTCGAGATATTTCTCGCCACCGTCGCACACGATGGTCACCACGGTCGAGCCGGCCGGGAATTCCGTGAGCCGCGTCAAGGCATTGTGCACCGAACCGCCCGCCGAGCCGCCGATCAGCAGCCCGTGTGTCCTGGCGACGGCGCGCGCGGTGGCGAAGGCGTCGACATCGCTGACCTTCACGCCCTCGTCGAGCAACGCGTAGTCGACTGCGGTGCCGATGGTGGCGCCGGGTGGGGTGCCGGTGCCCGACTGCCAGTACGGGCCGCCCTCGCCGCCGAAGGCGATCGAACCCACCGGCTCCACGCCGATCACCCGGGCGGGTTTGCCCAGGTCACGCAGCCGGGTGGCGGTGCCGAACAGCGAGCCGCCGGTGCCGACCGCCGAGAGCAGGATGTCGACCCGCTCCACCTCGGCCAGCAACTCCTCGGCCACCGCGTAGTAGCCCACGGCATTGGCGTCGTTGTTGTGCTGTTCGGTGAAGTAGGCGTCGTCGCGGGCGGCGGCCATCGCCTCGGCGAGGTCCTCCCGTGCCGAGGTGGCCAGCTCGTCGTCACCGTCGTCGGCGACGAATACCAGGTCGGTGCCCATGGCCCGCATCGCGCGCAGTTTGTCCTTACAGGCGTGGTTGTCGACCACGGCGGTGAACCGGTAGCCACGTTCGGCCGCGACCACCGCCAGGCCAAGTCCGGTGTTGCCGGACGTCGACTCGATGATATGCCCGCCATCGCGCAGCAAACCCCGCCGCTCCGCGTCGAGCACCATCGAGCGGGCCATCCGGATCTTGGCGGCGCCGGTCGGGTTGAACTGCTCGAGCTTGAGCAGCAGCCGGGTGCCGGTGTCGGTGACGGCGAGTTCGAACAGGGGAGTGCGGCCGATCAGGTCCGTCACGCGCGTGACGAGAGCCATGGGGAATTCCTCCATCGGTGTGGGAGCTCGGGGATCAGCGGGCGGTGTCGTCCAGGGTCCAGCGCAGGCGGTCGCCGTCGGCGCGGATCAGCACCTTGGGCGGCAGCCGCAGGTCGTGGAACGGGGACTCGTTGGAGTCCATCTGATACCCGGCGGTGTTCGGATAGACGAGCAGATCGCCGACCCGGGCGCGCCGGGTCAGCGGGATGCGGCGCCTGCTCAGCAGGTCGGATTCCAGGCAGGTGGCGGCGCCGACGCAGGTGGGGGTGAGCGTGCCGGGGCGCGCGGGCCACAGCACCGGATCGGGCAGGTATTCGCTGTCGAACCACTGTTCGGACAGGCTCAGGCTGGTGCCGTCGACGGTGAGGATGTCGTACGGAGTGTCCTGTGTCGTCCGGTTTTTCACGCCCTGCACCCGGAATACCGAGCTGCCCGCACCATCGAGTAGCGCGCGACCGGGCTCGATGGCGAGACGGATGCCGTTGCGCCGCAACCTTCCCGCGAGATCACCGTGCTCGAGGATCGCGGCGAGCATGGCGGCACCCGGCACCGGGAAATGGTACGGGTAGTAGTCACCGGGCGGCTGGGAGTGGAACCAGCTGTCGCTCAGGGTGTTCCGGAAACGCGCCCACGACTCGGCATCGAGGTAGTCGACGCCGAATCCGCCGCCGATCGAGATCAGCTCGGCGGGATGACCACACGTGCGCGCGTGCAGGCAGTGCTCTACCAGCGCGATGGCCTGTTCGGCGCGAGCGACGGCGTCGTACCCGCCGAGATGGAAACTGAAGCCCGCCAGGGTGATCGGTGCCGTGATGCGGTCGATGGCGGTGACCAGTTCGTCCCGGTTCAACCCGAACCGCGACGACGACCCCTCAGGCAGCACCCGCAGCAGAATCCTCGCCGCGATACCGAGTTCGCGCAGCCGGTCGAGCTCATCGAGCGCGTCGACCGCGATCACGGCCCGGTGCCGCGCGGCCAGCCACAGCAGCTCGCCGGACTTCGCGGGCCCGGTGACCATCAGCTCCTCGCCGCGCACCCCCTGCGCCAGCGCCGCCACCAGCTCGCCGGAACTGGCCACATCGACCCCGGCTCCCGTCTCGGCGCACGCCCGCGCGACGGCCGCCGCCTTGTTCGCCTTCTTCCCGAAGTACACGAACCCGTCGACCCCGGCCGCCGCGAACCCGTTCTGGAACGCGCGGACGTTCTCCGCGACCCGCACGGGAAACAGCACGTGGAACGGCCCTCGGACCGCCTCGGCGATGTCATCGAGCAGCACCGGATCGGCGAGCAACCGGTCCTGGAACGCATCGGGCCGGGCAGGCATCGGCGGGGCGCAGTGCGCGGGGGTTGCGTCGGGCGCCGACCCGAGGACGGGCGTCCCGGCGCGGCCGACGGCGTCCGCTAGTCCCACAGCGGCACCTCGGTACCCCTACCCTCCGCGATGGCACGGGCCGCCAATGCGTGCGCGACGGCGATATCGGTCAAGACCAGGCCGCTGTTGTAGACGAAGATCTTCTCGTCTTCGCTGCGGCGGGCCACGGCGGCGCGGGTGAGCACCTGCGGCAGTTCGGCGTCGACCGAACGCAGCGTGCCATCCGGTCCGGCCATATCGGTGCCGGTCAGCGCCATCTGCGCGGCACTGGTGGCGACCACCCGGTCGGCCTCGACCAGCGTCGACGGCGCCAGCCCGTAACCCACCAACACCGCCACCGAACCCGGTGCCAGATGCTCGGATTCGAGCGCGACCTCGGTGCCGGGTCCGGCCGTCGCCAGCACCACATCGGCGCCACCGGCCGCCGCGTACGGGTCGTCGACGACTTCGAGCACCGCGTGCGGCACGGCGTCGGCGAGGTGCGTGTGCACCGCGGCCAGCCCCTCGGGATGGGTGCCGAACACCATCAGCTTGCGCAGCTGCGGATTGGCCGCGAGCAGATGCGGCAGGGCATTGCGGCCCTGCGTGCCGGTGCCGATGAGCAGCGCGCTCTCGGCGCCGCGCCGCACGGTCTCGCGCACCAGCAGCGCCGAGACCGCGGGCGTGCGTAAGGCGCCCACGCGGGCGCAGTCCATCATCGCGATCGGCGCGCCGGTGGTGTCGTCGTAGAGGGTGATGGTGGTGTAGTAGCGCTTGGTGCTGCGGTCGTGGCCGGGGTCGAACTTGTAGGAGGTCTTCATGGCCACCACCCGGCGCCTGCCGTCGCGCCCGAGCATGGCGTAGGACACCGACGAGCCGCCCGGATCGGCCACGCTCAGTTTGCGGGGATTGTCGGATTCGCCCGCCGCGAAGGCGAGATAGGCGTCCTCGACGGCCCGGACCACTTCGGCGGGCGTGATCGGCACCTCGGCCAGATCGCTGCGCGAGAGCACCCGCAGGGGGACGCTCCGGTCACGGTTGTTCAACGGATCCTCGTTCATCTGTGGTGCCCCGCTCTGCTGTCCGATCCGTGCTCGCCCGGAACGGCGCGACCACGTGTTGCCCGTACCCATTCTCGGACGATTCCTGCGGACGGCGGCGGCGTTCGGGCAGCCGGATGTTGACGCGTTTGAGCCAGCGGTCGGTGCCGTCGTAGCGCGCGCGGAACGGCACCCGGCCGTGCACGGCGACATCGTTGTCCACCAGCAGGATCTCGCCGGGCGCCAGCGCGGGGGCATGGCAGACCCGGGCGAGTTCGGCGGTGAGCCGGGTATAGGCCGCCCGGTACGCCGTTCCGGCGTCGTCGAGCGGGGTGTAGGCGGGATCGTAACGCAGTGTGTCGCTGCCGGTTTCGTCGAGCCACAGGGTCGGCAGCGGCGCGGCGTGAGCGTCGAAGCCGGTGCCGTAGGAGACGTCCGGGAGGATCGGCACCGTCGGGGTGCGCAGCGCGCGCTGGTCGTCGGCGGACAGCGCCACCTGACGCACCGAAGACACCGTGGTGGCGACCGAGTCGGGATTGCGCAGGCACACCAGCATCAGCAGATTCGCGCGCCGGGCGTGGAAGGCGTCCTCGGTGTGCGGGCTGAGCAGGGTGGAGCTGCTCGCGCCGGACTGTTCGTCCTCGTGGCCCGCGGCGGGCACGATGTTGTTCACCAGCCGCCCGTTCTGCTGGCCCTGCCAGCCGAACGGTTCCCCGGCGCAGCGCGCCAGCAGCAGCATCGCGATGTCGAGTTCCAGGGAGCCGGGGTGGGCCGGGTCGGCGGCCGATTCGGCGGCGGCCTGCCAGTGCGCCGGGGTCGGGCCGAATTCGGCGTCGTCGACCGGTAATCCGCGCAGCACGGTCGCCCCCGCCGCGGTGGCGGGTGGGCGCACGGCGGTGCGCACGGAGTCGGGCAGTTCGCTCGCGCGGCGCTCGATCTGGTCGAGCAGGGCGGCGTCGTGCAGTGTGCTGGTGTGTGGTGAATCACCTAGGCGGTGGCGAATATCGGCGGCGAGCGCGCGGACGGCGGTGGCGGCGTCGGGCGGCAGCTCGCGATGTTCGATGTCGTGCAGGTGAATCGTCAGACGTTCGGAGAGAACGCTTTTCACCGGCCTTCCCTTCTTCGCATCGGTCGAACGCGGGTGAGTGGGCAATCGATGTGCGAAGGTAGTGCTTGACATCTGATTAGGCAAGACTTACCTAATGCAAGTAATCGGAAATAGCCAATCCATATAACACTACTTGTACCCCAGGACCTGGGATATGTGGAGAGCGGGGGTGGCGTGTCCCGCGACGGTTCGGTTGCAGTCGAGACGAAGGTCACCGTTCGGTGCCGGATTCAGGTTAGCCTCGCCTGGTTTGCGCGAAGTGAAAAGTTGTCGGGCGCAAGCGGTTCGAGGAGGCAAAACGATGAGTGTCACGCGCAGGCAGCTCCTGCGGTCCGGACTCGGCGTCACCGCACTGCTGCTCGTGGCCGCGTGCGGCCGCGAGGACAACGCGGGCGGTCCCGCGCGGCGCGGCGGTACGCTGCGGGTCGGCGCGCTGGGCAGCACCGCCCGGATCGAACGCGATCCGCACGCCAACCTCAGCAACGACAGCGATTTCCTCATCGCCTCGCTGGTCTACGACGCGCTGACAGTCCCCGGCGCCGACCCCACCGTCGCGCCCCGCCTGGCCACCCGCTGGGAGTCCGACGCCGAACACCGCCGCTGGAGCTTCACCCTCGCCGAGGGCGCCCGCTTCCACAACGGCGCGCCGGTGACCGCCGAGGACGTGGTGTGGTCGATGCGGCGGCTGCGCACTGTGGGCGGCGCGTCCAAGATGCCGGTGGCCGAGAACGATATCGCCGCCGACGGCCCGAACCGCGTGGTCTTCACCCTGCCCGCGCCCAATACCCAACTGCCACAGTTGCTGCGGTTGATGACCTTCACCGTGCCGAAGGACACCACCGATTTCACCGCCGCCATCGGCACCGGCCCGTTCCGGCTCGAGTCCTTCCAGGGCGGCACCGCCCGGCTGGTGCGCAACGAGCAGTGGCACGGCAGCCCGCCGCTGCTCGACACCATCGAGGTGACCATGTTCGACAGCGTCACCGCGCTGGGCAACGCGGCGCTGGGCGGCCAGCTCGACCTCGCCTCCAATGTCGGCGCCATCGCGGGCCGCACCGCCGCCGGACGCGGTGACCTCCAGGTGATCCGCCGCGCGAACGACACCATGCTCGGCGTCGCCATGCGCACCGCCGACGGCCCCTTCGCCGACGCCACGGTGCGCACCGCGCTGCGGCTCGGTGTCGACCGCACCGCGCTGGTGAACCAGGTGCACTCCGGCTTCGGCACCGTCGCCGCCGATGTCCTCGGCACCGCCGACCCCGCCTACGACACCGCGCTGCGCCGTGACCGGGATATCGCGCGCGCGAAAACCCTGTTGCGCGAAGCGAATTTCGACACCGGTCGCGGCTATCCGTTCGTCACCAAGGCCGAGGTGCCCGGCGAGGTCGAATCGGCGAAGGTGATCGCCACCCAGCTCGCCGAGATCGGCGTGAAACTTGATGTCCAAGTGGTGGAATCGGCCGGCTTCTACGACACCACCTGGCTGAAGGCCCCGCTGTACACGGTGTCGTGGGGCACCAACGATTCGGTGCTGTTCCTGGCCGACAAACTGATGACCTCCGGCTCCAACCGCAACGAAACAGCCTTCCGCGACGCCGAATTCGACGCCGCGACGGCCAAGGCCCTGGCCGCCTCGGGTGCCGAGTACGACGCGGCCGTGCGGGAGATCCAGCGCATCGAATTCGAGCGCGGTGGATACCTGGTGTGGGGCATGGCCGACGGCGTCGACATCGCCGCCGCCACGGTGCGCGACCTGCCCACCCTCGGCGGCTTCGCCCGCGTCCAGCTGGAACGCGCCTGGCTGGCATGAGCGCCGTGCGTGCCCTCGCCCTGCCGGTGCTGCGCCGGATCGCGCTGCTGGTGACGCTGCTGGCCATCGTGTTCGTCGCGGTGGACCTGCTGCCCGGCAGCGCGGCCCGCGCGGCGCTCGGCCGGGACGCGAGCCCGGCCGAGATCGCGGCGAAGGAGCACGAACTCGGGCTCGACCGGCCGCTGCCGGTGCAGTTCTGGCACTGGATCAGCGGGGTCGTCACCGGGGATTTCGGGCGGACCGCGCGCGGCACCGAGATCGGCGACCTGCTCGCCGCCAAGTTCCCGCAGACCCTGCTGCTCGGTGGTATCGCGCTGCTGCTCACGGTGGTGCTGTCGCTGGCGCTGGGCTGCTGGTGGGCGCTGCGCCCGAGCTCGCTGGGCGCGCGAATCCTGCAACCCACCACCACGATCGGCGTGGCCGTGCCCGAATTCGTCTGCGGCACAGTGCTGATCCTGGTGTTCTCGCTGGCCACCGGCTGGCTGCCCGCCGTGACCATCACCGGCCGCTCCGGGTTCCCCGCCGGTCCCGAGATGCTGATCCTGCCGGTGCTGGCACTGGCCATCCCGCAGATCGGCTGGAACACCCGCATCGTGCGCTCGGCCCTGCTCGATGTCGCCACCGCGCCACACGTGGAAAGCGCTGTGCTGGAAGGGCTTCCGGCCCGGACCATTCTGTGGCGGCACCTGCTGCCGTTCGCCGCTCCCACCGTCGTGGCCGGGTACGCGACCTCCGTCGGGATGCTCTTCGGCGGTGCGCTGGTGGTGGAGACCCTGTTCAATTATCCCGGCATCGGCGCGGTGCTGGCCGGTTCCGTCGCCGATCGTGACACCACCACCGTGGCCGCGGTCGTCGCGCTGACGGCCCTGGTCATCATGGTTTTGCTGGCCGTCGCCGATCTCGTCCGCGCCCGGGCCACCGGAGGTCTTCGATGAACCACCCACCTCGGATCGAGCAGGCTGCGGTGGCGGGTCACCTACCGCCGCTGTCGGACAGTGCTGAGCGGCTGGCCCGGCCAGCGCGTGGTGGACGACTGTCCCGGTGGGCGGGCCGCGCGGGGATGGTGCTGGTCGGTGCCGTCGTGGTGGCGGCAGTGGTGGGGCCGTGGCTGGCGCCGTACGGGGCCGAGGAGGCGGTCGGGATGCCGTTCGCCGGGCCCGGCGGGGGAGCGGTCCTCGGCACCGATCGGCTCGGGCGGGATGTGCTGAGTCATCTGCTCACCGGCGGTCTGCGGCTCCTCGTACTCTCGGCGCTGATCGCAGCCCTGGTGACGGTGTTCTCGGCGGTGCTCGGTGCCGTCGCGGCGGTGCGTCCCCGCGCGGGCCGGGTGATCGAACTCGCCGGTGACCTGGTGATCCTGCTGCCCGCCGTGCTCGGCATCCTGCTCGTGCTCACCGCATGGCCCGACGGCGGCGCCTTCGCCCTGGTCATCGTCTCGCTGCTGTTCGGCGTCCCGTACTGCGCCCGCCTGTTCGCCGCCGCGGCCGCCACCATCGCGAAGTCCGGGTACGTCGAAGCCGCCGTCGCCGCCGGGGAATCCCTGCTCCACCTGGTCTTCCGCGAGATCCTGCCCAACCTGCGCGCGGTCTTCACCACCCAGCTCGGCTTGCGCTTCGTCGTCGCCGTCTACCTGGTCAGCACCGTCGCCTTCCTCGGCCTCCCCGCCCTCGGCGCCGACAACTGGGCGATCATGGTCCGCGACAACGCCCCCGGAATCCTCCTCAACCCGTGGTCGGTCCTCGCCCCCAGCATCACCATCGCGATCGTCGCGGTCGGCGTGAATCTGGTGGTCACGAATGAGGTGTGGGGTGCCGCCGCGCCTCGCGGGGTCGGGCGCGGTGGTGGCGATACAGGGGGGCGTGAGGGGGTCGTCCCAGGATCGGCGGTAGTGAGTCCGGCCGATGAGGCGTCTGCGGGGCGGGGTGGTTCTGGTCGGCGTGATCGAGGGCCTGATGAGCGGGGTGAGTCGAGCGGGCGTGATCGGGCCCCTGCTGCGTCCGGTGCTGTGGGGCAACGTGATTCGGTGTCGCGGGGAGGGCGACTCGGTGACCGCGGGTCCGTCGACGGAGGGTCGGGGGCGGGCGAGTCGGCGGTGGTGGAGGGGCTGACTGTCGTGGCCGAGAGTGGGGCGGTGCTGCTCGCGCCCTTGTCGTTTCGGCTCGAGGCGGGGAGTGTCACCGCGCTGACGGGGGCGTCGGGGGCAGGGAAGTCGACGGCGATGCGGGCATTGCTGGGGCACCTTCCGGCGGGGACGCGGCGGGGCGGGAAGGTGCTGGTGGCCGGGCACGAGGTGTTCGCGCTGGACGAGCGGGCGTTGCGGGTCTTCCGGCGGGAGAAGGTCGCCTACGTGGGCCAGGATCCCGGGTCCGAACTGAACCCGCTGCTCCGGGTACGCGTCGTCCTGGCCGAAGCCGCGCCTCACGCGTCCGATGCCGAGCGGCTCGCCGTCCTCGACCGCGTCGGACTCGACGCCACGTTCCCGCGCCGCCGCTGCGGCCGTCTCTCCGGCGGCCAGCAACGCCGAGTCGCCCTGGCCCGCGCCCTCCTCCGCCGCCCCGAGGTCCTCATCCTCGATGAACCCTTCGCCGGGCTGCACGGCGCCCTCCGCGCCGATATCGCCCGCCTCATCACCGACCTGGCCACCCAGGACTCCACCGCCGTCCTGCTCTCCGGCCACGACACCACCACGGTTCACGCCATCGCCGACACCCTGGTCGAAGTCCACCCACCGAGCCCACGGTCCTCGCCCACGCCCGGCGCGCGCGGTGTATCCGGAGCATCCGCGGCGGTGGCTGGACGCGGGCCGGGCCCGGTCGCGGCCGAGTCGGGTGCCGAGTCGTCCCGGGGGGTTGTGTTGCGTGCCGAGGAGATCGGGTTGGTCGTGGGTGGCCAGCGGATCCTCGATGGTGTCGGGCTGGCGATGGAGGCCGGTGCGGCAGTGGGCTTGGTGGGGCCGTCCGGGGCGGGGAAGACAACGCTTGCGCGGGTGATCTCGGGGTTGCAGCCGGGGGCCACTGGGCTGCTGGAGGTAGCTGGGGTTGAGGTTCCAGTGGGGCGGTCGAGGCGAGTCAGACCTGGGACCAAGGGAATTCACCTGGTCACGCAGAACCCCCTGGCCGCGCTGAATCCGCGCCGCACCGTCCACCAGACCCTCGCCCGACCCCTCCGCCGCATCGCCCGGGTCCCGCGCGGGGACCTCGACACACGCGTCACCACCCTCCTCGCCGACGTCGACCTCCCCGCCGACCTCGCGACCCGCCGCCCACACGAACTCTCCGGCGGCCAACGTCAACGTGTAGCCCTGGCCAGAGCCCTGGCCGCTCACCCCTCCGTCCTGATCTGCGACGAGATCACCACCGCCCTCGACGCCCCCACCGCCGCCGCGATCATGACCCTCCTCGACCGCCTCCGCACCGACCACGCCACCGCCATCCTCCTGATCAGCCACGACATGTCCCTCGTCGCCCACCACTGCACCGACCTGGTCGTCCTCGACAACGGCCGCATCGTCGAATCCGGCACTCCAGCAGCCATTCTGGCCGCACCTGCACACCGCGCCACCGCCGACTTGCTCGGCTGACCCCGAGTCGCCTCCACACCGAGCGAAGGCGGGCGAACCCGTCCCGAACCTCGCACCATTCGGGTTCGGCGATGTTCCGCGTAACGCGAAGGATCGGCCTTCCGATGTCGTCTGGTTGTCCCCCAAGCGATTTCAGGAGTCTCCGCCCGATGGCGCACGAGCCACCGCACCCCGACGATGCCCACCGGCAACCCCCGATCCCGGGCCCACCGGGCCCTCAGCGACAGACCGTGGTTCCGGGTGTTGTGCCACCGCCACCGATTTCCCCTGCGGCACCGCCCTTCGCGGGCTGGCACCAGCCAGCGCCACCGGTCGCGCCCCCACCGGTCGAACGGTCCACCACACGCCTCATCTACTGGCTCGCGCCGCTGGTGGCCCTGGTGGTCGCCATCGCGGCCGGGCTGACCGCCTACTACCTGACCCGTCCCGACCCTGCGGTGATGGCCGTCGGCGAGTGTGTGAGCGTCAGCGTGCAGCCTGTCGAAATGGACTGCGGGACACTAGGTGCCGGATATCGCATCGTCGGCCGGGAGCCGATTCAATGGCCGGTCGAATCGGCCTGTCTGAAGTACGCCGAGGCGACCCGGGCGGTGGCCGAGCCCAGCGACCCGGGCACATCGGCGAGTATCGCGCTGTGTCTGGAGCCCACCCGCGAGAACACCGTCGACCCGGGCAGCCTGCTGGCGGGGGACTGCATCGATGTGAAGAAGGCGGGGGAGGAGATCGAGCGGTTCCCCTGCGGTGACCGGCGGGCCGGGCTCGACGTGCTCGCCGTCGAACTGCACACCAAGGTCCCGGTGACCACCAATGCCTGCAAGGACCAACCGGAAGTGCGCGGCGCCTACGCCCAGACCTCGCTGGGCGGACGGACACTGGTGGTGTGCGCCAAGCCGAACGCGACCGCCACCACCGCCTCGGCCGGACAGGTCGGCGACTGCTACACCGACCAGGCCACGGCGAAGGTCGCCTGCGACAACGATTCCGCCCGCTACCGCGTGCTCTCGGTCCGCACCCAGTACGTGGACCCCGGCGAATACGCCTGCGGCGGACTGCGCAACGCCACGTCCTCGACCGTCAACAGCACCGAGCGCACCGACCTGGTCGTGGTGCTGTGCTTCGGCCCGGCGAACCAGCGCAACCTCGGCTACGCGAAACCCGGTGACTGCGTGACAGGTTACGGCGGCACCACCATGCCCCAGCTGATCGAGTGCGACGCGCCCGGCGCCGACGGCACCATCACCTCGGTCTACGACGAATTCGAGATCTCCTGTTCGCCGGGCGAAGCGCGGATGACCCGCAAACAATCCGTAGGCGACGGCTCCACCGTCTGCCTCGGCCCGATCTGAGAACTACCTGTGAGAGGTGCCGTGCGGCCCGCGCATCTGGATGATGGGTTGAGTGACTGTACAGAAAGTAGGCGCCCTCGCCGCTGTCGCGGTGTTCGCGCTGCTCGCGGGCTGTAGTTCGCTCGCGTCGATCCCCGGCGACATGCCGCCCGGCCCCGGCGCCGCGCTGCCGGTGATCGATGTGGACGCGCCGGGCCGCGCGGCCGACCAGTTGCGCGACTGGGCCGACGAGCAGTCCGGGGCCGTCGGCATCGAGCCGGTGGCCCTCGAGGCCTACGGATACGCGGCGGCGGTGCTGGCGAGGTCGCGCCCCGAGTGCGGCATCGCCTGGACCACCCTCGCTGGGATCGCGAGCGTGGAGAGCGGGCACGGCACCCACCGCGGTTCGGACGTGGGCGCCGACGGCACGGTGCGCCCGGCGATCATCGGCGTGGCGCTCGACGGCACCAAGGGCAATGCCGAGATCCGCGACACCGACGGCGGCGAACTCGACGGCGACACCACCTACGACCGCGCGGTCGGCCCGCTGCAGTTCATCCCCGAGACCTGGCAGCGCTGGGCGGTCGACGCCAACGGCGACGGCGTGCTCGACCCGCAGAACATCGACGACGCCGCCCTCACCGCCGCCCGCTACCTGTGCATTCGCGGCGGTGACCTGACCTCCGCCGACGGCTGGCAGCGCGCCCTGTTCGCCTACAACCAGTCCAACAAGTACATGCGCGTGGTGCGCGACCGGGCCGCGACCTACAGCATCGGACGCCGCGTGTAGTTCGCCACGGCCCCGGAGTGCCGGTTACTACGCGTCACGTCGAGACGATAGGCTCGCACCCGCACGGCCCATCCCGTGAGACCTACCGTGCCTTCAGTCGTAAGGAGTCGTTTTCGTGGCCATCATCGAACAGGTCGGAGCGCGCGAGATCCTGGATTCGCGCGGCAATCCCACTGTCGAGGTCGAGATCGCCCTCGACGACGGCACCCTGACCAGGGCGGATGTTCCGTCCGGCGCGTCCACCGGCGAGCACGAGGCCGTGGAGCTGCGTGACGGTGGCGACCGCTACAACGGCAAGGGTGTCACCAAGGCCGTCGAGGGTGTCCTCGACGAGATCGCGCCCGCCATCATCGGCCTCGACGCCGTCGAGCAGCGCACCGTCGACCAGGTCCTGCTCGACCTGGACGGCACCCCCGACAAGTCCCGCCTCGGCGCGAACGCCCTGCTCGGCGTCTCGCTGGCCGTCGCGCGCGGCGCGGCCGAGTCCTCGGGCCTGGAGCTGTTCCGCTACCTGGGCGGCCCGAACGCCCACGTGCTGCCCGTGCCGATGATGAACATCCTCAACGGTGGCGCGCACGCCGACACCGGCGTGGACGTGCAGGAGTTCATGGTCGCCCCGATCGGCGCGCCCACCTTCCGCGAGGCGCTGCGCTGGGGCACCGAGGTGTACCACTCGCTCAAGGCCGTGCTCAAGGAGAAGGGCCTGTCCACCGGTCTCGGTGACGAGGGTGGCTTCGCCCCCGACGTCGCGGGCACCGTGGAGGCGCTCGACCTGATCAGCGTCGCCATCGAGCGCGCGGGCTACAAGCTCGGCACCGATGTCGCGCTCGCGCTCGACGTGGCCGCCACCGAGTTCTACACCGCCGGTGAGGGCTACAAGTTCGAGGGCAAGGTCCGCACCGCCGCCGAGATGGGCGAGTTCTACGCCGACCTGCTCACCCGCTACCCGCTGGTCTCCATCGAGGACCCGCTCTCGGAGGACGACTGGGACGGCTGGGTCGCGCTCACCGACGCCATCGGCGACAAGGTGCAGCTGGTCGGTGACGACCTGTTCGTCACCAACCCGGAGCGCCTGGAAGAGGGCATCGCCAAGGGCGCGGCCAACGCGCTGCTGGTGAAGGTCAACCAGATCGGCACCCTCACCGAGACCCTCGACGCCGTCGAGCTCGCGCACCGCAACGGCTACAAGACCATGATGTCGCACCGTTCGGGCGAGACCGAGGACACCACCATCGCCGACCTCGCGGTCGCCGTCGGCTCGGGCCAGATCAAGACCGGCGCCCCCGCTCGCTCCGAGCGCGTCGCCAAGTACAACCAGCTGCTGCGCATCGAGGACGCCCTCGGCGACTCGGCACGCTACGCGGGTGACGTGGCCTTCCCGCGTTTCACCGGCGAATTCTGATCGGATGACGGGGTAGGGAGCGAATGACCGAGCGACGTGCGCGTGGGACCAGTCCGGGTGGACGAGGCGACCGCCGCACGTCGCGATCGGCGCGCTCCCGCCCCAGTCACCTCGACGCTCCCGGCCGCCCCACCGCGGCCAAACGCACCACCCGGCGCCGCCCGGAATCCGCGACCGGCGCCAAACGCAAGCCCAGCGGCAAACTCGAACGCAGCGAACACACCATTCTCGGTCTCTCGACCGGCAAGGCCGTGATCCTGGCGGCCGTGCTGTGCGGACTCGCGCTGACCCTGGCCGTGCCGACGCGCACCTACTTCAGTCAGCGTGCCGAGGCGGTCGCGCTGGCCCAGCAGCGCGCCGAGCTCGACGCCGACCTGGCCGCCCTGCGCGATCGCCGGGCCCAGCAGGAGGACCCGGCCTACATCCGCTCCGAGGCCCGCGACCGGTTGCGCCTGGTGATGCCCGGCGAAACCCCCTATATCGTGCAGGTCCCCGGCATCGAAGCCCCGGCCCCGCCGCCGATGAGTACCCGAACCACGGCGCCCGACCCCTGGTACACCGACCTGTGGCGCAGCATCTCCGAACCCGTCCAGGAAGGACCACGGTGACCGCACCGAACGAGCGCGACCTCGAGATCATCGCCCAGCAGCTGGGCCGCGAGCCGCGCGGTGTCCTCGCCGTCGCCTACCGCACCCCCGACGGCCTGCCCGCCGTCGTCAAGACCGCCCCGCGTCTGCCCGACGGCACCCCCTTCCCGACCCTCTACTACCTGACCGACCCGCGCCTGACCGCCGAGGCCAGCCGTCAGGAATCGGCCGGGGTCATGCGCGAGATGACCGAACGCCTCGCCGCCGACCCCGAGCTCGCCGCCGCCTACCGCGCCGCGCACGAGTCCTACCTGGCCGAACGCGACGAGATCGAGTCGCTGGGCACCGATTTCACCGGTGGTGGGATGCCGGACCGGGTGAAGTGCCTGCACGTGCTCATCGCGCACTCGCTCGCCAAGGGGCCGGGCGTGAACCCCTTCGGTGACGAAGCGGTGGCCCTGGCCGCCGACGCCGGACTCCGCGGCACCGCCATTCCCGCCGACTGGCCCGCCTCCCGCACCGCCGACGAATCGGCCTAGCCTACCCGTCACGACGAGCGGCGATGTTCGATCACACGGTCTGGCCGGATGTCGCGGCACCAGCGTGTGATCTGGCGGTGAGCTGGTCACGGCCGAGTGGCGGCGTGCGATCGGGCTGATGAGTGGGCTGAGTGTCGAGTGGTCGGGACCGGTGTGTCGGCGCACCGGGCATAATCGCGGGCAGCGACCGGTGCGTAGCGTAGCGCCGGAGATCAGGAGGAACCATGGGTGAGCGCATCGCCGCAGTGGACTGCGGAACCAACTCGATCCGTCTGCTGGTCGCCGAGGTCGGTGCCGACGGTGGCCTGACCGACGTGCACCGGGAGATGCGCATCGTCCGCCTCGGCCAGGGCGTCGACGCCACCGGCCGCCTCGCCCCCGAGGCGATCGACCGCACCCGCGCCGCGCTGGCCGACTACGTCGACATCATGACCGCCACCGGTGTCACCCGCGTGCGCATGGTCGCCACCTCCGCGACTCGCGATGCCGCCAATCGCGACGACTTCTTCGAGATGACCCGCACCGAACTCGGCCAGGTCGTGCCCGGCGCGGTCGCCGAGGTGATCACCGGTGACGAAGAGGCCCGCCTGTCCTTCGCGGGCGCGGTCGGCGAACTCCCTTCCGACGCCGGGCCTTTCGTGGTCGTGGACCTCGGTGGCGGCTCCACCGAACTCGTCGTCGGCGACGAGAACGGCGTCCAGGCCGCCTATTCCGCCGATATCGGCTGTGTCCGCGTCACCGAACGCTGCCTGCCCGGCAACCCGCCGAACGCCGACGAGGTCACCGCCGCACGGGAATTCGCGCAGGCCAAGCTCGACGAGGCCTTCGCCAAGGTGCCGGTCGACCAGGTACACACCTGGGTCGGCGTCGCGGGCACCATGACCACCATCACCGCCGTGGCCCTCGACCTGCCCGAATACGATTCCGAGCGCGTGCATCTCACCCGGCTGAGCCTGGCCGAGGTCCACCGCGTCTGCGACCGCCTCATCGGCATGAACCACGACGAGCGCGCCGCCCTCGGCCCGATGCACCCCGGCCGCGTCGACGTGATCGGCGGCGGCGCGGTGATCACCGAGGTCCTCGCCGACGAATTGTCCACCCGCGCCGGAGTTTCCGAACTCGTCGTCAGCGAACACGACATCCTCGACGGGATCGCCATGTCTCTTCTGCGCTGACGTCGCGCTCAGGCGGAGTCCGCGTCCGGCCCCGCGGCCTCGTCGCCGACATGATCGGCTCCCGGGTAGGTGCGGGCCAGGCGACCGTCGGTGGTGACCAGCGGTATTTCGAGTTGTTCGGCCAGCTCCACGTAGAGTGCGTCGGCCAGCCGGATCGCGGCCCGGCGATTCCACGCGCCCATCGTGCGATTCACGATGTGGTGGCGGGTCAGCGGGGCGCGGGCGAGCCGCCCGAGCGCGGTCTCGACCTGGTCGTCGGTCAGTAGCCCGGCCCGATTCAGGCGGCCGAGGGCGGACAGCACCTCGACATCGAAGTGGGCGGGGACGTGCAAGACCGCCGCGGAGATCCGTTTGGTGACAGCGGCCGTCCGGTCGTTGTCGACGAGCAGATCGACCATGGCACTGGCGTCGACGACGATCTGTTCGGGCTCGCTCATCGGTCGAACTCGTCTCGTGCCGCGTCGATCGCGGACAGTGCTCGGTCGTGCGGCACGTTCGGCCGGTCGGTGAGTTCGGCCAGCCAGGTGGAGGTCGCGTTCTCCTCGAGCGCGGCGATGATGGCCGCCTGGGTGAGTGCCGAGACGTTGACCCCGGCTGTCCGGGCGCGTTCGGCCAGGTCATCGGGTACATACACGTTGAGTCTCGCCATCAGCCCAGTGAACACACTGATGTGTGTATATCCAGTCGTCATGCGAGGCATATTGGGTATTTTGTCTTATGTTCGAGTCGTTCATCGCTAAAATGTCTCGCATGGTGAGGTTCGAGCTTCGGTCCGGGGAGACCTGGCGTGACCCCTGGCCGATGTACGCCGCGCTGCGGGACCACGACCCCGTGCACCGGGTCGTGCCGGACGGGCGGGACGATCGCGACTTCTATGTGTTGTCCCGGCACGCCGAGGTATGGGCGGCGGCGCGTGATCCCGAAACCTTCTCCTCGGCAGGAGGATTGACGGTCGACTACGTCGATCTGGTGGCCGCCGGATTCGGTGGTGTCAAGCCGTTCGTGTTCATGGACCCGCCCGAGCACACCGATTTCCGGCGCCGCGTCGCCCCGGGATTCACTCCGCGCCAGGTGAATTCGGTGGAACCCGCAGTGCGCCGGTTCGTGGTCGAGCGGATCGAGCGGCTGCGGGCCGCGGGTTCGGGTGACATCGTTGCCGAGCTGTTCAAACCGCTGCCGACCATGGTGGTCGCGCACTATCTCGGTGTGCCGGAACGCGATCACGGCAAGTTCGACGAGTGGACCGAGAACATCGTCGGCGGCGCGGTCGCGGGGGCCGGGCTGGCCGCCGGTGACCAGCACGCCTTCACCGCCGTCGGCGAACTGGTGGGCTACTTCTCCGAGCTGATCGCCCGCCGCCGCGTGGAACCGGGCGACGACACCATCTCCCACCTGCTGGCTTCGGGCCTCGGCGCCGACGGCGACAACGACGGCCTGATCGCCGTGCTCGGTTTCGCCTTCACCATGATCACCGGTGGTAACGACACCACCACCGGCAACCTGGGCGGCGCCGTCCAGTTGCTCAGCGCGTCCCCGGACCAGCGCAGGCTGCTCGTCGAGGACCCGTCGCTCATCCCCGACGCCGTCGAGGAATTCCTCCGGATGACCTCACCGGTGCAGGGCCTGGCCCGCACCACCACCAGCGACATCACCCTGCACGACACCACCATCCCCGCCGGGCGCCGCGTGCTGCTGCTCTACGGATCGGCCAACCGCGACGAACGCGAATTCGGCCCCACCGCAGGCGAACTCGATGTACGGCGTAACCCCAAGCGCATCCTCACCTTCAGCCACGGCCACCACCACTGCCTCGGCGCCGCGGCCGCCCGCATGCAGGCGCGCGTCGCGCTGGAGGAACTGCTGGCCCGCTGTCCCGAGTTCACCGTCGACCTCGACGGGGTGCGGTGGTCGCACGGGAACTATGTGCGCTGGCCGATCTCGGTCCCGTTCCACGCGGGCTCGTGACGGGTGAGCGAAGTGGGTAGGCTCGGCTGGCGTCCGGACCCGGCAGGAGGGGCAGTGTGAGCGGAGACTGGCTGGCCACCGACCGGGCCGACCTGGCCGCCGAACGCATTCTCGACGCGGCCGCCGAACTCTTCGCCGAGCAGGGTGTGACCACGGTCGGCATGGCCGATATCGCCAAGGCGGCGGGTTGCTCGCGCGCCACCCTGTACCGCTACTTCGACAACCGGCAGGCGGTCCGGGTCGCCTTCGTCCACCGGGAGACCCGGCGGATCGTCGCCCGGCTCGCCGAGCAGGTCCGCGACATCGACGACCCCGCCGAGCGTGTCATCGCCGCCATGCTCGGCGCGGTCGAGCAGGTCCGCGCCGACCCGCTGCTCATCGCCTGGTTCCGCGGCGACGCGGGGCCCGCGGGCAGCATCAGCCAGGAGTCCGATGTCATCGAGTCGCTGGCCGCCTCGATGTTCGCCGGAACGGACCTGAGCGACCCCGAACGTGGCCGCCTGTCACGCTGGCTGACCCGCGTCATCGTGTCGCTGCTGATCACCCCCGGCCGCGACGCCGCCGACGAACGCCTGATGCTCGAGGAATTCGTCGCCCCCGTGCTCACCCGCGCCCCGCACCCCTAGCACTCAGGCCCGCCCGGTCCGCTCCCGGTGCGCACACCCCGGCCAGCAACACGGCCGCCGCATCCCCTCTTCCAGCTCCTCCTGCGTCCGCCGAATCCGCCGCTCCCGCGTGGCGGCCTGCTTGGCGTCCTCCACCCAGCAGATGAACTCGTTCCGCGCCAACGGCGTGATATCCCGCCACGCGGCCAACGCCACCGCATTCCCACTCAATGCCGCCCGCAGATCAGCGGGCAGCTCGTGCACCACCCCGCCCGGCACTCGCCGACTACTCATAACCCCCACGGTAATAGCCCTACGGACCTGCGGAAACCTCCCTCCGATGCGTAACCTGGGCGGCTCGCCGGCGCCGCCGCGACGATCGGTCATGCCCAGGGCTGGCTCTTCGATGCTCTGAGCCGGCCGCAAGAGCGCTTGGGTAATTAGAACGTGTTCTATATTTGAGGGAAAAGTTCCGGCGATCCCCCAGGGAGTCAAGAGATGTACCAGTGGTCCGACGAAGACCTGATGTTCCGTGAGGCCGTGCGCGGGTTCATCGCCAAGGAGATCACCCCGCATGTCGACCAGCTGGAGAGCGGGGCGCTGCCGCCGTTCGACATCATTCGCAAGATGTTCGCCACCTTCGGGATCGACGAGATGACGCGGGACGGGCTGGAGAAGGCGCTGGCGCGGGAGGAGGCCGGGGACGGTGGGGCGGGGAAGTCGGGTGGAGGGCTCAGTGGGGCGGGGAGCATGGGGGTGGTGCTCAACAGTGAGCTGGCGGGCGTGAGTTTGGGGCTGGTGGCCTCGATGGGGGTGAGTCTCGGGCTGGCGGCGGGGACCATTCGCAGCCGGGGGACGCTCGCGCAGAAGAAGCGCTGGCTGCCTGACCTGGTCACCATGGCCAAGGTCGGCGCGTGGGCCATCACCGAACCGGATTCCGGGTCCGACGCCTTCGGCGGCATGAAGTCCTATGTGCGCCGCGACGGCGAGGACTACATCCTCAACGGCCGCAAGACCTTCATCACCAACGGCCCCTACGCCGACGTCACCATCGTCTACGCCAAGCTCGACGAACAGGACGGCACCGACCGCCGCGACCGCAAGGTGCTCGCCTTCGTGCTGGACAAGGGCATGCCCGGTTTCGTGCAGAGCCCGCCGTTCAAGAAGATGGGCATGAACTCCTCGCCCACCGGCGAACTGTTCTTCGAGAACGTCCGCATCACCCCCGACCGGCTGCTCGGTGAGAGCGAGAACGCCGCCAAGGGCGACGGAAAGGACAGTGCCAAGGAGTCTTTCGTCGTCGAGCGCATCGGCATCGCCTCGTTGGCGCTGGGCATCATCAACGAATGTCACCGCCTGTGTGTCGATTACGCCAAGTCGCGCACGCTGTGGGGCAAGGAGATCGCGCAATTCCAGCTCATCCAGCTCAAGCTCGCCGAGATGGAGATCGCGCGAATCAATGTGCAGAACATGGTGTTCAACGCCATCGAGCGCACCGCCGCGGGCGACAAGGTGACCCTCGCCGAGGCCTCGGCCATGAAGCTCTACTCCTCCCGCGCGGCCACCGAGGTCGCGATGGAGGCCGTGCAGCTCTTCGGCGGCAACGGGTACATGGCCGAGTACAAGGTCGAGCAGCTCGCCCGCGACGCCAAGTCGCTGATGATCTACGCGGGCAGCAATGAGATCCAGGTGACCCATATCGCCAAGGGCCTCACCGCGGGCTGAGATCCGGACCCGGAATTCCCTCCGCGAACTGTTTGCGATCGGCGCGACCGGGCATACGCCCCCACACGGGGGCGTGCTGTCCGGCGCGTCCCGGAAGTTGTTACCGAACAGGTGAGTTCCATGATTCTTCTCGGTGCGATACTCCTCATCGCAGGCCTCGTCTTCGGCATCTCGCTGCTCAGCACCATCGGAGTGGTGCTGCTGGTGATCGGCGTCGTCCTCGCCCTCGCGGGCACGGTCGGCCGACCCGTCGGCGGCAGACGGCACTACTACTGACCGCCGCCGATCGACATCACCGAGGAGGAGGACACCATGCCGATCACCCGCATCCTGTCGCTCATCGTCCTGGTCTGGCTGCTCATCGGCGTCGTCGCCGCAGCTCAGCGCGGCTATTTCACCGACCGCGACCAGACCTGCGCCACCCTGGGCACCCTGGCCGTCACCACCGTCGCGGGGCCGCTCAACTACCTGGGCGTCAACCCGAAGGTCGACAACTGTGAGCTACCTACTCCCAGCGAGTAGTCCCTGAACCCCGGCTGCCGTGGTCTCCCGGTCCGTCGATCGGGAGACCGCCACGAACCTCGGGCTCGCCAGCGAAGGGGCCCGCCCTGATCTCTGCGATAGCTCGGCTCAGGTGAGGTATCGCGCGGGGTTGGTGGGTGGGGACGGGTTGACCAGTTTGCACTGCCAGCACTCGTAGTCGGCCTGGTCTCTGGCGATGTTCTGGCGCGCGTTGCACCGACGGCAGATCACCGCGCGCATGCCGGGCGGCGGGGCCGGTGCGCCGGGCGCTGCCACCACTGCTGCCAGGACGCCGAGCGGGCCCAGGAGGAAACCCACCAGGAAGAAGCCGCCGGGACTGCGGCGCTTCCGCTCGGCGATGGCCAGGCTGACGCTCCCGAAGGTGATGCCGAAGAACAGCACCGCGAAGAAGATGGCGCCGGCGGCGGAGCCGTCCATGTGATACTCCGTTCGATGTCAAAGCCGAACGTATTCCAGGCCTTGGCCTTTCGGCTTTCGAACATTGTGCACCAGGCAGCCCGGTAGGTCATCGACCTGCGGTGATTGAGTGCCCCCACAGGGACTCGAACCCTGACTTGGCGGATTTTAAGTCCGCTGCCTCTGCCAATTGGGCTATAGGGGCGTCCGGGACAGCCTAGCGACTCGTACGGGTGTACCGGAATCGTGTCGGTTTTCTCGGTCGGACCGGCGTGTCGCGGGGGAGCACGCCGGGCGGCCGGGGCTGTCCGAAGGTGCTGGTCAGTCGGGGGTGGGGGTGGTGCGGCCGAGGATGGAGTGGCGTCGGCCGTAGGCGAAGTAGATCACGAAGCCGAGGATCATCCAGACGATGAAGCGCAGCCAGGTGTCGACCGAGAGGTTGACCATCAGCCACAGGCACGACAGCACCGCCAGGATCGGGACGAACGGAACCCAGGGGACGCGGAAGCCGCGGGGCAGGTCGGGGCGGGTGCGGCGCAGCACGATGACGCCCACCGAGACCAGCACGAAGGCGAACAGGGTGCCGATGTTCACCATCTCCTCCAGGGTGCCGAAGTCGACGAAACCGGCCAGCACGCAGCAGATCACGCCGACGATGACGGTCAGGCGCACCGGCGTGCCGCGCGAACCGGTGTGGGCCAGCCAGCGCGGCAGCAGGCCGTCGCGGGCCATGGCGAACAGCACGCGGGTCTGGCCGAGGAACAGCACCATGACCACGGTGGTCAGGCCCGCCAGCGCGCCGATCGAGATGACGTTCTTGGCCCAGTCCACGCCGTGGATGGCGAAGGCGGTGGCCAGGGTGGCGTTGTCACCGGCGAGGTCGGTGTAGGGCACCATGCCGGTGAGCACCAGGGTGACGGCCACGTAGAGCACGGTGACGATGAGCAGCGAGCCCAGGATGCCGCGCGGCACCGCCTTCTGCGGGTTCTTGGTCTCCTCGGCCGCGGTGGCGACCACGTCGAAGCCGATGAAGGCGAAGAACACCAGGCTGGCCGCGGCGAGCAGGCCGTACCAGCCGAAGTTGCTGTTGCCCGCGCCGGTGACGAAGGAGAACAGCGACTGGTGCAGCCCGCTGGCGCCCTCCTCGGCGGGCTGCGACGGCGGGATGTAGGGGCTCAGGTTGGACGCCTTGAAGTAGGTGGCACCGAGGACGAGCACCAGCGCGATGACGCCGAGCTTGATCGCCACCGCGATGGCCGAGACCCGCGAGGACACCTTGGTGCCGACGGCCAGCAGCACGCCGAGCACGACCAGCAGCGTCACCGCACCCCAGTCGAAGGTCACCGAACCCCACTGCACGGTCGCGGATTCGAAGCCGAAGACCGTGCCCAGATACTGCGACCAGCCCTTGGCGACGACCGAGGCGGCCAGCGCGAACTCCAGGATGAGGTCCCAGCCGATGATCCAGGCCACCAGCTCACCGAAGGTGGCGTAGGAGTAGGTGTAGGCGCTGCCCGCCACCGGCACCGTCGAGGCGAACTCGGCGTAACAGACTGCGGTGAGACCGCAGGCGATCGCGGCGAAGACGAAGGCCAGCGACACCGACGGCCCGGCCACATTGCCCGCGGTGCGGGCGGTGAGGGTGAAGATGCCCGCGCCGACGACGACGGCGACACCGAAGATCGTGAGGTCCCAGGCGGTGAGATCCTTGCGCAGCCGCGAATCGGGTTCGTCGGTGTCGAGGATGGATTGCTCCACGGATTTGGTGCGGAACAATCCGCTCCCGCGGCCGGATGGTCGGCGCGCCCCTGGGGTGGCTTCCGGTGTCGACACGGTGCTTCTCCTTCTGTGCGGAAACGTCTTCGTGGGTTACCCGGGCCGGGTCAGTGCACGCCTTGCATGTGGCGCTTGATCCAGGGGGCGATGGCCACGACGACCAGGCCCGCCGCGATGGCGGCGGCGCCGCTGATACCGAAATACGCGGTCTCGTTGTCGGGGCTGTAGTAGCGCGCGAGGGTGCCCGCCATCGAGGTGCCGATACCGACCGAGAAGAAGTACAGCGCCATCATCTGCGACCGGAACGCCTGCGGCGCGAGGTGGGTGGTGACGGCCAGCCCGATCGGCGAGAGCAGCAGTTCCGAGATCGCGAAGCCGCCCAGAATGGCGAACACGGCCAGCACCGGCACCGTCTTGCCCTCGAACCCGGACAGCAGCGCGAACAGCCAGAACGCGATGCCCATCCCGATCACACCGAGGGCGAACTTGATCGGGGTGCTCGGTGCCCGGTTGCCCAGCTTGGTCCACATCAGCGCGAACAGCGGCGACAGGGCGATGATCCACACCGGCTCGACCGAGCCGATCCAGCTCGCGGGGGCCTCCCAGCCGAAGATGTTCCAGTCGATGCGCTCGTCGGAGTACACCGCGAGCATGGTGAACATCTGCTGGAACAGCGACCAGAACACCGCGTTGGCGATGAACAGCGGGATGAACGCGCGCACCCGGGTGCGTTCGACGCCGGTCACCTTGGCGCTGGTCAGCATGACCGCGAAGTAGATGATCGAGGCCACCACGATGACGCCGGTGGTGACATCGGAGAGATTGTCCAGCGTGATCAGCCCGGCCACGATGGCCAGCACCACCGCCACCGCGGCGACCGCGACGGCGATCAGCACCGGGGTCAGCTCCCGGCGGGTGATCGGGTTGGCCACCTCGCGACCGTGGGTGCCCAGGTTGCGGCGGAAGATCACGTACTGGGTCAGGCCAAGGGCCATGCCGACCGCGGCGGCGCCGAAACCGGCGTGGAAACCCCACTCGCGCTGGAGCAGACCGGTCAGCAGCGGGCCGGTGAAGGCGCCGATATTGATGCCGAGATAGAACAGTGTGAAGCCGCCGTCGACGCGCGCGTCCGAGGGTGCGTAGAGCGTGCCCAGCAGCGAGGACGCGTTGGCCTTGAGCGCGCCGCTGCCCAGGGCGACCAGCACCAGACCCACCCCGACCCCGGACAGCCCGGGCAGCACGGCCAGCGCGATATGCCCGGCCATCACCACCACGCCGCCGTAGAACACGGTGCGCTCCATGCCCAGCACCCGGTCGGCAATCCAGCCGCCGAGCACGGTGGACAGATAGACCAGGCCGCCGTAGGCGCCGACGATGCCCAGCGCGGTGCCCTGATCCAGGCCGAGGCCGCCGTCGGTGCTGGAGTAGTAGAGGTAGTAGCCCAGGATCGTGAGCATGCCGTAGAAGGAGAATCGCTCCCACAGCTCCACGCCGAAGAGGTTGGTCAGGCCGATGGGATGCCCGAACAGGGTGTGTTCGGCAGCCGTGCCGACCGGGCCGGGCTGGTCGCCGGGCCGGGTTTCTTCCGTGGACATGAGGGAAACGATCCCACGTCCAAACGGCGTACAGCAATTTTCCCGCATCTTCGCGATTCGGCGTGCCGCGGGCGGAACTCACCCGGTGCCCGCCGCCGCGACGAATTACCCTGGAGACGCCGGACTCCCGCGACGGACGAGGAATTCAGACGTGCTGACAGCCGAGGTGACCGTGCCGGTGCCGCCGGAGCAGGCCTTCGCGGCCCTGGCCGACGGCTGGCTCTACGCCAGCTGGGTGGTCGGGGCCTCGCATATCGGGGAGGTGGACCCGGCCTGGCCCGCTGTCGGCAGCCGCATCCACTACCGGTTCGGGCTGTGGCCGGTGCTGATCAGCGACACCACGGTGGTGCGCGCGATCGACCGGCCGCACCGGCTCGAACTGGAGGCGCGGCTGTGGTCGGTCGGCGCGGCCTCGATCGAGCTGACGCTCACCGAGGCGGTGCCGGGGCAGACCATCATCCGGATGGTCGAGCGGGCGGTGCGCGGGCCCGCGCGTTTCGTGCCGGGACCGGCCCAGGATCTGGTTTTCGCGGCGCGCAATCAGGAATCGCTGGAGCGGCTGGCGAATGTGATCAGGGCGCGGGCGCGCGATTCCTGACCGGCGCGCGGCACGCGGCCGAAACCGGATCTGGCATCCGCGCTGCAAACCCTGGAAAAGGCTGTGCTGGAACGGCTTCGGTGGGGTCAGCCCGCGGTGCCCCGGCCCGCCTCGGCGGCATTGTCGGCGGTCAGCCGGTAGACGGTGCGTTCCAGCGTGGGCAGGATCTCGGTGCTCGGCAGGGAGCCGGTGGCGAAGCGGCCGATCAGCGCCAGCACCATATTGCCCAGGATCAGGCCCAGATCGTGCAGGTAGCCGGGGTCGAGATCGCGCAGCGCGACCGACGCGGCGGGCAGCACCGCGGCCAGGCCCTGGCTGTCGAGGCGTTCGCCACCGGGACCGGTGCGCGCGTAGTGGTAGGCCTCGAGCATTCGGGGATTGCGTTCCCAGGGCTCGAAGACGATGCGTAGCAAGCGATTCAGGCAATCGCGCACCGATTCCTCCGGGCCGGGGACGGTCACCTCGGCGTAGGTGTGCACCGCCATCCACTGTTCGAGCGCGGCGATGACGAGCTCGTCCCTGGTGGGGAAGTGCCGGTAGATCTTGGCCAGCGAGACGTGTGCCCGCGCGGCGACCGCGCGCAGCTGGACGGCCTCGTAGCCCTCGGACTCCAGCAGATCCAGGACCGCCGCGATGATCTTGGCGGAAGCGTCCGAATCGGGTCCCTTACTCACCCGTGAATGGTAGCGTCGCGCACCGGTAACACGGTTACCGCTGGATGGGGTCGGTGCACGCCGCGTCCGGCACCGCGCATCCACAGGACGACTCCATGACTTCCTCGTACCTCCGCACCGTCCGCCGCTGGGGCGTGCTCGCCGCGGCCCTGCTGACGATCCCGCTCGCCGCCGTCGTGCCGACCGCCGCGGCCCCACCCCGCCAGGGCACCGCCGACTGCCTGCCCGGCTCGCTGCCCGAACCCGGCCTCCAGGGCGACGTCCCCGCCGCCGACCGCGACAGCGGCCGCAGCCGCGACGGCTACCACTGCAATATCCGGCTGCTCGGCTCCTCGCCCGGCCGCGGCGGCGGCATCACCTCGGTGACCTTCGACCACTGCGCCTATATCGGCACCTTCTTCCCCGGCAACCTGCTCGGTCCGGACCAGGGGGTGCGTGTGATCGATGTCAGTGATCCGGCCGCGCCGGTGCACACCGCGACCCTCACCGAACCGGCCATGCTCGCGGGCACCTGGGAGAGCCTCAAGGTGAACGCGGCCCGGAAACTGCTGGTGGGCACGGGTGTTCCGGCGCTGACCGGCGCGGGACTCCTGTCGGTCTACGACGTATCCGACTGCGCGCACCCGCGCCTGCTCAACCCGGGCCCCGGTTCGGATCTGGCGCTGCCACTGCCCATCACCGCGCACGAGGGCGGCTTCTCGCCGGACGGGAACACCTACTGGAGTTCGGGGGTCGCGCCCGGGCTGCTCAGCGCGGTGGATCTCACCGATCCCGCGCAGCCCAGGGTGATCTGGCAGGGCATTCCCGGATTGTCCATGCACGGTTTCGGTTTCGCGCCGGACGGCAACCGGATGTATCTGGCCAACAATATGGGCGGGCTGAAGATCCTCGACGTGAGCGCGGTGCAGCGCCGGGACGGATCACCGCAGGTGCACGAACTCGCCGACATGCCGTGGACGGACGGCTGGGCCACCCAGCACGCCGTGCCGGTCAGCTACGGCGGCGTGCCGCACGTGTTCGCCGTCGACGAGGCCGGATCGGGTGGGGTGAAGCTCATCGACGTCGCCGATGATCGTCAGCCGCGGCTGGTGCGCTCGATCAAGCTCGCGATCAACCAGCCCGAGCACCAGGACAGCATGGTCGCCTCGGCCTCGGGCGGCTCGCTGTTCGCCTACGACGCGCACTACTGCGCCGCCGACCGCCCGGCCGACCCCACCGCGCTCGCGTGCAGCTGGACCTCCTCGGGCATCCGGGTCTTCGACGTGCGCGACCCCGCGGACATCCACGAGATCGCCTACTTCAACCCACCCGCGCGGACGGGCCAGAACACCGAGCTGTGGAACTCCCCGCACGCGCTGGCCTCGATCATCGGCCCGCCACTGCTCGCGGCGCCGACACTGGCCCAGGCGATGCTGAGCGGGCAGTTCGATCCCGCCCAGGCGCTCAGTTCCCGCACCGGCACCCTGGCCTTCGGTGACCTGTCCACCGATTGGTGTTTCGCGCCGCCGGAATGGCGCGGCAACCAGCTGTGGACGGCCTGCGCCGACAACGGTTTCCTCGCCATGGAACTCGCGCCCGCGGTGTACACGCCACCGGCCGATCAACGATCGACCACCGGATCATGACGCCGCGCGCGTTCCGGCTGCTGGCGCAGGCCGCGCTGGCGGTGCTGCTGCTCACGATGGGTGCCGCTTTGCGGCCGCTGGTGTCGTCGAACGAGCCAGCCCCGGTGCTCACCGCCACCGAGATCGGCTTCGTCCAGGACATGGTGGCCCACCACAGCCAGGCCCTGGTGCTGGTCCAGCGGCTCGACCCCGGCGCCGGACCTGGCGTGCTGGCGCTGGCCGGGCAGATCGCCGATGCCCAGCGCACCGAGCTGGGCATGCTGCTGGGCTGGCTGCGGTTGGCCGGTGCGCCGGTGACGAATGCCGAACCCATGTCCTGGATGCCGCGCGCCCACCACGGGCCCACGCACGACGACGCGGGGATGGCGAGCACCGCCGAACTCGACGAACTGTCCGCGGCGCGCGGTGCCGAGGCCGAGGTGCTGTTCCTTCGCCTCATGCAGCGCCACCACTACGGCGGGCTGCGCATGGCCACCGCCGCGGACGATCTGCTGGTCGACGGCGAGGTGAAGCGGGCCGCCCGCGACATGCTCACCGGCCAGGGCCGCGAGGCCGGACTGCTCGGAATGCTGCTCGCCCAGCGCGCGAGCTGATCGAAGACCCCCTCACCGATGAAGGTTGTTGTGCCATGTCGACATTCACCCGCCGGTCACTGCTGACCGGCGCCGCCGCGCTGGGCCTCGGCCTGGCCGCCGCTCCCCGCGCCGGGGCCCGGCCCGGCATCGCCGCGCGCACCGGCGGCATTCCGCTCACCCGCGAGGACCGCCGCGTGGTGGTGGTCGGCTCCGGCTTCGGCGGCGGTGTCACCGCGCTGCGGCTGGCCCAGGCCGGGGTGCCGGTGCTGCTGCTCGAACGCGGAAAGCGCTGGGCCACCGGCCCGAACGCGCAGACCTTCCCGCACGCCACCCAGCCGGACAAGCGCATTCTCTGGCACCGGTCCGATCCCATGCTGTTCGGGCGGCCGATGCTGTTCGAGCCGTATACCGGTCTGGTGGAAGCGGTTCCGGGCCAGGGCATGACCGCGCTGTGCGCGGCCGGGCTGGGCGGCGGCTCGCTGATCTATCAGGGGATGTCGCTGCAACCCACCCGCGAGGTGTTCGACGCGCACTTCCCGGCCGAGCTGGACTGGGACCTGATGGACCGAGTGCACTACCCGCGCGTCGCGCGCATGCTCGGTCTGGCCACCGCGCCCGATGAGCTGATCGAGACCGAGAACTACGCCGCCGCACGGATTTTCGCGGACCGGGTGCGCGCCGAGGGCTACCCGCTGGCGAAGATCCCCATGCCCATCGACTGGAACTACGCGCTGGCCGAGCTGCGCGGGGAGATGGCGCCGTCCTATACCAACGGCGACGGCGCGATGGGGGTGAACAACGGCGGCAAGCACTCCGTCGACGTCACCTACGTGGCCGCCGCCGAGGCGACCGGACTGGTCGAGGTGCAGACCCTGCACGAGGTCACCGAGGTCGCGCGGGCCGCCGACGGCCGCTGGGTGGTGCACGTCGATCGGGTCGACCTCACCGGCGCCGTCCAGGAAACCAAGATCATCACCACCGGCACGCTGGTGCTGGCCGCGGGCAGTCTCAACACCACCCGGCTGCTGGTGCGCGCGGCGGCCAAGGGACAGATCACCGACCTGCCCGACGACCTCGGCCGCGGGTGGGGCACCAATGCCGACCGGATCTACGTCTGGCACGACCCGGCCGCCGGATTCGGTGCGGCACAGGGCGGTCCGGTGGTCTACGGGAGCAAGAACTGGGACGACCCGCGGCACGCGTTCACCGTCATCCAGGCCTCGATTCCGCCGCTGTCGCTGGACGCGGGCTCGACCATGCTGGTCGGGTACGGCGTCAGCGACGGGCGCGGCGAGTTCGTCTACGACGCGGGCGCCGATACCGCGACGCTGCGCTGGCCCGGTGACGGTGACCGGGTCATCCAGGACGGCTACATCGCCCCGGCGGTGCGCCGGATCGCCGGGCCGGGCGCCACGCTGCTCGACACCAATCTCGCCTTCCCGTCCACCTGGCATCCGCTGGGTGGGGCGAATATGGGCACGGTGTGCGATCTGGACGGGCGCGTGCTCGGGCAGCGGGGGCTCTATGTGCTCGACGGGGCGCTCATGCCGGGCAATACCGCGGCGTGTAATCCGTCGATGACCATCGCCGCGGTCGCCGAGCGGGCACTGGACAATCTGGTCCGCACCGACGTGGGCACGATCATCTGAGCCGGTCCGGCGCGCCGGGAGCGGCGCGCCGGAGTCGGTCAGCCCGCCGAGCCGGGGATCGGCAGGAACCAGGGCAGCAGGCCGGAGCCGGTGCCGGACCCGGTGCCGGGGGCGGGCGCGCCCGAACCGAGATCGGCGTCGAAGGAGCCGGTGCCGCTGCCCAGGTCGGCGTCGACGGAGCCCGCGCTGCCGGTGGGCGGGCCGAGTTCGACCGAGCCGGAGGGCAGCAGGTCCCAGTCGGCGCCGCCGATGGCGCTGGCGGTGCCGCCGGTGGCGAGCACGGTGGCCGCGGCGAGCGTGGCCAGCAGGCCCGCGCGGGTGAGGGATGTGGATACGGACACGGGTGATACCTCCGAGCACTTCGCTGTGATAGCACCCAGACGGTAACTGAAATATGTGGATTTCACACCAAATCGACCTGGTCGGACTAGGTCGTCGCGGCCGCGCGCTGCCCCACTTCCATCTGCACCCGATAGCGATCCGACCGGTACCAGCTGTGCGTGTGCTCGATCGGCACCTCCGCGCTGAACGACACCCGGTCGAAATGCAGCACCGGGGAACCCTTCTTGACACCGAGCAGCTCCGCGACCCCGGATTCGGCGGCCTGGGCGTCGACAGTCTGCACCGCGCGCTCGATCGGCCTGCCGTAGCGCTCGGCGGTGGTGCGGTAGATCGAGCCGGTCAGGTCGTGCGCGATCAGGCCGGGCACGAGTTCGGGATTGAACCAGGCGTCGTCCACGCTGACCGGGTCCTCGTCGGCCAGGCGCAACCTGCGCACGTGATAGGCGCGCGCGCCCTGCGGCAGGCGCAGCGCGCGGGCGGTGGCCTCGGGGGCGATGTCCTCCTCGGCGACGAGCACCAGTGTGGTCGGGTGGTGCCCGAGCGCGCGCATCTCCTCGGTGAACGAGGCCAGATGCAGCCGTGACTGCACCGGCCGGTGGGCCACGAAGGTGCCCTTGCCGCGCACCCGCACCAGATAGCCCTCGTTGACCAGCTGACCGATCGCCTCACGCACCGTGATCCGGCTGACGCCGTAGTCCTGCATGAGATTGCGCTCGCTGGTCATCAGATCGCCCGGCTGGAGTTCCCGCGTGCATTTCTGCAGCAGGATCGCGCGCAGTTGCTCGTGCTTGGGCACCGCGCTGTCGCGCAGCGGTGCGGGCATGGGGGCGGCTCCTTCCCCTGGTCGGCATACCGGTCCCGACTGGTCATGTCCGGTCGGTCCAGACTACGCGACCAGGGGCCGCGGGCCCAGGGCCGTCAGCGGATGCCGGGCGTGCGCGGATCGGTACCGATACATCCCAGGATGAGGCATCCCGGCGGCGCGTCGGCGAACGGGGCCTTCGGGGTCTCGCCCAGGCAGTCCAGGAAATTGCAGCCCGGATAGGCGTACGGGCCCACGCCCAGGGTGCCGAAGAAGGCGTCCGGGCGCGCGATCATCGGATCGGTGACGCTCACATCCGGGCGCGGCCGGTACTCACCCGGATCCGGCAGCACCGGGTCGCGGAAGGAGGTCACCAGCGCGCGCATCACATCGTGGGTGTAGGTCGAGGACGAGCCGGGGGTGGCCACGCCGGTCCAGTTCAGCATCAGGCCGAGGCTGGGCACGATGTAGCTGTCGTTGCGCAGCATGCCCGACATCTTCACCGCGTCCAGCGGCAGTCCGGGGAACTCCAGGCGGCACGGTTCGCCGTTGATGACGAACAGGAAGCCGTAGCAGGGCATACTCGCCGAGGGGGACAGCGCCTGGCGCATGTAGTCCGCGGAGATCACCTGCCGGTCGTTCCAGCTGCCCCGATTGCCCACCAGCAGACCGAGTTTGGCGAAATCGTCGGGCGGCAGCACCAGATGCGCGTGGCCGTAGGTGTTCCCGGCGCGGTCGCGGGCCCAGTAGTAGTCCGTGCGCGGAATGCCCAGCGGGTCGAAGAGTCCGCGCTGGGCGAAGGCCTGGAAGTCCTCGCCGACGGCCTGCTGGATGACGTAGACCAGCAGGTCCACCGCCCGCTGGCTGTAGCGGAACATGGTGCCCTGCGGGCGTTCGATCGGCATAGCCAGCGCCTGAGCGACGACATTGGGGTCGAGCTGGGCCAGCCCGGTCGCGCCCTCGGCGGCCACCGCCACCTCCATCCCGGAGGACTCGGTGAGCAGATTGCGCACGGTGATCGCGCGGTGCGCGTCGTCACCGAGACCGGCGGGCAGGTAGGTGCCGATCGGCTCGTCGATGTTCAGCAGGCCCGCGTCGACGGCCAGCCCGGCCACCAGTGCGACCACGCTCTTGGTGCCGCTCCACAGATTCCAGGCGACGCCACCGGATTCGGGGTTGGTGGGGCTGCCCGCGATCAGGCAGTTGTTGCGGTAGAGCTGGATATTGAAGCGGGTGGGATCGATCGCCAGGTCCATCGCCCGGGCGAGACCGTCGGGGTCCAGCCCCGCTTCGGCGGCGGTGGCCGTCTGCGGGGTGCGCCCGGAACTGACCTCGCACTGCGCGACGGCGCCCGGGTCGGCCTGGGCGGTCATCGGCAGCAGGACGCCCGAGGTGAGCGTCAGCGTGGTAACCGCTGCCGCCACAACATGTTTCAGATAGCGGTACACGCCCCACTATCGCGAACGGTCACGTTCGTGTTACGGGCGATCAGCTGCCGTACGGCTGGCAGACCTCGATGGCCTCGTCCTTGGACGCGTTGAAGGCGTCGATCACCGTATTGAGCTCGTCGGTGGGGGCGCGGCGGTCGAGGGTGTCGGCCAGGGTGTTGGTCTGATCGCGGTAGGCGCCCAGCGGCACCGACAGTTCCGCGATCACGTCGGGGGTGATCTTGCGGTCGAGGTCCTTGGCGTTGTTGCGCAGGGTGGTCACGGCCTCGTTGGCCTTGCTGTCGGTATCGGGTGCCCGGTTGTTGCTGGCGTCGATATAGGCGTTGAAGGAGGTGACCGAACTCTTGTTGGCCGCGCGCAGGCCGTCGCAGGCGGTGTCGTTGGCCGCTTCGATCCGGGCCGCCTTCGACGAGGACGCCGCCGCCGAGGAGGCCGCGACCTCGGAGGTGTACTGGGCGAGCTCGGTGACGTTCGCCTCCGGGTTGCCGGGCACCTGCTGGGAGCAGGCGCCGATCAGGATGACGCCGGTGGCCGTCGCGGCGAGCGCGGTGCCGAGGCCCACTCGTTCCAGTACTCGCATGGTCCTTCTCCTCCCTCAAGGATGTGCCTCTCGACCGTACTGGCTGTACCCGGGTGGCGTCAGCGCGCGGGGGTCATTTCGATGAGCAACCGAGACGCGGCGCCGGGGTGTCGCGCCCCGGCGCCGCGTCGGCGGGTCACTGGCCGAGCATGCCGCGCATGGTGGCGATCTCGGCTTCCTGATCAGCCACGATGGCCGTCGCCAGCTGGCGCGACTCCGGGTTCACGCCCGCCTCGAGTTCGGTCTTGGCCATGTCGACCGCGCCCTCGTGGTGGTCGATCATCATCTCCAGCCACTGCCGGTCGAACTCGGCGTCGCGGGCGGCCTCGAGCGCGCTCATCTGCGCGTCGGTCATCATGCCGGGCATGTCGTGGCCGCCGTGGCCGCCCGCGCTCGGCGCCGGTTCGCCGAAGGCCGTGAGCAGCGTGGTGATCTGCGCCATCTCCGGGGCCTGGGCCTGTTCCACCTGGGTGGCCAGTGCCAGCAGCTCCGGGTTCTGGGTGCGGCTGGGCACCAGCTGCGCCATCTCGACGGCCTGCGCGTGATGCGGGTACATCATCTGCAGGAAGGTGACATCGGCGTCGTTGAAATCGGTGCGCGCGCCTGCTGTGGCCGAGCTGGTGGTGGTCGGCGCGACCGTGCTGGGGGTGCTGCCGCCGATGTCGTCGCCACAGGCGGTGGCGACCAGTGCGGCGGCGGCCGCGGTGGCGGCGAGGACCAGGGTGCGGGTACGGAAAACGGACATGGGGATCCTCCTGGGGATTCGGTGTGGTGTCGTGGCAGGTGGGGGCCGCGAGTGCGGCCGACCTGTCAGATCCGCAGAATCGCCAGTTGGGAGAGGGAGAGCACGGTCCACGGCGGTGGTCGCTCGCGCCTGCCGCGCCAGATCAGCAGCGCGGTACGCACGGTCGCGGCGCCGTCGCCGAGCCGGTAGAGCAGCGTCAGGGTGAGTGCCGCCGCGAGCGCGACGAGCACGAAGACGCAGCCGTGGATCCCGGCGTGCTCGGTGCAGCCGCCCGCGCCGCAATCGGTGTCGGCGGGCGGGGTGGGCGCGGTGTCGGTGACGGCCTCGGCGCTGTGGTGGGCGGGGGTCGGATGCTCGGCGTGCGCGGTCGCGAAGACCGCCGAGTGCATGGCGACGATCCCGGCCAGCAGCACCAGCACGGCGAGGGCCCTGGCGATGCCAGGAGCCCGCGAGTGCGACCGCCGCTCGTTCACGGCAGTCAGTCTAACCAGGGCCGTCGACGGTGCGGAAATACCCCGACACGGTAGGGGTAGGACTACCGGGTGGCGATATCGACGACCACCCGCGGCGGGTCGGCCAGCGCGGTCACCGCGAACGGCACGGCCCCCGTGTCCAGGCCGATGAACGATTGGGTGACGCCCTCGTAGACCAGCGACTTGTACACCCCGGTGACGGCGGGCGCGGCGGGATCGGTCACCGGGTCGGGGCCCGCGTACGGCGGCACCACCGAGTCGAACGGGTAGGCCGAGCCCAGGATGCGGACCTCGAGGATCGACTCGCCGGTCACCGCGACCGGTCGCCCGCTGCCGTCCTGGACCGCGCTGTCGGTGTAGGCGACCTGCCAGCCGGGGGTCCCGGTGCCACCGAGGGTGTAGATCACCCGGTCGAAGCCCTGTTCGGCGGCGACGCGGATATCGGTGACGGTCAGCGCGGCGCCGGGGGAGGCCTGGCCGGACTTGGGTGTGCTGTCGGTGGGCACTTCGCCAGAGCGCTCCACGAAGGTGCTGGTGGTGCTCGTGGCCGCGGGGGTCGCGGCGGGGGCGTCCTCGGTGTCGCAACCGGTCAGGGCCGCCGCGATCCCGGCGACCAGCACGAACACTCCGACCTTGCGCATGGGCCGATGGTAAGCACGCCGGGCCGTCCGGTGGGGGGAGGACGGCGGGGTGTGTCCGGGTCTACGGTGAGTTTGCTGGGCGCGGCCGGGCGGGGCGGAACTCGCGTGGGGCGGGTCGTGGTGGCGGGTGGCGGGTGGCCGTGCGCGGCCGGTCCGTCGGCTGACCTCGCCGAATGCCGGTCCGGATCGTCGACGTGTCATCGTGAACGGCGGCCGAACCATTGCCGAACAACAGGATTCGTGACATTCGGCAATCCGCATCCATCCGCAAGGACGTCGCAAATCGATGGAACCCGTTCGTGCTCATCGAATTACATCCTCCGCCCGCACTGTGAGCAAGCCCACCGGCCGATTTCAGGGCCGGATGTGACGGTGGGGCAACGATCTAGCACACTTGTCGGGTGGACAGAGTCGAGGACGTATTCACCCGGTTGCGCCGGTTTCCCGACGTGGAGGCGCCGAACCTCTATGCCGTCGACGCCGCCGACCGCCTGCTCCTCGATACCGCCGAGCAGGCCCTGGCGGCGGCGGGTAGCGGCGAGGTTGCGGTGATCGGCGACGCCTACGGCGCGCTCACCCTCGGCGCGGCCACCCGCCACGATCTCACCGGCCTGCGCGTGCACCAGGACCTGCTCACCGGCGAGGCGGCCCTGGCGGGCAATGCCAAGACGCTCGGCCTCACCGACCGCTACACCGCGTACGGCCTGGACGCCGAGCTGCTCACGGGCGCGCGCGTGGTCCTGCTGCGGCTGCCGCGGATGCTGCCCGGCCTGGCCGAGATCGCCGAGGCCATCGCCCGCTACGCCGCCGAGGACGTGGTGGTCTTCGCGGGCGGGCGCGACAAGTACCTGACTCCGGCCATGAACGGCGTGCTCGGTGAGTTCTTCGGCACGGTGCGGGCCGGGCGCGGGCGGCAGAAGTCGCGGGTGCTGGTGGTCGGCGAGCCGCGCCCGGCCGGGCCGAGCCGGTTCCCGGTGCGCGAGCACATCATCGAGATCGACGGTGACGTGGTGGCCCACGGCGCCGCCTTCTCCGGCGCGCGCCTGGACATCGGGACCCGCTTCCTGCTCGAGCACCTGGATCGGATGAAGCCCGACGCGCGCGAGGCCATCGACCTGGGCTGCGGCACCGGCATCCTCGCGGTCGCGCTGGCCAAGACGCGCCCGCACATCCGGGTGGTCGGCACCGATCAGTCCGCGGCCGCCGTCGCCTCGGCCCGGGCCACCGCCGCCGCCAATGGCGTGGCCGACCGAGTGACCGTGGTGCGCGACGACGCGATGTCCTCGGCCGCCGACAACAGCGCCGACCTGGTGCTGTGCAATCCGCCGTTCCATGTGGGCGCCGCCGTGCACACCGGCTCGGCGATCAAGATGTTCGCCGAGACCGGGCGGGTGCTGCGCCCCGGCGGGGAGCTGTGGACGGTGTACAACTCGCACCTGAACTATCGCGGCGTGGTCGAGCGGATGGTCGGGCGCACCGATGTGATCGGCCGGAACCAGAAATTCACGGTGACGCGGTCTGTGCGTGGTCTGCGCGACGTACAACGATAGGGCGGCGCCGACGCGGTAGAGTCCGATTTGTCCGAACGGGCGGTGGCGCGATCACGAATCGCGCCGCTGGGAACTTTGTCCGATCGCGACACGTTGAACAGGGCAGTTGGAGCTGTACAGCGACTCGTAAAACTCCAAGAAAGGCGCACGGTGCGTACCTCATCGAATCCGGTGTTCAAGAACTTACCCCGCCAGGAGGGTGTCGGCGGTTACGCGAACTTCGGTTCGGGCGTAGCCGGCGCAGGCCAGTTCGGCAACCAGCAGTACGGACAGCAGCAGTACGGCGAATACGGGCAGCAGTACGGCCAGCAGTTCCAGCAGGCCCCCGCCACCCGCACGATGACCATCGACGACGTGGTCACCAAGACCGGCATCACCCTCGCGGTGCTGACCGTCACGGCGATCATCTCGTTCGCGCTGTCCTCGGCCAACCCCTCGCTGGCCCCGCTGTTCGTCATCGGTGGCGGCCTGATCGGCTTCGTGCTGGTCATGGTGGCGACCTTCGGCCGCAAGATGGACAACCCGGCCATCGTGCTGTCCTACGCGGCGTTCGAGGGCCTGTTCCTCGGTGCCCTCTCGCTGATGTTCACCGACGTGACCTTCGGCGGCGTAGGCGGTAGCGCCCTGATCGGCCAGGCGGTACTCGGTACCTTCGGCGTGTTCTTCGGCATGCTCGTGGTCTACAAGACCGGCGCCATCCGGGTCACCCCGCGCTTCACCCGCATGCTGCTCGGCGCCATGGTCGGTGTGCTGGTGCTGATGGTCGGCAACCTGATCGCGAGCTTCTTCACCGACGGCGGCTTCGGCCTGCGCGACGGTGGCGCGCTGGCGATCATCTTCAGCCTGGTCTGCATCGCCATCGCCGCGTTCAGCTTCCTGCTGGACTTCGACGCCGCCGATCAGCTGATCCGCGCCCAGGCGCCGGAGAAGGCCGCCTGGGGTGTCGCCCTCGGCCTGACCGTCACCCTGGTCTGGCTCTACATCGAGATCCTGCGCCTGCTGAGCTACTTCCAGCGCGACTGATACGGCAACGAAAAGTGGCCCACCTCGATGAGGTGGGCCGCTTTTTCGGGTCTACCTCAGCTGAGGCGCTCGATGACCAGCGCCATGCCCTGGCCGCCGCCGACGCACATGGTCTCCACGCCGAACTGCTTGTCGTAGGTCTGCAGGTTGTTCAGCAGGGTGGTGGTGATGCGGGCACCGGTCATACCGAACGGGTGACCCAGCGCGATCGCGCCACCGGAGACATTGAGCTTGTCCTCGTCGATCTTCAGCTCACGCGCCGAGCCGAGCACCTGCACGGCGAAGGCCTCGTTGATCTCGAACAGGTCGATGTCGGAGACCGACTTGCCCGCGAAGGCCAGCGCCTTCTTCACGGCCTCGACCGGGCCGAGGCCCATGATCTCCGGCGACAGGCCGGACACACCGGTGGAGACGATGCGGGCCAGCGGGGTCAGGCCCAGCTCCTTGGCCTTGGTGTCGCTCATGATGACCAGCGCGGCCGCACCGTCGTTGAGCGGGCAGCAGTTACCGGCGGTGACGGTGCCGTCGGGACGGAACACCGGCTTGAGCTGGCTGACCGCCTCGTAGGTGACACCGGCGCGCGGGCCGTCGTCCTTGCTCACCACGGTGCCGTCGGCCAGGGTGACCGGGCTGATCTCGCGCTCGAAGAAACCGGCCTTGATGGCCTCCTCCGCGCGGTTCTGCGAGCGCACGCCCCAGCGGTCCTGGTCCTCGCGGGAGATGCCGGTCAGCGAGGCGACGTTCTCGGCGGTCTGGCCCATCGCGATGTAGGCGTCGGGCAGCAGGCCGTCCTGACGCGGGTCGTGCCACGCGCCCGCGCCGCCCTCGGCGGTCTTGGCAGTGCGGGCCTCGGCCTCGGCGAACTCGGGGTTCTTGGTGTCGGGCGAGCTGTCGGCCGAGCCGCGCGCGTAGCGCGAGACGGTCTCGACACCGGCGGAGATGAACACGTCACCCTCGCCCGCCTTGATGGCGTGGAAGGCCATCCGGGTGGACTGCAGCGAGGAGGCACAGTAGCGGTGCACGGTGGTGCCGGGCACCACGTCCAGGCCCAGCTTCACCGCGACGATGCGGCCCTGGTTGAAGCCACCCTCACCGGCGGGCGAGCCGGTGCCCAGGATGATGTCGTCGATCTGCGTCGGATCCAGCGCGGGCACCTTGGCCAGCGCGGCCTGGACCATCTGCGCGGTCAGGTCGTCCGGACGCATACTCGCCAGGGATCCCTTGACGGCACGGCCGATCGGGGAGCGGGCGGTGGAGACGATAACGGCCTCGGGCATGAGGACTCCTTTTCACATGGCTGGCGAACGGCTGTGTACTAACCGGTCCATTCCGAATCTACGTCTCGCTGTGCGCGACCGGAAGACCAGGGCGGTCGCGTACCGCCGCGACCAGGACCGGAAGCAGTTGCGCGGCGGCGAGTTCGTAGCCCGCCGCGGAGGGATGGAATCCGTCGGTCGCGAACAGGATCTCGGGCTGGGCCCGGAACTCCGAGGCGACCAGCGGCGAGCCCATCGGCACCGCGACCCCGTCGGCGAGGGTGGTCGCCACCGTCTGCGCCTTGGCCAGGCGCACGCTCCAGTTCGCGACCACCGTGCGCAGCGGCTGCTGGATCGCGGTGACGGTGCCCAGATTCGGGCAGGTGCCCACGATCACCAGCGCGTCGGCCGCGCGCAGCCGCGCCACCGCGCTGGCCAGCCTGCGCGCCGAAGCGCGGATGGAGTGCTTCTTGGTGATGTCGTTGGCGCCAACCAGGATGACCGCCGCGTCCGGCGGCGGCCCGGCGACGAACATCGCGTCGACCTGCCCGGCCAGGCCCTTGGAGGTGGCACCCGAGATGGCCTTGGTGCTCAACCGGATCCGCAGCCCGCTCGCCTCGGCCAGCCCGCGCGCCAGCCGCACCCCCGGCACGTCGGCCGCGCTCAGACAGCCCAGCCCGGCGGCGGTGGAATCGCCGAAGATCATCAGGTGCAGGTCACTGGGCACGCCGGTGCGCCACGGTTCGGGTCGCGGCGCGCCAGGGGCGTAGACGCCGTCGGCCTCCGGCGGCTTGGAGGTGTCGCGGCCGATCACCGCCCGCGCGGCACCGGCCTGCGTCATCAGCAACCGATAGGCGGCCCAGGAGATGGTGCCCGCACCGGACCCGGCGAGCACGGTGGTCGCGCCGGTGACGACAGCCGTGCGCAGTCCGACTCTCATGCCCTAACGAAATCAGGTGATCCGCGCCGGGACAAGCCCACGCGGCCGGGGCGCGCCGGTGCTCCGGATCACTCGATCGGACCAGGTCGCGCCCCCGCGCCGGGGTTCTGGAACGATGGGGCGTATGCGCATCGCGGATCACGTCGTCGACCTCATCGGCAACACCCCCCTGGTTCGGCTGAACTCGGTGGTCGGGCCCAACGCGGGGCTGGTGGCCGCCAAGATCGAATACCTCAATCCGGGCGGCAGCTCCAAGGACCGCATCGCGGTCAAGATGATCGACGCCGCCGAGGAAGAGGGCCTGCTGAAGCCGGGTGGCACGATCGTCGAGCCGACCTCGGGCAACACCGGTGTCGGGCTGGCGCTGGTGGCCCAGCAGCGTGGCTACAAGTGCGTGTTCGTCTGCCCGGACAAGGTCAGCGAGGACAAGCGCAATGTCCTGCGGGCCTACGGCGCCGAGGTGGTGGTCTGCCCGACCGCCGTGCCGCCGGAGCACCCGGACAGCTACTACAACGTCTCCGATCGCCTGGTCCGCGAGATCGACGGCGCCTGGAAGCCCAATCAGTACGCCAACCCCGGCGGCCCCGACAGCCACTACGAGACCACCGGTCCGGAGATCTGGCGCGACACCGACGGCAAGGTGACCCACTTCGTCGCCGGTGTCGGCACCGGCGGCACCATCACCGGCACCGGCCGCTACCTCAAGGAGGTCTCCGGCGGCAAGGTGAAGATCATCGGCGCCGACCCGGAGGGTTCGGTCTACTCCGGCGGCACCGGCCGTCCGTACCTGGTCGAGGGCGTCGGCGAGGACTTCTGGCCCTCGGCCTATGACCCGTCCATCCCCGACGAGATCATCGCCGTCTCCGACGCCGACTCCTTCGAGATGACCCGCCGCCTGGCCCGCGAGGAGGGCCTGCTGGTCGGTGGTTCCTGCGGGATGGCCGTGGTCGCCGCCATCGAGGTGGCCCGGCGCGACCCCGACGCCGTCGTCGTGGTGCTGCTGCCCGACGGTGGCCGCGGCTACCTGTCGAAGATCTTCAACGACAAGTGGATGAGCTCCTACGGCTTCCTGCGCACCCCCCTCGAGACCGGCCCCGAACCGCTGGTCGGCGACGTGCTGCGCGGCAAGTCCGGCGAACTGCCCGACCTGGTGCACACCCACCCCTCCGAAACCCTGCGCGACGCCATCGAGATCCTGCGCGAATACGGCGTCTCCCAGATGCCCGTGGTCGGCGCCGAACCCCCGGTCATGGCCGGTGAGGTCGCGGGCAGCGTCACCGAACGCGACCTGCTCTCCGCCGTCTTCGAAGGCCGCGCCCACCTCACCGACTCCGTCGCCCAGCACATGAGCCCCTCTTTCCCCCTCATCGGCTCCGGCGAACCCATCTCCACCGCCACCAAGGCCCTCTCCGACACCGACGCCCTCATGGTCGTCGAAGACGGCAAGCCGGTCGGCGTCATCACCCGCCACGACCTCCTTGGCTTCCTCAGCACCGGCCACTGAACCCGAGCGGCCACCGAACGCTGAGATCCGTTGGAGTCTATTTCGGGGGCGAGATCATATGAACAAAGTCCCTGGTGGCCGTGTGCTGGTCGCCGGTCACATCATCCTGCGCTGTGTGGTGTGTGGTGCGGATCGATTCGAGCGACGCGATATCAGCATGAACACGCCTGGCATGACTTTCCTGGGTTGGGACTGGCTGAACAGGACGGCAGTGGGGGCGATATGCGTGTACTGCGGATACGTCCATCAGTTCATGCGCACGGTGCAGTGGGAGTTCCAGCCACCCCGATGAACACCCTCGTGAGGCCAGACGTCAACTTGGAGTCTCGAGTCGACATCAGGCAGTGAGTCCGAGGATCTCGTCGGCGGTGTCCGAATCGGCACCGACGGTGAGGGAGAACCGCACGCCCAGCGCGCGCCCGAGGCGGTCGAGAACGGCGAGTGTCGGCACGCCCCCTCCACCGGCCTCCAGCCGGGACACGGCGGGCTGGGTCGTCTGCGCTCGGCGCCAGTTCGGTCTGCGACATGCCGAGTGCTGTGCGTCGCTTGAACACCGCGCGGCCGAGCGCGATCTCTACGCGCGGGCTTCGATCCAGCGAATCACGAGCCGCGATCACGATGTCGGCCAGGTAGAGGGCGTCGGCGCGTCGCTCACGCGGCGGCATACAGGACCTCGGCATCTGCCAGGACGTCATCGCGGATCAGTCTGTTCAGGCCTTGTTTCGGCACCAGGTCGACGTGGGTGCCCAGCAGCTTTTCGAGTTCTTCGACGAACCTGAAGAAGGCGAGGCCGCGGACTGCGTCAGGGCCACGCACATACAGCAGGTCGACGTCGCTGGTCTGCGTGGCCTCGCCTCGGGCTACCGACCCGAACAAGGTCAGCTCCGAGACGCCGTACTCGGTGCACAGCGCCTCGATTGCGGGAAGGCGTTGAAGCAGCTCATCGCGCGTCACACGTCCATCATGCCAAGTTCGCGGGCTGCTTGAAGGGGCGAACCGATCGAACAGTAGTCGTGCAGCGCGCCGACTCCGTGGCAAGCATATCCGTACCGATATCGTTCCTGTAATACGGCGAGTATGGTTGGTTGTATGGCCACCAGGAAGCTCACCGTCACGGTCCCCGAGGATCTGCTCGACGAGATCCGCGCGGAGGCGAGTGAGCGCGGACTGTCCGCCTATATCGCCGAGGCCTTGCGGGCCAAGCTGGAGCGGGATCGGTTGCTCGAACTGGCGCAGTGGCTACAGGACGAACACGGGCCGGTCACCGACGACGAGCGGGCAGCGGCGCTGGCCGAACTCGCGGCCGTGGATGCCGAACATGCGCGACGCAAGCCCGCGCAGCGACGTTCGGCGTGAGCAGGAAGCGGCCGCAGACCGCGGTACCGAGGGTGCACGTCCTCGACTCGGAGGCCCTGTCGAAGGCGGTGCGCGGTGATCGCGCGATGATCGCCCGGATCGCGGTGGCCGCCGAACTCGACGCTGTGGTGATGACATCGCCGATGACGGTGGTCGAGGCGCACGACGGCCGGACGTCGGAGCACCGATGGGATTGGGTCCTGTCCCGGCTGGTGGTCGCCGACCTGGGCAAGGAGCAGGCGCGCGCGGCTCGGCGATTGCTGGCGTCGGCGGGCCTGCACGGGCACAAGTATGCGATCGACGCGGTCCTCGCGGTGGTGGCCAACGCCCAGCCGGGGGAGGTCACGGTGTACACGTCCGATGTCGATGATCTCGCCCGGTTGGTCGACGTGCGGGTGGTCGTCCAGGGCGTGTGAGGGGCGAGATGTTCGCCACTGGGGGTCATCGGGTTGCTATGGGATTGATACCATTCAGTAATGTTCTCGCCCGGTCCCGCGTTGCTCGAATTCTCGGCTCGACGCCATCTGCAGCAGTTGAATAGCGAATTCGGGGTGCCCGCGGTCGCGGCGGCGGTGGAGGTGCCCGCGCTCTCGGCGGAGCTGGATCAGCATGCGGCGGCGGTGCGCGACATTCTGGATATCGGGGTCGAGGATTCCGGGCGGATTCCGGTGACGATCCTGCTCGCCGGGTATGTGCGGGGGCTGATCGAGCACACCGAGTATCCGGTTTTCCCGCCGCTGGAGTGGCGCGAGGCGGACTGGCTGTCGTTGCGGGTCGCCGCGGTCTGTTTGTACGCCGGGCTCTGACACGGCGAAACGGCGCCCCGTCGCGGTGACGGGGCGCCGATCGCGTTAGTCGGTCAGATATTCGTCTCGCGGGTCTCGACCCATTCCTGGGTGGTGCTGACCCGTTCGCCCGCCCGGGTGGCGTCCTCCTTGCCACGCTGGTAGGCCTCGGCGTGGCCCTTCATGGCGGGCATCTCCGACTCCAGGCCGCCGAGCACCCGGTTCCAGCGCTGCTCCATCGGCCGCACCAGGCCACCGCCCACGCCGACGACCAGGATGCCGCCGAGGGTGGCCAGCACCGCGATCAGGATGGGGGTGGTCACCGTGGTGGCGACGCCGATCTGGTTGAGCGCGGCGATGATGCCGATGCCCCAGATGAACACCGCGGCGATCCGGCCCAGCATCGGCCCGTAGGACAGCCCGCCGAGCACATTGGTGATCATGTCGCTGACCGCGTGCGCGATGGCCGCCGCGATCACCACGATCACGATCGCCACCGCGGCCTTGGGCAGCCAGGCCACGATGCTGGTGAGCAGATCACTGACCGGATTCGGCCCGAACACCCCGAAGCCGATCTGCAACGCGATCAGCAGAATCGCGTAATAGGCGATCTTCGCGATGATATCGGAGGCGTCGTATTTGCTGCGGGACATCATATTCCGGATCTGCCCGCGTTCGACGAGCCGATCGAAGCCGACCCGCTCGAGCACCGCGTCGACGATTCTCGCCACGATTTTCGCGATGATCCAGCCGACGATCAGGATGGCGACGAAGGCTGCCGCCTTGGGAACGAATTGCGCGACCGAACTCCACGCGTCAGTCAAGCCCTGCTGGAAATCGATCGCAACGACGGAGGTATCCACAGCACTTCCTTTCGCTCTTCCCGGCCGCCGCGGCCGATTTGCCGAAGCGCCTGTTCGAGTATCTACCCGTGATAGCGATGCTGAATCAATGCGTGGCTATACCGTTGCCTCGGCTCCGGTCAGAGCGGGGGTCTTGCGCATCCGGCGGGCTCGAGTCACAGTAAGTAAGCAGTTACTTACAACGGAGGTGACGTGGCGCCCACGACGCGGGAGCGGATCATGGCCGAAGCTCTGCGGCTGTTCGGCGAACAGGGTTTCGCCAAGACCTCGGTCGCCCAGATCGAGCAGGCGGCCGGACTCTCCGGTGGCTCCGGCGCGCTGTACCGGCACTTCAAGTCCAAGGACGAGCTGCTGGTGCGGGCGGTGGACGAGCGCCTGCGCGACCGGGCCGAGTGGGATCTGTTCCTGTCACCGGAGTTCTCGCTGGCCGAGGCGCTCTCGGCGTTCGCTCCGCCCGGCGACACCGTCGGCATGCTGCTCGCGCTCTGCCGGATCGGCCTGGACCGCCTCGACCACGACCGCGACGTGACCCGGATTCTGCTGCGGGACAACTCGATTCCCGCACCGCTGCTCGAGGTCTTCCGCGAGCAGGAGTACGCGGTGGTGATGGCGGCGGTCACCCGCGGCCTGGTCGAGATGGCCGGACCCGCTGCCCGCGAACAGGATTGGGAAGCCGCTGCCGCCGTGCTGGTCGGCGCGCTGGCCCATCTCTGGATGATGGGCGACATCTTCGACGGTGGGCATCCGGCCGATGTCGACACCGAACGCTATCTGCGGGCCACCGCGGAACTGATCGCCGCCCGGCTCGACCGGGCGGGCACCGAGGGAGAGGACAGCTGATGAACACGCACATCACCGTCATCGGGGGCGGACTGGCCGGGCTGACGGCGGCGATCGCCGCCGCCGAAACCGGCGTGCCGGTCAAGCTTTTCGAGGCACATCAGACCCTGGGCGGGCGCGGTCGCGCGACCCCGCCGCCGCACGTGGCGCACGAGGGCGCGCACGTGTTCTACGCCGACGGGCCGCACTACACGTGGTTGAAGAAGCGCGGCTTCGTCGCCGGGCTCGGCTGGCCCGGTCCCACCGACGCCGCGAAGGTCGGCTTCCGGATCGATGGGCGGATCCGGCGGCTGCCGTCGGTGGGCATGCTGCGCGCGCAATCGCGCAAGTGGTTGCAGGCGCCGGTCGACGTCGATTTCCACACCTGGGCCACCGAGCGGTGGGGTGAGCTGGCGGCCACCCAGGTCGCCAACGCGATCAGCGTGGTCACCTACGACGCCGACACCGGACGGCTGTCGGCGGCGTTCGTGTGGGATCTGTTCCAGCGCGCGCTGGGTATCACGGTGCCGGGCGTGCGCTGGGTGCGTGGTGGCTGGCAGCAGGTGGTGGACCGGATGATCGCGCGGGCGGACGAACTCGGCGTGGTCGTCGAGACCGGCGCCCGGGTGGACACCCTGCCCACCGGCGGTCCGGTCATCGTGGCCACCGAGCTGGATTCGGCGCGGCGTCTGCTCGGGGACGAGAGTCTGCGCGGCACCGGTGGTTTCGCCGCGCTGCTCGATATCGGGGTGCGCAAGGACCGCCGCGACCGGTTCGTGGTCTTCGACTTGGACGAAGCCGGTTTCTCGGAGTGCTACACCGCCCAGGACGACACCATCGCCCCGGCAGGGGAATCGCTGTTCCAGCTCCAGATGCCGGTGCGCGACGGCGAATCTCGCGACAGCGCCCACCAGCGACTGGAACTCTTCGCCGACGCCGTGCTCCCGGACTGGCGCTCCCGCACTACCTTCCAGCGCACCGCCACCGCCAAGAACCGCACCGGTGCCCTCGATCTGCCCGGCACCACCTGGCGCGACCGCCCGGCCGTCGACCGGGGCGACGGCGTCTACCTGGCCGGTGACATGGTCGCCGCGCCGGGGATGCGCGGCGAGATCTCGATCAACAGCGCGCTGGCGGCCGCCGCGTCGGCGGTGACGGACGCGCGGCGGGCATCCGGTGCCCGCACCGCGGTGCCCGACGGGGAGGCAAGCGGCCGATGATCGCGCGTAGCCTGCCGACCAGGTAAGCCGGGCCGAGGGTGCTCAGTGCCTCCGGAGGGGGTACTGAGCGTCTGGATATCAGCCGGTCGCGGCGACCATCCGCTCCTTCAGCCAGGCGAAGGCGCCGAGCGCGCTCCATGCGGTACCCGTAGCACAGGCTCCGGTTCTTCGGCGCCGTTTTCGGATTGCGGTGAGCGCAACCATGGGCCTGTACCCGGTCGGGCTGCTGGACTGGCCGTCATGGGCACCGAACGTCGGAAATTGAAGACCGTCACGGGCGTCAGCGGGTCGCGGGATGTCTATGCCGCCGCGGTGGATCCGGCTCGGTCCACCCTCGACGAGGCGGTGCGGATCGCCCGGATCGCCGAGGACAACAAGATCGGCGCGCTGTTCGCGGCGGATCTGCTCAGTTTCGGGGCGCAGGGCGCGATCGGCGCCCAGGAACCGCTCATCCAGCTGGCCGCGCTGAGCTCCGTCACCACCCATGTCGGCCTGATCGCCACTGTCACCACCACCTTCCACCACCCCTACAACCTGGCCAGGCTGTTCGGCACGCTCGACCACATCAGCAACGGCCGGGCCGCTTGGAACGCGGTGACCTCCTCGCTCGGCGAGGAGAACTACAGCGACCAGGAGCTGCCCAGCCCGGAGGAGCGTTACGCCCGCGCCACCGAATCGCTGGAGGTCGTCAACGCACTGTTCGACAGCTGGCGGCCCGGTGCGCTACAGCCCGACGGCAAGGGTGGCGCGATCCTCGACGACTCGCTCGTGCGGCCGATCGACTTTGCGGGACAGCACTTCTCGGTACGCGGTCCGCTGAACATCCCGACGCTGCCGCAGGGCAGGCCGGTGCAGTTCCAGGCCGGGCAGTCCGCGGGCGGCATCGAACTCGGCGCCCGCTTCGCCGAAGTGGTCTTCACCTCGTTGCCGACCCTCGAGGACGCGATCACCTACACGAAGAAGGTTCGTGCCCGGGTGGCCGAACTCGGTCGGCCCGAGGGTCTTCCGCTGATCTTCAGCTCCTTCCACGCCACCTACGGCGCCACCGAGGCCGAGGCGCGCAGGCTGGTCCGCGAGGCCGCTGAGGCCACCGACTTCGACGCTGGCCGCAGGCAATTGGCCGATATGCTCGGCGGTCGGATCGACCTCACCGAGCTACCACTGGACAAGCCCATCCCGGAAACACTGCTGCCGCAGCTGGATTCGGTCCACCGCCGCCGCGGCCGGGTGGAGATCTTCGGCAAGCTCGCCGCGTCCGGCGCGACCCTGCGCGAGCTGGTCATCGCCGCGAAGGACACCGGCCACTGGGCTGCCGCGGGCACCCCCGAACAGCTAGCCGACGCCATCGAGGAGCGTTACCGGGCCAATGTGCTCGACGTGATCGCCGTCGGCGGCCTCATCGACGACCGCACCCGCGACTTCGTCGTCAACGGTCTGCTGCCCGAACTGCGCCGCCGCCACCTGCTCGACACCGACTACCTGGGCGGAACCTACCGGGAGAATCTCGAACTGCCCGCCCTCGGCTGAGCGCGGTTCGGAACGGCACCTCGGCGCGCGGCGATCCGGTCGCGGGCGCGCGTCCGGACAGCGTCCGGCGGAACTCGATCGCGAGCGGGCGGGCTCGCGGCGCGGCGGGCAGGTCGATGGCAACGCGCGCCGCGCTGGGTTGCGCGAACGGAGTGTCCGATGGATTCTGAACGGGTATAACCGACTCGAGACAACTTTCGGCAAACACGTCCGGCGAGTGAAGGGGCCCGTAGTGCACATCACCGAACCGGCTATCCAGGTGCTCGGCTTCACTCCGGTAATCCCCGCTGCCGCAGGGTATTTGGCGCGCAAGGGCGTCTGCCGGTCATTGCGTGGATGGTCGTACGCGCCACTGCTGGGCCGACTCGTCGCCGCGATCGTGTGGGGTTGCGGTGCGGCGGCGTCGCTGACGGCATTCGGCATCCCGGTAGCGATCACCGTTCCCATCGCCGCGACCGTGCTGACGGTCGTGGTTCTCGGCCTGGCGACCGCCTTCGCGGGCGGACTGATCCGGCCCGCGCCCGTCTCGGCGCCGCGCCCGTCCCTGCTCGTCGGCGGGTGAACCGGTCGGCGCGGATCGGGCCTACCGGAACGCGTCGGTGCCGGTGAGCGCCTTGCCGATGACCAGCTGATGCACCTCGGCGGTGCCCTCGTAGGTGAGCACCGACTCCAGATTGTTCGCGTGCCGCAGCACCGGGTAGTCCAGCGTGATCCCGTTGGCGCCCAGGATGGTCCGGCATTCCCGGGCGATGGCGATGGCCTCGCGGGTGCTGTTGAGCTTGCCCGCGCTGATCTGCTCGCCGGTGATCTCGTGCCGGTCCTTCAACCGGCCCAGGTGCAGCGCGAGCAGCTGACCCTTGCCCAGCTCCAGCGCCATATCGGCGAGCTTGGCCTGGGTGAGCTGGTATCCGGCCAGCGGCTTGTCGAACACCTCGCGGGTGCGGGTGTAGTCGATGGTGGCGCTCAGGCAGTCGCGGGCCGCGCCCAGCGCGCCGAAGACGATGCCGAAGCGGGCCTCGCTCAGACAGGCCAGCGGGGCGCTCAGGCCGCGCGAGCCGGGCAGTACGGCGTCGGCGGGCAGGCGTACGTCGTCGAAATCCAGTGCGGCGGTGAGGGACGCGCGCAGCGAGAGCTTGCGGTGCAGCTCGCGGGTGGTGAAACCGGGAGTGCCCGTGGGGACCAGGAAGCCGCGCACCCGCGGCTTGTCGTCGCCGGGCTCCTCGGCATAGGCCCACACCACGGCCACATCGGCGACCGAGCCGTTGGTGATCCACATCTTGGAGCCGTTGAGGATCCAGTCGTCGCCGTCGCGGCGGGCGCGGGTGCGCATGCCGCCGGGGTTGGAGCCGAAGTCGGGTTCGGTGAGCCCGAAGCAGCCGATCAGCTCACCGGCCGCCATGGCGGGCAGGTACTGCTGCTTCTGCTCCTCGGAGCCGTAGAAGTGGATGGCCGACATGGCCAGCGAGCCCTGCACCGACACCATGCTGCGCACGCCGGAATCGACCGCCTCGAGCTCCTGGCAGGCCAGCCCGTAGGCGGTGGCCGAGGACCCCGCGCAGCCGTAGCCCTCGAGGTGCATGCCGAGCAGGCCGAGCTTGCCCAGCTCCGGGGCGATCTCGCGGGCCGGGAAGGTGCCCTGCTCGAACCAGTCGGCCACGTGCGGGCGCAGCCTGCGCTCACCGAATCGCGCCACCGTGTCGCGGATTTCGCGCTCCTCCGAGGAGAGCAGTGGGTCGATTGCGAACAGTTCCTCGACAGTCACCATGGCGTCAGCCTAACCCCAGCGTGCCGGGCGAATCCGGCACATCGGGCCCGCCCGCACCCCCGCACACCGCGCCGGAACGGGCCAACTAGTCTGGGGCCATGAGTGAGCTGGGATTCTCGACCAGGGCCATCCACGCCGGATATGAACCCGATCCTCAGACCGGCGCGGTGAACGTGCCGATCTACGCGAGCTCGACCTTCGCCCAGGACGGCGTGGGCGGGATGCGCGGCGGCTACGAGTACGCGCGCACCGGCAACCCCACGCGCACCGCCCTGGAAGCCAACCTCGCCGCTCTCGAATCGGGCACCTACGGCCGCGCCTTCGCCTCGGGCATGGCGGCCACCGACTGCGCGCTGCGCGCGGTGCTGCGCCCCGGCGACCACATCGTCATCCCGGACGACGCCTACGGCGGCACCTTCCGCCTCATCGACAAGGTCTTCAGCCAGTGGGGCATCGAGCACTCGCCCGCCCACATCGCCGACCTGGACGCGGTGCGCGCGGCCATCCGCCCCAACACCAAGCTGGTCTGGGTCGAGACGCCGACCAACCCGCTGCTGAGCATCGGTGACATCCCCGCGCTCGCCGATATCGCGCACGAGGCCGACGCCAAGCTGGTCGTCGACAACACCTTCGCCACCCCGTACCTGCAGCAGCCGCTGCTGCTGGGCGCCGACATCGTGCTGCACTCCACCACCAAGTACCTCGGTGGACACTCCGATGTGGTCGGTGGCGCGCTGATCACCAACAGCAAGGAACTCGACACGGCGTTCGCGTTCCTGCAGAACGGCGCGGGCGCGGTGCCCGGCCCATTCGACGCCTTCCTCACCCTACGCGGCATCAAGACCCTGGCCGTGCGGATGGAGAAGCACTGCGACAACGCCGAGGTGATCGCGGAGTTCCTCACCAACCACCCGGCCATCTCCCAGGTGATCTACCCGGGCCTGCCGACGCACCCCGGCTACGAGATCGCGCAGAAGCAGATGCGCCGCCGCGGCGGCATGATCTCGGTGCGCCTGGCCGGTGGCCGCGACGCGGCGCTGAAGTTCTGCTCACGCACCCGCATCTTCACCCTGGCCGAATCGCTGGGCGGTATCGAATCGCTCATCGAGCACCCCGGCGCCATGACCCACGCCAGCACCGAGGGTTCGGAGCTGGAGGTGCCCGCCGATCTGGTGCGGCTCTCGGTCGGCATCGAGGACATCAGCGATCTGCTCGCCGATGTCGAGCAGGCTTTGAGCTGAGACGGAGCCCCCGGAAATGACGAAGCGCCCGCATCCGATGTTCGGATGCGGGCGCTCGCGTTCGGGTTCTACACGTGCGGGCTCAGCGCGGCCGGGCTCAGCTGTGGTACGGCTCCGCGCTGACCAAGGTCACCTTCATGGTGTTGCCGTTGGGCAGCGTGTACTCGCGGGTCTCGCCGACCTTGGCGTCGATCAGCGCGCCACCCAGCGGGGAGTTGGGCGAGTAGGTCTCGAGATCGGTGGCGCCGAGGCCCTCTTCGCGGGTCGCGATGAGGAAGGTCTCGGTATCGTCTTCGTCGCCGTCGTAGTAGACGGTGACGACCGAGCCCGGGAGGGCCACACCGGACTTGGTGGGGGCGACGCCGACCTTGGCGTTGTTCAGCAGCTCCTGCAGCTGGCGGATGCGCGCCTCCTGCTGGCCCTGCTCCTCACGCGCGGCGTGGTAGCCGCCGTTCTCCTTGAGGTCGCCCTCTTCGCGACGCTCGTTGATCTCGGCGGCAATGACCGGACGATTGGCAATGAGCGAGTCCAGCTCGCCCTTGAGCCTGTCGTGCGACTCCTGGGTAAGCCAGGTCACATTCTCGGTCATCTCGATCACTCCCTAGTAGTTGTTCCCGGCGGACCGGGATTCCCTGAAACCGGCGCGTGCCCAACGATCACGAGGGCATGCGCCAGCCCGACGGCTGGAGCGATCCTGGGGTAGAACCCGAAACCCGGAAACAGCACCGCTGGCCGCCAATGCAGCAAACACGGCTCCGAGCCCCGGAACCGTGTATCAGCCCATTTTAGCATGTCTCATAAATATGCAGGTCAGGCCGGGCGGAGCGGGTTCAGGGCACGCGCAGATAGGCCGGAACCTGTTCGGTGCAGCCGTAGATGTCACCGGCCGAGGCGCGCGCGGAGGACTTGACCGTGGTGGTCACCTGAACGCTGGTGTACTCCGATCCGGGCACCAGCACCTCGCGCCTGCCGACCTCGGCGCCGTCGCGATCCATCGCCCGCACGAAGCACACGACGTCGCGCTGGGGCTCGTCGCGGGTGACCTTCATCCGTACCTCGAGGGTGGCGTCGTCGACCACCACGTAGCCGAGTTGCTCGGTCTCGATCGCCTTCGGGCCGTATTTCTGGAAGCCCAGGTAGGCCACTCCGAGCCCCGCGACCACCACGCCGACGCCGAGCAGGACCATCAGCCACAGGCGACGCGCCGGTGGCTTCGCGCCGTAACGGTCGGCGTGTCGGGCGGCCGCGGCGGCCGGGTTCGCCGCGGAGTCCGGTGCGGGCTCGCTCATCGGTTTCTCGCTCCCGGGGGTGGTCGGAACAAACGGGGGGTCGGATGGAACTATAGGGAACGAAGTTCTGACACCCGCGAGCGAGAGCGATGGTGAACGAGACGTGAGTGGCCTTCGCCTCATGGCTGTGCACGCCCACCCCGACGACGAATCGAGCAAGGGCGCCGCGACCACGGCACGCTACGCCGCCGAGGGCGTCGATGTGCTGGTCGTGACGTTGACCGGTGGTGAGCGCGGCAGCATCCTCAACCCGGCCATGGACACCCCCGGGGTCCTGGACCGGATCGAGGAAGTGCGCCGCGAGGAGATGGCGGCGGCCGCGCACGCGCTGGGCGTGCGCCAGCAGTGGCTCGGCTTCGTCGACTCGGGGCTGCCCGAGGGCGACCCGCTGCCGCCGCTGCCCGAGGGCTGTTTCGCGCTGGTGCCGCTCGAGGAGTCCACCGAGGCGCTGGTGCGGGTCGTGCGCGAGTTCCGCCCGCACGTGATCACCACCTACGACGAGAACGGTGGCTACCCGCACCCCGACCACATCCGCTGCCACGAGGTGTCGATGGCGGCCTACGAGGCGGCGGGCGATCCGGAGCGGTTCCCCGGCACGGGGGAGCCGTGGACGCCGCTGAAGCTGTACTACGACCACGGTTTCTCGATGAAGCGGCTGGAGGCCTTCGCCGACGAGTACGAGCGCATGGGCGAGCCGTTCCCGCTGCAGGAGTGGCTGGACCGGATGCGCGCCTACAAGCGCGACGACGCCTGGGCTCGGGTCACCACCCAGATCGAGTGCTCGAAATATTTCCCCCAGCGTGACGACGCCCTGCGCGCGCACGCGACCCAGATCGATCCCAACGGGGCGTTCTTCGCGATCCCGCTGGAATTGCAGCAGCGGCTCTGGCCGACCGAGGAGTTCGAATTGGCCAAGACGAGAGTGTCCACCGCCATCCCGGAGACCGACCTGTTCGCCGGTATCGAGGACGCCGACCGGTGATGTTGGCTCTTCTCGCACAGAACACCCCCACCGGCCCCGAGTTCGGCAAGGCCTCGCCGCTTGGTCTGCTGATCGTGCTGATCCTGCTGGCGGGCACGGTGCTGCTGGTCCGCTCGATGAACAAGCACCTCAAGGGCCTGCCCGAGACCTTCGAGCCCGAGCATCCGGAACCGGATCAGAAGGCCGACGAGGGCACCGAGCCCGGCGTGATTCCCGCCGAGAACGAGAGCACCGACCCGCCGAAACCCGCGACCTAGCCCGCCTGGGCGAAGTCGGTCACCAGCTCACCGATGATGTCGCGGGCGGCGGTGGCGTGTTCGGTGAGCGCGCGCGGCGCCCCGCTGACGCTCAGCTCGATCATGGTGTTCATCAGGCCGAACAGGACGACGAGCTGACGTAGCGCAGCCCGCCGCTCCGACGAGGTCATCTCCATGCCAGTGCCATCGTGGTTGTCGCGTCAAGTGTTTCGGCTACCAGTCGATCAGGTCGAGTTCGTGCAGGTGCTTGAAGACCAGCATCGAGCCCGGGGCGACGTGGTCCATGGCGGCGTACTCGCTGACGGTGAAGTAGCGGAATTCGGCGATCTCGCCGGTGGCGTGCGGTTCGCCGGTGAGGTCGGCCAGGAAACAGGTCATGTGCAGGCCGGTGTTGCTGGCGTGGCCGTAGGCCTCGGCCTCGAAGATGCCGAGTTCGGCGACATCGGCCAGCCCGACGCCCAGTTCTTCCTCGATCTCGCGATGTAGTGCCTCTAACGGAGTCTCGCCGGGATCGATCTTGCCGCCCGCCATGTAGAAGACCTCTTTGCCTTCCGGGCGCGTCTGGATCAGCCTGCGGTCGCGGACATGGGCGAGGGCGGCGGTGCGGATCATGGCATCACTCTAGGGTGTCTGAGTCAGCCCGGGCTATCGGTGTGGCCGTGCGGGTTTCGTCTTTCAGTGCCACGCCGGAGTGACCCAATGCGCGGGCACCGGCGACCAGGCCCGCGATCACGCGGGCGGCGTCGGCGTAGGTGAGACCGCCCGGCGGATGGATATTGGAGACGCAATTGCGTTCGGCGTCGGTGCGGCCGGGGCGGGGGTCGTGGGTGAGGTAGATGCCGAGGCTGTCGGCTACCGAGAGGCCGGGACGTTCGCCGATGAGGACCAGCACGGTGCGCACGCCGAGGGCCGCGCCGATGTGGTCGCCCAGGGCGACGCGGGCCTGGGTCGCGACGACCGGGGGCGCGAGGGTGTAGCGGTCGGCGAATTCGTCGGCGAGGACGGCGAGCAGTCCGGCGGCATGGTCGGTGAGGGCACGCGCGGACAGGCCGTCGGCGAGGACGATGCCGATATCGGCGTCGTGGCGCCCGAGGCCGGACAGGTCGGCGGGCAGCCTGCCGAGGTCGGGTCTGCGCAGGTACTCGGAGCGGTCGGCGGCGCGGCTGGTCACCGTCACCGGGGTGCCCAGGCCCATACTCGCGATCTGCGCGGTGAAGATCTCCACATCGAGGGGGACGTGCACCGCGTCGCGGGCGGCGGCGTGGGCGGTGCGCAGGGTGAGGACGTCGGTGGTCGGGAGGGCGTCGCCGGTGCGGCCCAGGCCGATCCGGGCTTGGGTGGTTCGCCGCAGCGCCGTCCAGAAGTCGTCGGCGGGGTCCACCGGGCGGGATCCCGGCGGTGGCTGTCCGATGCGGGTCGCATCCGCACGGGAAATCGGGTGTTTCCCCGCGGATCCATCGACTTCGGACGGAGTTTCGTCCGGACCGGCCGAGGCGGTGATCGTCGGTGCGGCAGCGTGATTCGGTGTGCGGCTGCGCGCTGTCGGCCCGGTGCTCATCGGGTTCCCGTCAAGGCGTGCAGGGGTGAGGACAACGGTGGTACCCGGCGCATCCGGCCGTGCGAGTCGAGCAGGTCGAGACCGATCAGCCAGGACTCGAATTCCGGTGCGGGACGGAGGTTTCCGATACTGCGGGCATAGAGGGCGTCGTGGAAGCTCAGGCTCTGGTAGCCGAGCATCACGTCGTCGGCGCCGGGCACCGTGATGACGAAGGCGCAGCCCGCGGCGACCAGCAGGGTGAGCAGGGTGTCCATATCGTCGGAGTCGGCCTCGGCGTGATTGGTGTAGCAGATGTCCACGCCCATCGGCAGGCCGAGCAGTTTGCCGCAGAAGTGGTCTTCGAGTCCGGCGCGGATGATCTGCTTGCCGTCGTAGAGGTATTCGGGGCCGATGAAACCGACCACGGTGTTGACCAAGAGCGGCTGGAGGTCGCGGGCCACCGCGTAGGCGCGGGCTTCCAGGGTCTGCTGGTCGACCGGTCGATCACCCACGCCCAGATGGGCATTCGCGCTCAGCGCCGAGCCCTGCCCGGTCTCCAGATACATCACGTTCTCGCCGACGGTGCCGCGCCGCAGCGAGCGACCTGCCTCGTTGCCCTCGCGCAGCAGCGAGATGTTCACGCCGAAACCGGTATTGGCGCCCTCGGTGCCCGCGACGGACTGGAACACCAGGTCCACCGGGGCGCCCGCCTCGATCAGCCCGATGGTGGTGGTGACGTGGGAGAGCACGCACGACTGGGTGGGGATGGCGAAACGCAGGCGCACGTCGTCGAGCAGGCGCAGCAGATCGGCGGTGGCGCCGGGGGAGTCGGTGGCGGGGTTGATGCCGATCACCGCGTCGCCGCAGCCCAGCAGCAGTCCGTCGAGGGTGGCGGCGGCGATGCCGCGCGGGTCGTCGGTGGGGTGGTTGGGTTGCAGGCGGGTGCTCAATCGGCCGGGCAGGCCGATGGTGGTGCGGAAGCCGGCGGTCACCACGGCCGATCTGGCGACGGTGATCAGGTCCTGATTGCGCATGATCTTGCTGACCGCCGCCACCATCTCCGGTGTCAGCCCGGGTGACACGGCGGCCAGCGTCGCGGCCGCGTCCGTGGTGGCCGCGACCGCGAGCAGCCAGTCGCGTAGTCCGCCGACGGTGAGGTGCGCGATCGGGGCGAAGGCGTGCCGGTCATGGTTGTCGATGATCAGGCGGGTGACCTCGTCGGTCTCGTAGGGCACCAGCATTTCGTCGAGGAAGGTGGTCAGCGGCACGTCGGCGAGTGCCCACTGCGCGGCGGCGCGTTCGGCGTCGGTGGCGGCCGCGCACCCGGCGAGCTGGTCGCCGCTGCGCAGCGGGGTGGCCTTGGCCAGCAGGTCGACCAGGCCGTCGAAGGTGTGGGTGGTGACACCCACAGAGCTGCGGTACACGGTCATCGGGCGCCGTCTCCTTTCGCGGATTTCGGGTGCTCGCCCGGCAGCGAGCGGGCCGCTGCCGGGCATGCCGGTGCGGCTACTCCAAGTCGTGTTCGGCTTTCGCCAGGATCGCGAACTCCTCATCGGGCGACTTCGCGACCAGGTGCTTGCGACTGTAGAGGCCGAAGTAGGCCAGGAAGGCGCAGAAGACACCGAGGGTGAACAGTGCCGCCTTCGGGTCGACCAGGAAGGTCGCCGCCACCGACACCGCCGCGACGACCAGCGCGAACGAGGTGGTCGCGATGCCGCCGGGGGTGCGGTACGGGCGCGGCATGTGCGGTTCGCGCACCCGCAGCACGATGTGGCTCACCATCATCAGCACGTAGCTCAGTGCCGCGCCGAACACGGCCATGTTCAGCAGCATCGCGCCCTCGCCGGTGAGGGACAGGCCGAAGCCGATCACGCCGGGCACGATCAGCGCGAGCACGGGGGCCTTGCGGGAGTTGGTGACCGAGAGGTTGGTCGGCAGGTAGCCCGCGCGGGAGAGCGCGAAGGTCTGGCGTGAGTAGGCGTAGACGATGGAGAAGAAGCTGGCGACCAGCCCGGCCAGGCCGATGTAGTTGACCACCTTGGCCGCCGGGCTGTCGCCCAGGGCTTGCACCAGCGGGTTACCCGAGGACGACGCGTCGTGGGCGCCGAGCGCGCCGGTCACCAGGAACAGCACCACCGCGCCGGTGACCACCAGCAGCAGCATGGCGACGATGATGCCCTTGGGCACATTCCGGGCCGGATCGCTGGCCTCCTCGGCGGCCAGCGGCACGCCTTCGACGGCGAGGAAGAACCAGATCGCGAACGGGATCGCGGCCCAGATGCCCAGATATCCGAAGGGCAGGAAGGCCGAGGCGCCGGTGGCATCGGCATCGGGCGCGATATCGGTCAGATTGGCCGCGTCGAACTTCCCGATGGCCGCGACGGCGAAGACCACCAGACCGACCAGCGCGATCCCGGTGATCACGAACATCGCCTTGAGCGCCTCACCCGCGCCACCCAGATGGATGCCGATGAACAGCGCGTACACCGCCAGATACACCCACCAGCCGTCGGTGATCCCGAACAGGTTCAGCGATTCCATGTAGGCGCCGATGAAGGTGGCGATGGCGGCGGGGGCGATGGCGTACTCGATGAGAATGGCTGTGCCGGTGGCGAATCCGCCCCACGGGCCGAGCGCGCGGCGGGCGAAGGTATAGCCGCCGCCCGCCGCCGGGAGCGCCGAGGACAGTTCGGCCATGCCGAGGACCATGGCCAGATACATCGCGGCGATGATGACCGAGGCGATCAGCAAGCCGCCGAATCCGCCTTCGGCCAGGCCGAAATTCCAGCCGGAGTAGTCACCGGAGATCACGTAGCTCACGCCGAGACCGGCGAGCAGCACCCAGCCCGCCGAACCGGAGCGCAGGGTGCGTTTGGCGAGATAGTCGTCGGCGGGTGTCGCCGTAGCCGTGGTGGGAATCGCGTCGGTACTCACAGGAAAGCTCCTCATCAACAAACAAGCGCGTAGCGACGGCAACGGTGATCGTCGAGGGTTGAAGAATGGTTGATGACTGTTACGGCCGTGGATCCCACAGGTCAGCGGCGCGTATCGAGCGCCGCCGACCTGCGGAAACGGTGTGCTCGCTGGTGTTTCACATCACTGCGGGACGGTGTCACCGGTCGGTGGCGGGGGCTGGGATTCCAGCGTGGCCACCTCGTCGTCGGTGAGCAGGCGCGAGCGGATCAGAAACCGCACGCCCTCGGGGGCTTCCAGCGAGAAACCGCCGCCCCGGCCGGGTACCACGTCGACGGTGAGATGGGTGTGCTTCCAGTATTCGAACTGGTCGGCGCTCATCCAGAACGGGGTGTCGCCCGGCAGATACCCCAGCAGCACGTCCGATGCACCCACGCGGAATTCGCCGCGCGGGTAGCACATCGGGGAGCTGCCGTCGCAGCACCCACCGGACTGGTGGAACATGACCGGGCCGTGCTGCCCGGTCAGGTCCCGCAGCAGCGCCGCCGCCTGTTCGGTGAGGTCGACGCGCCGCACCATCAGAAGAAGCCGAGCTTCTGCGGCGAGTAGCTGACCAGCAGGTTCTTGGTCTGCTGGTAGTGCTCGAGCATCATCTTGTGGTTCTCGCGGCCGATGCCGGACTTCTTGTACCCGCCGAAGGCCGCGTGCGCGGGATAGGCGTGGTAGCAGTTGGTCCACACCCGGCCCGCCTTGATCCCGCGTCCCAGGCGGTAGGCGGTGTTCATATCGCGCGTCCACACGCCCGCGCCGAGGCCGTAGAGGGTGTCGTTGGCGATCGAGAGCGCTTCCTCGGTGGTGTCGAAGGTGGTCACCGCGACGACGGGGCCGAAGATCTCCTCCTGGAACACGCGCATGTCGTTGCGGCCCTTGAAGATCGTCGGCTCGATGTAGAAGCCGCCGTCCAGCCCGTCCACGCCGCGGACCGCGCCGCCGGTGAGCACCTCGGCGCCTTCCTTCTTGCCGATGTCGATGTAGGACAGGATCTTCTCGAACTGGTCGTTGCTGGCCTGCGCGCCGATCATGGTCGCCTCGTCGAGCGGATTCCCGCTGACGATCGCCTTGGTGCGCTCGAGGCAGCGGGCCATGAACTCGTCGTAGATCGACGACGCGATCAGCGCGCGCGAGGGACACGTGCACACCTCGCCCTGGTTCAGCGCGAACATCACGAAACCCTCGATCGCCTTGTCGAGGAAGTCGTCGTCGGCGGCCATCACATCGGGCAGGAAGATATTGGGGCTCTTGCCACCCAGCTCCAGGGTGACCGGGATGATGTTCTCGCTCGCGTACTGCATGATCAACCGGCCCGTGGTGGTCTCGCCGGTGAAGGCGACCTTGGCCACCCGCGGGCTCGACGCCAGCGGCTTGCCCGCCTCCACGCCGAAACCGTTGACCACATTGAGCACACCCGGCGGCAGCAGATCGGCGATGAGCTCGACGACCTTCATGATCGACGCCGGGGTCTGTTCGGCGGGCTTGAGCACCACCGCGTTGCCCGCGGCCAGCGCGGGCGCCAGCTTCCAGGTGGCCATCAGGATCGGGAAGTTCCACGGAATGATCTGGGCGACAACGCCGAGCGGCTCGTGGAAGTGGTAGGCGATGGTGTCGGCGTCGACCTCGCTGATGCCGCCCTCCTGCGCGCGCAGCACGCCCGCGAAGTAGCGGAAGTGGTCGACGGCCAGCGGCAGGTCGGCGGCCAGGGTCTCGCGGACCGGCTTGCCGTTGTCCCAGGTCTCGGCGACGGCGAGGGCCTCGAGATTGGCCTCGATCCGGTCGGCGATCTTGTTGATGATGTTCGCGCGTTCGGCCGGGGCGGTCTCGCCCCAGGCGGGCGCGGCGCGGTGGGCGGCGTCGAGGGCGAGCTCCACATCGGCGGCCGACGAGCGGGCGATCTCGCAGAACGGCTGCCCGTCGACCGGGGAGGTGTTCTCGAAGTACCGGCCCTCCACCGGCGGAACCCACTTGCCATCGATGAAGTTGTCGTAGCGCTTGGCGTAGCTGACGACGCTGCCCTCGGTGCCCGGCTTGGCGTAGATCATGTGCGGTGGCTCCTCGCTGACTGGCGATGAATCGTGACGCCCATCACTATCCGCCTTCCGGGTTGAGGAAAGGTTGAACGTGACCGATCAGGCCTGGCAGCGGCCGATCCGGGCCAGCGGCACGGCTCGGCGCGCGTCGCCGGGGGCGAGCAGGGCCAGGGCGTGTTCGTGCACGGCGAGGTCGTCCGGGGTGGCCTCGCCGTAGCTCAGGGCGTGGTGGGCGTGCGGGCTGGCGAGCACGGCGGTGCGCAGGGCCACCGCGAGGTAGTCGCGCCATTCGTTGATGCCCGGGGTGTCCGAATCCGGCAGCAGCGGACCGCGATACAGCCGCACGGCGGTGTCGAGGTCACCGGTTTCCAGCGCGCGCAGCACGTCGGCGGCGTCGCAGGTCAGGGCGGTGGTGAAGCGGTAGACGCGGCTGGTGATCTCGCCGCCGGTCGCGCGGCGCAGATACGACATCTCCGATTTGAGGGTGCTCGCGCCGACCGCCCGATCGCCGTAGACGGCGTAGTGCAGGCGCTCGTGGGTGTAGCCGTCCGGGTCCAGGGCGAGCAGGGTGAGGATCTCGAGGTGGCGTGGGCGCAGACGGATCGGGGTGCCGTCGCGCACCAGTCGTCCGGTGCCCAGGCAGCTCAGCCGCATCCCGCTCGCGACCGGCAGCGTCGACTCGATCGCGGCGACCATGGTGCGCACGGTGGCCATGGCCAGCGGATGCGAGCGCTGCCAGGTGGTCGACAGGTCGAGCACGCCGAGCAGGGTGCCGTCGGCGGCGCGGATCGGCGCGCAGTAACAGACCCAGCCGTGCAGCGCCGCCACGAGATGCTCGGCGGAGAACACGGTGTGCGGGCGGTCGGTGCGCAGCGCCAGCGACAGCGCGTTGGTGCCCATGTGCGCCTCGTCCCAGCGTCCGCCCGGCGCGAAGTTCACCTGCTCGGCGCGTCGGCGCATGACCGGCCCGCCGCAGGTCCACAGAATGGTGCCGCCCGCGTCGGTCACCGCCGCCACATACCCCGCGTCCTCGGCCACACTGTGCAACTGCTCGCCCAATGCGGTCACCGGCCCCCGCAACGGCGACCGTGCCCACTCCACCCCCACCTCACCGGCACTCTCCGGCGCCGCCCCCAACCCCGGATCCACCGTCACCAACGACCGCACCCACGACTGCGCCACCTCATGACGCACCGCGGAACTCCGCCCCACCCCCGCCCTACCCGCCGGTATCCACTGGGCCCACTCCCGCTCCAGCGCTGCGCGCTGTTCCGAAAGGCTCAGCTGCGATGCCATCAACGGTCTCGCGTCTTCCTGTTCGCGGGTGTCCTGCACCCATCATGCCTCAGCCGATCCTGCTCAGCGGCGCTTTCCCGGCAGTCCTCGCATGCGGCCTCGGCTGCTCCGGCCCGCTGTCCGGAATCATGGTGTGGGGCATCGGTTTCGAGAACCGGACCGGCCCGGCGGTCGACGCCGGGGGAGGGGGAGGATCACGGATGGTTCCACGTGCTCGGTTTCCGGCGCTGTCGATCGGGGCCGACTTCCGGCGACTCTGGCTCGCGCAAGCATTGTCCTCGTTCGGCGAATACCTGTTCGCTGGCACGAGCGTTGTATGGGTCGCGACGAGCCTGTTCCCGGACAGCCCGCGCCTGCCCGCCCTGGTGGGTGCGGTCGTTCTGGCGGCAGCCGTGCCGCGGATCGTCGTCGGCCCGCTGGCGGGCGTCTACGCGGACCGATGGTGTGCTCGGCGAACAATGATCGTGAACGACTGCCTCCGGGCCGGGTTGTTCACGCTGCTGCTGGGTGCCGTCCAGGTCATCCGGTTGACCGAGGTTCAGATCTATGCGGCCATTCTGGTGTGCATCGTCGTCTCCGAGACGAGTGCGCAGTTCTTCAACCCTGCCAGAGCGGCGGTCATGCACGTGGCCATCCCCGAGGACCGGCGCGTCGATGCCGCGAGTATGTCGATGTTCTCCCTGACCGGAGTCGCCATCATCGCCGCCGCGGCCGGGCCGGCCCTGTTCGGGATCTTCGGCGCGACGGTGGCCATTTCCGTCTGTGTGGTCATGTATTCCGCGTCGGGTGTCATGGTCGTCCGATCGGGTGATCACTATCAGCCCGCCCGGGTAGCCGGGAATAGGTTCTGGCGTGACTTCACGGAGGGAGTTCGTGCGACCTGGCGCACGCCGTCGTTGCGGATTGTCGTGATCGGGGCGTGCTTGTACGGCGTCTCGATGGGCATCAACAATTCCGTCCTCGCGCTGTTCGGGATGAAGACCCTGGATCTGAGCGCGGCCCGATACGGATTGCTGGCGATGATGTTCCCGGTCGGCAATATGGTCAGTGCGGTTCTGGGTCCGCGGCTCATTCAGCGGATCGGTGTGGACCGTGCCTATCCGGCCGCGTTGTCGGCTCTCGGTCTCGGCTATCTCGTGTACGCGTGCGCCGGTGGTCTGGTGACCGCCTGCGTGCTGATGCTGGCATGCGGGGTCATCTTCTCGATCTACATCATGTGCCAAGGCCCGATTGTGCAGGCCGCGGTCCCCGAGGGGTATATGGGCCGGATCAGTGCTGTGCTCGGCCCGGTGGTGTCGATCGCGGCCGCGGTATCGACGCTGTGCGCGTCGCAGGCGTTGTCCTTCGCCGGTGCCCGCGGGGTCGTCGTCGGCGAGGGTGGCTGGGACGATCCGTATCGTCTGCTGATCATGTCCGGCGCCGCGTTCCTGCTGATCGGCGGCGGTGGCATGGCTTACGCGCAGGCGCGTCGGGACACGGTGAGGGGAGTAGCGGACGGTGTGACCAGCACCGGTCGGGCGTGAGGTTGTGCTGTGCGCGGCGGTATCTAGAGTGGCGGTATGAACCGGTTGGGTGGCGCGACTTCGCCGTATCTTCGTCAGCACGCCGACAACCCGGTGCATTGGCAGGAGTGGGGTGCCGATGCGCTGGCCGAGGCGGGGCGGCGGGATGTGCCGATTCTCTTGTCGATCGGGTACGCGTCGTGTCATTGGTGTCATGTGATGGCGCACGAGTCGTTCGAGGATGTGGCGACGGCGGAGTTGATGAACGCCGATTTCGTGTGTGTGAAGGTGGATCGGGAGGAGCGGCCCGATCTGGACGCGGTGTATATGAATGCCACGGTCGCCATGACCGGGCAGGGTGGGTGGCCGATGACGTGCTTCCTCACGCCGGACGGGGCGCCGTTCTATTGCGGGACCTACTACCCGAAGCAGCCGCGCGGGGGTATGCCGTCGTTCACGCAGTTGCTCACCGCGATCACCGATACCTGGCGTAATCGTCGCGAGGATGTGGACAAGGCGGCCGATCAGGTCACCGAGGCGTTGCGCGCGCAGGCGACGGGGCTGCCCGACGCCGAATTCGCTGTCGTGCCCGAGCTGCTCGACAAGGCGGTGCTCGCGATCGCCGCCGATGAGGACCGGCAGCACGGCGGTTTCGGTGGGGCGCCGAAGTTTCCGCCGTCGGCGCTGCTGGAAGGACTGCTGCGGCACTGGGAGCGCACCGGTGACCAGGCGGTGTTCGAGCTGGTCGAGCGCACCGCCGAGGCGATGGCGCGCGGCGGCATCTACGACCAGCTGCGCGGCGGTTTCGCGCGCTACGCCGTCGACACCGCCTGGCTGATCCCACATTTCGAGAAGATGCTCTACGACAACGCGCTGCTGCTGCGCGCCTATGCGCACCTCGCGCGGCGCGTGCCCGCGACGCCGCTGGAATCCCTGCCGCACCGGGTCGCCCGCGAGACGGTGGAATTCCTGCTCGCCGATCTCGGGACCGCCGAGGGCGGTTTCGCCTCCGCGCTCGACGCCGACACCCACCTCGAACCGGGAGGTCCCGGGGTGGAGGGCGCCACCTATGTGTGGACACCGAGCGAGCTGATCGGGGAGCTCGGACCGCTCGACGGGGTCTGGGCCGCCGAGGCTTTCGGTGTCACCACGGCCGGGAACTTCGAGCAGGGCACCTCGGTGCTCACCCGCCGCAGCGATCCGGTGGACAGCGAGCAGTCGGCGCGCTTCGACCGGTTGCGCGCGCAGCTCTCCCGGGTGCGCGCGGCCCGGCCACAGCCCGACCGGGACGACAAGGTGGTCACCGCCTGGAACGGCATGGCGGTCACCGCGCTCGCCGAAGCCGGTGCGGCACTGGAGGAACCGTCGTGGATCGCCGCCGCCGTGCGCTGCGGGCGGTTCCTGCTCGACGTGCATCTCGTCGACGGGAGATTGCGCCGCGCCTCGCTCGACGGGGTGGTCGGCGCGCCGACCGGCGTGCTGGAGGACTACGCGTGGTGCGGCACCGGCCTGCTCGCGCTGTATCAGGCCACCGGCGAACCCGATTGGCTCGCCGCCGCGCAGCTCGTGCTCGACGCCGCCATCACCCACTTCGCCGACCCCGACCGCCCCGGCAGCTGGTTCGACACCGCCGACGACGCCGAAACCCTGGTCGCCCGCCCCCGCGACCCGATCGACGGCGCCACCCCCTCGGGCACCTCGGTCCTCGCCGAGGCCCTGCTCACCGCCTCCGCCGTCGCCGACCCCGAGAACGCCGTCCGCTACCGCGAACTCGCCGACCACACCCTGGCGCGCGGCGCCGTCCTGCTCGCCCGCGCCCCCCGCACCGCGGGCCACTGGCTCGCGGTCGCCGAAGCCGCCGTCCGCGGCCCGCTCCAGATCGCCATCGCCGCCACCGAGAAATCCTCGGCCGCGACGGAACTCCTCGCGACTGCCCGCGCCGCCGCCCCGGGCGGCTCGATCGTCCTCGCCGCGCCACCGGACACGGCGCCCTTGCTGGCCGACCGCCCGCTGGTGAACGGCACCCCAGCCGCCTACGTCTGCCGAGGCTCGGTCTGCGACCTCCCGGTCACCGACCCGGCCGACCTGGCGGCGGCGCTGCAGCGATAGCCCGCTGCGGTCTATCCGGCCGCCCGGTCGGTCAGCGACTCGGTCGGCCTGGCGGTGTGCTCCGGCGCGAGTCCGCTGCGGTCGGCCCGCGATTCGGTCGGTCCGGCCGCGGTGCTCCAGCGACGGCGCTGCCGTCGGTCCGGTCCGTCGGTATTCCGGCCCGCGTCGGTGGTGGACCGCTTTCAGCGCACCGGCGGCAGGTCCGTCCAGGTGCGGGTGCGGCCGGGGATGCCGCGGAGGCGGAGGTCCTTGTAGCGCTTCCATTTGGCGCGTTCGGCGGGGGTGGCGGCCTGGAAGACGGCGTCGCTGACGAGGATGCGGCGGGGGGCTTCCTTGGCGACGGTGGTGAGGCGGGCGGCCTCGTTGACGGCGTCGCCGATGACGGTGAACTCCAGGCGGGTGTCGGCGCCCACGTCACCGGCGAACACCTGACCGCGGGCCACGCCGATGCCGATGTCGAGCTCGCCGGTGGCGACCACCTCGTCGCGGATGCGGCGGGCCGCGCGCAGGGCGGGGGTGGCGTCGTCGGGCAGGGCCGAGGGGGCGCCGAAGATGCAGAGCGCGGCGTCGCCCGCGAACTTGTTGACCAGGCCGCCGTTGTCCTCGGTGGCGGCTACGACGGTGGCCAGCAGCCGGTTGAGCTTGTGCACGAACTCGACCGGCGCCATCTCGGCCGAGAGCTGCACCGAGCCCGTCACGTCGACGAACAGCGCCGAGACGATCCGCACGTCACCGGTGAGATCGGTGCTGCCCGCCAGCGCCCGCTCGGCCACTGTGGAACCGACGTGCCTGCCGAAGACGTCCTCGGTGTGCAGCTGGTCGCGCAGTGTCGCCGCCAGCTCGTTGACCGAATGTTCCAGCCGCCCGATCTCGCTGGTGCTGCCCACCGGCACCCGCACATCGAGCTCACCGCGGGTGATCCGGTCCAGCGCCCGGTACATCGCGCGCATGGGCGTGGCCACCGAGCGGGCCAGCAGCCCGGTGGCCAGCGCGCCGACCGCCAGCGCCACGATCGAGAACAGCCAGGCCGCCCGCACCCGGTCCGAGGCGGGCGTGGAGCGGTCGCTGAGCACCACGATGATGATCAGCCCCGGCAGCGCGCCGGAGACCGCCCAGGTGACCAGCACACGCACCAGCACCGTGGAGGTCGGATGCACGGTCGGCCCGAGCACCGCCGCCACGATCGGCACGGCGGGCCGGATCAGCCGGTCCAGGATCAGATAGCCCACGCCTGCCGCCTCGAGCGCGCCGAGGGCGAAGCCCGACAGCAGCACCGGCACATTGTGGTAGTCGGTGTAGTGGTCCACCAGCCACACGGTGAGCAGGATGCCGGGCGTCCACAGCGCGATGGCGCGCACGGTGATGGCCGCGGGCAGCCGGACCAGCGCGCGCGCCTCGTCCGGGGTGGGTTTGCGATTGTCGTCGAGCCAGCGCAGGTAGCGGCGCCGATCCCAGAGCGCGATCCCGACGCCCGCGGTGAGCGCGACGGCCGGGTAGATCATGATCGCGATCGCGGCGCCGTGCCAGTCCGTGCCGACACGGGTGAACACCCCGCCCGCCCAGGAGATCAGGAAGATGGCGGCCAGGCCGACCATATTGGCCGTGATGACGACCAGGGCCAGCCCCACATAGGACTGCAGCGCCCAGCGGACCAGCCGTTCGAACACGCGGCCCAGTGCGGCGCCCCGGGACGCCGTCATATCGCGCGCTGCGCTGACGGGTGACACGACTGTCGAGCATAGAAGGCGCGCGGGCGGGCGATGCGCGCACGCGCCGGTTTCAGCCGAGTACGACCAGCCAGATGGCCAGGTAGTGGCACATCGCGGCGAGCACCGTCGCGGCGTGGAAGAACTCGTGATGACCGAAGTCGGGCCACGGATTGGGCCATTTGGTCGCGTAGAGCACCGCCCCCACGCTGTAGATCACCCCGCCGATCGCGAGCAGCACCAGCGGCAGCACCCCCACATTGCGCAGCAGTTCCGGTGCGACCGGCACGATCGCCCAGCCCAGCAGCAGATACAGCGGCACGCCCACCCAGCGGGGCGCGGTGGGCCACAACAGCTTCAGCGCCACCCCGGCCAGCGCCCCTACCCACACCACGATCAGCAGCGTGCGCCCGGTCGGCCCGGGCAGCCCGAGCAGCGCGAAGGGCGTGTAGCTCCCGGCGATGAACAGGAAGATCATCGAGTGGTCGGCGCGCTTCATCCGCACCCGCGCCCGCACGCTGTGCCAGGTCACCCGGTGATACACCGCGCTGATGCCGAACAGCGCGCACACCGAGATCCCGTAGACCAGCGTCGACCAGCCCGCCGTCGCCGACACCCCGAAGCCGTAGGTCACCAGCACCGCGACGGCCACGGCCGCGATCCCCACCGCCCAGGTGTGGATCCAGCCCCGAAACCGCGGCTTGACCAGCGCGACCGGCACGCCGGACACCCGCACACCCTCCACATGGACCTCCAGAAACCCGAACCTACGGAACCGTAGGTTACGTCGCCACGGTACGGCAGAACCCGCCGCGACCACCACAAAGGTGCCCACCACCACACCCGGCCACGCGGGTCGGCGGCCCGGCCCGCGCCCAGGCGTAGGGTGCTGACGGTGGAGTTACTCGGTCGGTTACGTGGGCTGCCCTACCGCATCTACGAAACCAGACTGTCCAAGCAGCTGGCCGGTAGGCAGCATCCCCGCCACGTCGCCGTCATGTGCGACGGCAATCGCCGCTGGGCCAGGGAGAACGGGTTCACCGATGTCAGCCACGGGCACCGGGTGGGCGCGCTCAAGATCGCCGAGCTGGTCGGCTGGTGTGCCGACGAGGGCATCGAGATGGTCACCGTCTACCTGCTCTCCACCGAGAACCTGCGCCGCGATCCCGACGAGCTGGAGACCCTGTTCGAGGTGATCACCGATGTGGTGGAGGAGCTGTCGGCGCCGGAGCAGAACTGGAGCGTGCGGATCGTCGGCTCGCTGGCCGGTTTCCCGGAGCTGATCGCCAAGCGGCTGCGGGTGGCCGCGGAGCGCACGAGCGGTCGTGACGGGGTGCACGTGAATGTCGCGGTGGGCTACGGCGGCCGCCAGGAGATCACCGACGCGGTGCGCTCGCTGGTGCGCACCGAGATCGCCGCGGGCGAGTCGGGCGAGGATCTGGTGCAGGCGATCACCGTCGACGCGATCGGCCAGAACCTCTACACCTCCGGGCAACCCGACCCGGATCTGGTCATCAGAACCTCTGGTGAGCAGCGGCTTTCGGGATTCCTGTTGTGGCAGAGCGCCTATTCGGAGATCTGGTTCACCGAGGCGTACTGGCCGGAGTTCCGCCGCGTCGACTTCCTGCGCGCGCTACGGGATTACGCCGCGCGGCACCGTCGTTTCGGCGTGTGATGTCGGTGGGGTCGCGTACTCTGCGGCCAGTGGAACCGGAACAGCCTTCTTACATCAGCTATGAGGAATTCGGTAGGCGTTTCCTGGAATACGCCGTCTCCGAGCAGCGCATCGCCGACGCGTTCGGTGAACTCACCGGCGCCGCTTTCGATTTCGGGCCGATCGGGGTGGGGCCCGGTCGGCTGGCCAAGGTCACCGCGGGAGTGGAGCTGGGGCAGCCGCGCATCCTCCGCTTCATCGACGCCCATATCTCCTTCGAGCTCACCATCCCGCTGCACGTGGATCTGGTGGTCGATCTCGCCGTGGACCGCTCGCGGTTCCGCGTCGACGGCACCGTGCATCTGCACCTGACCGCGCGCACCGCCGACCCGCTGCGGGTGGTCATCGATATCGCCGAGCCGCGCTCGGGGGACGTGCGGATCAATGTCGCCAGCGCCACCAAGCGCGGGCAGCTGCTGCGGGTGCTGGCCAGCGTCGACCACGAGATCCGCCGCTTCGTCGCCCGCTACATCGCCGAGGAGATCCGCAAGCCCGAGATCGCCGCGGTGCGCAATATCGACGTGGCGACCAGGCTCGACGCGGCCTGGAAGTTGTAGCCGAGTACCCCTGCTCCGGCCCCGGCGCGGGCTAGGCTGCCGCGAGAAGCGGGCCGCGACGACACGCGTAAGGGGTGACTGGTGGGAAGTGCGACCAAGGCAGGGGCGGGCTGGCGCCTGGCGGTGTTCGGGGTGGTGACGGGCGCGGTGGCGCTCGTGGCGGGCTGCGGCACCGCCGGGGAACCCACCCCGCCCCGGCTGACCCCGGCCGAGGAACAGGCGGCGAACGGGCCGGTGTTCGCCTACCGCACCGAGGGCGAGCTGGTGGTGGTCCGCGGCGCGGGCACCCTGCGCGCGCCGGGCAGCTTCGGCTACTCCTCGGCCGCGGTGGGCTTCACCCGCGACGGCCGCTACGCCTTCGCGGTGGAGACCACGAGCCGGACGCTGGTGGCGGTGGGGGTGCGCGACGGCTCGGTCTCGCGGATCGAATGCGACTGCACCGACGTGGCCGCCCTGCGCGGCTCGGTGGTCGGCTGGTGGCGCGATCCGGGCCAGGTGATGAGCATGGACCTGGCCGACACCACGCCCGCCGCACCGGAACGCGAGGTGGAATTGCCCTCCTCGCCGAGCCCGCTGTCGGGCGGGTCGTGGGACGGGGCCCGGCTGGTCGCCGCCACCGTCGACTACCTGCTGGTGGCCCGGGTCGAATCGCGCGGGCTGTGGTGGGAGAAGAGCCACCTGTACGCCATCGGCGCCGACGCCATCCTGCCGCTGGGCCGGGTCCCCGGGATCGACGCGGGGCTGGCGGCCGCCGCGGGCCCGGACGGGCACACCTTCGTGCTGGCGGGGGCCACCGCGCGCAGCGCGTCCTGCGGCATCGGCCATGTCGCGACCATCGACGTCACCACCAACGAGGTGCAGGAGCTGCCGGAACTGCCCGGCGAGTGCTCGGCCGCGTACAGCCCGCGCTGGGGTGCGGGCGGCACCATCACTGTCGCCACCCGTAAGTGGGCCGATGTGCCCGGCGCGCCCGGCACGGTCGACCGGTTGCAGTCGGCCGCGCAGGGCTGGGCGCCGGTCGGCGAGTATCCGGTGGTCGACATGCTGCCGCGCGACCAGGAGGCGATCATCGAGGTGGTCGCCGGGGAACCCACCGACGCGCGCGACACCCCGCGCGGCGTGCTCGTCGTGCAGCGGGGCGGCGCGCGGTCGGAACTGGCGACGCAGGTGGTCTCGCTGGGCGCGCCGACCGCCTGAGCACGGTCGGGCCCGGCGTATTCGTGCATTGCGCCCACAGCCGTTCGAAATATCGAACCACGCGCGGGCGATCGCACGATGACGCCGGACCTCCGCTCAGAGCTTGCGCAGGCGCAGCCGGTTGATGGTGTGGTCGGAGTCCTTGCGCAGCACCAGGGTCGCGCGCGGGCGGGTCGGCAGGATGTTCTCCACCAGGTTGGGGCGGTTGGTGGAGTGCCAGATGTCGCGCGCCGCCGCGGTCGCCTGTTCGTCGCTGAAACCGGCATAGTGGTGGAAGTGCGCGTCGGGGTCGGCGAAGCCGGTCTTGCGCAGGGCGAGAAAGCGCTGCACGTACCAGTTCTCGATGTCCTCGATGCGCGCGTCGACGTAGATGGAGAAGTCGAACAGGTCCGAGACCATCAGCCGGGGACCGGTCTGCAGCACATTGAGACCCTCGACGATGAGGATGTCGGGCTGGCGCACACAGTGCTGCTCGTGCGGCACGATGTCGTAGGAGACGTGCGAATACACCGGCGCGCAGGCCACTTCCGCGCCCGACTTCACCTCGGTGACGAACCGCAGCAGCTTGCGCCGGTCGTAGCTCTCCGGGAAACCCTTGCGGTGCATGATGCCTCGCCGGGTGAGTTCGGCGGTGGGGTAGAGGAATCCGTCGGTGGTCACCAGGTCGACGCGCGGATGGTGGTCCCAGCGGGCCAGCAGCGCTTGCAGCACGCGCGCGGTGGTCGACTTGCCGACCGCCACGCTGCCCGCCACGCCGATCACGAACGGCACCTGCTTGTCGGGATGCTTCTCCCCGAGGAACGTCGCCGTCGCGGCGAACAGCCGCTGCCGGGCCGCGACCTGCAGGTGGATCAACCGGGCCAGCGGCAGGTAGACCTCGGCCACTTCCTCCAGATCGATCTGCTCGCCGAGACCACGTAGGCCGGTCAGTTCCTCCTCGGTCAACACCAGGGGAGTCGACTTGCGCAGGGTGCGCCACTGCTTCCGGTCGAACTCCACATACGGGCTCGGCTCGCTGATCCGTGCCACCTACCCGACGCTCCGTCCGGGCGCGTCCGCACAGCTGGGCTGCCCGTCGAGTGAGATCCGGGATAACTCTGACCGCATAGCGCGATTGTGCTCCGTATCGGCCATCCGCGCGCAACAGGGGGTTTGGCTACTGGTCGGTAACGAGTAACAACCCCGAGGTAGGACCCGCTTTTCCGATTCACCCCGTAAGGTCGTTCCGTATGGGGTCATTTCCACTCGTCACTGAATACCTGCGCCTCGGACTGGCTTTCGACCGGCTCGAAGAAGGCTTCGTCGACGCCTACACCGGCGACCCGCAGCTGCGCCGCGACAGCGAGAACGCGCCCGCGCCCGAACCCGCCGAGCTGGTCCGCCGCGCCGTCGAGCTGCGCGCGGCCCTGCCCGAGGCCGGGCTCTCGGCGCGGCGCACCGAGTTCCTCGACGCCCACCTGGTGGCGATGGAGTGCTCGGCGCGCAAGTTCGCCGGTGAGCGGATCGGCTTCGTCGACGAGGTGCGCGCGTACTTCGACGTCGACATCGCCCCCGGCGACCCCGACGACTACCGCGAGGCGCACCGCCTGATGGACGAGGTCCTCGGCGGCGACGGACCCCTCGCCGAGCGCGCGGCCGCCTACCGGCGCGGCGACGAGATCCCGCCGGAGAAGCTGGCCACCTGCGTCGAGGCGTTCTCCAGCGCGCTGCGCGAGCGGGTCCGCGAGCGCTACCCGCTGCCCGACCACGAGACCGTCACCTACGAGGTCGTCGGCGACAAGCCGTGGTCCGGATTCAACTACTACCTGGGCGATTTCCACTCCACGGTCGCCATCAACTCCGACCTCAAGCAGCACATGGCCCACCTGCCCTCGCTCATCGCGCACGAGGCCTACCCCGGTCATCACACCGAGCACTGCCGCAAGGAGGCCGGGCTGGTCGCGGCGGGCGAGCAGGAGCAGACGCTGTTCCTGGTGAACACCCCGCAGTGCCTGATGGCCGAGGGGCTGGCGGATCTGGCGCTGCGGTCGATCATCGGCCCGGGCTGGGGCGCCTGGGCGCAGGAGATCTATGCGGATCTGGGGCTGCGTTTCGACGGGGAACGCGCCGAGCGTTTCGCGACCGCCTCGGCCAAACTGCTGAGCGTGCGCCAGGACGCGGCGCTGCTGCTGCACGACCAGCACCGCGGCGAGGACGAGGTGGCCGCGTTCCTGCAGCGCTGGAGCCTGGCCACGCCGGAGCGGGCGCGTCAGTCGCTGCGTTTTCTTTCCTCGCCGCTGTGGCGCGCCTATATCAGCACGTATGTCGAGGGCTACCGGCTGCTGGGCGGCTGGCTCGACGGCGCGGTGGACGCCCAGGACCGGGTCGAGCGGTTCGGCCGCTTGCTCGACGAGCCGCTCACGCCGGGCGCGATCCGGCGGATGGGAACCGCGTCGGTGGGTTAGGCGATGACGGCGCAACCCTCGCCGGAGGACAGGGAGCACAGCAGCTGTGAGAGCGTCAGCAGCAGCGCTTCGATCGGGTTCGACGGGGCGATGGCGGGTGTCACGGGCAGTGTGTTCATACCTGTGTGATCGGTCACCCGGGTCGCGGGTGTTACCGCGCCCGCTCAGCGGTGCCGAGCGCCGGGCACGGCTGTGAACTGTGTCTCTTGCCAGGTGGGCGGGCCGACGTTCGGCGATCCCCGTGCTCGGGTGCCCGCGCGCGGGCCATAGACTGAGGGTCGTGACGCAGACGACCGCTTCGGTGAATACC